>NKIT01000079.1 GCA_002256185.1 Rhodobacteraceae bacterium PARR1 | reverse complement strand
GCGGAATTCGCCGAAATACTTCGTGATCGCCGCCGTCAGCGTCGTCTTGCCGTGGTCAACGTGGCCAATCGTGCCAATGTTGACGTGCGGTTTATTCCGTTCAAACTTTGCCTTTGCCATGTCGGGCCTCGCATTGGGGGGCCGGTATGGCCCTATTCCTACACGGGCGGCGACTTAAGCCGCAAAAAGGGGAAAATCAAGCGCCCGTGTGAAGGCCAGCGTGAAGACCCGTCCGAACGCGCCTGTGAACGGGTGTCATGGCACCTGTGCGGAAGACGGGGGCGGCAGTGGCGTCACCTGCACGGGCGGTGCCGCAGGGGCTGTCACGGTGGGCAACAACGCGGCGGCGGGCATCAGCGTGACGGGACGGCGGGGCGGGCGGATCGTTGCCGCCGTCGGCGCGACCGAGGGCGAATCGTCCCAGACCGGCGGCGCGTCCGCGCCCGCAACAGCGCCCGGCGGGATGTTGAACCATTCCGGATGGGTCAGGAACCACTGCTCGACCTTCTTGACCGCGTTGTAGGACAAAGCCTCCATCTGCTGGGCCTTGCTGCGGGTCAGGCCGGTGCCGATGACGGTATCGCCCGACAGGCTTTCGAACACGGTGATCTGATGGCCTTCGTCGTTCAGCTTCTGGCCCTTGGCATCGTCCCAGACGTTGGCCGTCACCACCAGAATCGATTTTGGTGCCGCCACAACCGGAATTCCGGGCGGAGCAAGGGCGTAGCCCTCGACCGCGATGCCGATGTTGTAAAGGCGTGGCCCGCTGTAGCGGCCAAAGCGGTCTTCCACCGCCTTGGCCATCACAGCTTCCCATTCTTCGACCGTCGCTTTGCGCGAGATCGGGACTTTCTGCACCTTGTCCGCAACGACGATATTCAGACCCAGCGCAAAATCGCCCAAGGGCACCGGCGGTTCGGCCAGATCGCTTTTGCCGCAGGCGGAAAGCACAAGTGCGCAGCCAAAGAGTGCCGCTGCAGAGAAACGAACCATCAAGCCACCTGCCCTGTTTATCCGGCACTCATCATCCGGCTGTCCAATGGGATAGCCGCTGCACTGATGCGGCGCAATGTCGTGCTTTGCCGGGGCGGGGGGCAACCCTATATGCTTTCAGGAATGTGAAGGGAAACCGCCGTGACCCAGCCCGATTTTGCCACCGCCAAACCCGAAACTGCAAACCACGCCACGTCAAACCCCGCGCTTCCAAACCCCGCGCTTCCAAACCCTGTGCGCGTTCCCTTGGGGATCAAGCCGCTTGGCATCCTTGGCACGCTGCAAACCGGGCGGCGCAATGTGCTGGAACTGGTGCCGGAACTTGCCACCCATGCGCCGATCCTGTCGGGCAAGACCGGCAAGCGGTGGCATATGGTGATGGACCCCGACGCGCTGCGCCAGATTCTGCGCGACCGGGTCGAGGATTATCCCAAATCCGACATCACAAAGCTGATCCTGTCGCCCGCCATCGGCCTGTCGATGTTCGTGGCCGAGGGCAAGGAATGGCACTGGCAGCGCCGGACCGCAGCGCCGGTGTTTTCGCATCGCAACGTCGCGGCGCTGGCCCCGGTGATGACCGCCGCCGCCGAACGCGCCAGTGACCGCATTGCCAAAGGGGTGGGCCGCGCGGTCGATGCCTTTGACGAGATGGTGACCGCGACGTTCGAGGTGATCTCGGACGTCACCTTTTCCGGCGGCGAAGGCTTTGACCGCGACGCCATCCACCGCGCGATCGAGGTTTACATCGGCCAGACCGCCAAAGTGTCCCTGCTGGACATTCTGGGCGCGCCCGCTTGGGTGCCGCGCCCGTCCCGCATGATCGGCGCGCGACAGATGGACGACATCAAATCCGTCGCCGACCGCACCATTGCGGCGCGGCGCGACAAACCGGCGGTGGGCGTGCCGGACCTTCTGGACCTGCTGATGGCCGGGTCAGATCCGACCACCGGGCAGCGCATGACCGATGCCGAATTGCGCGACAACCTGCTGACCTTCATCGTGGCGGGGCATGAAACCACGGCGCTGACCCTGTCGTGGGCTCTCTATCTGATGGCACATGACCCGGCCTGTCAGGACCAAGCGCGCCTTGAGGCACAGTCCGTGCTGGGGGATCGTGCCGCGACGGCAGAGGACGTGGCGCACCTGCCGCTGATCCGCCGCATCGTTGATGAATCGCTGCGGCTGTATCCGCCGGCCGCCTATCTCGCGCGCACGGCCAAGGCCAAGGACACCTTGCTGGGGCGTGAGGTTCTGCCCGGCGACACCGTGATCCTGCCCATTTACGCGCTGCACCGTCACCACAAGCTGTGGGACGATCCTGACGCCTTCCGCCCGGATCGGTTCCTTGAACCGAAACGCCATGACCGGTTCGCCTATCTGCCATTTGGCGATGGGCCGCGCATCTGCATCGGGGCGAATTTCGCGGTGCAAGAGGCGGTGATCATCCTTGCTACCCTGCTTGCGCGGTTCCGCTTTTCGCAGGTGCCGGGGCGGTTGCCCAAGCCGGTAATGATCCTGACCCTGCGCCCCGAAGGTGGGGTCTGGCTGAAGGTGGATCGGGCGTAACCTTAGCCGCAGATCGCGCGCAGGGCCTGCCAATCCGGATCGCTGAGCGCCGGGGTGCCTGCGGTGCCGGCAGCCCGCGCCTGCGCGGCGCGCAGGGCGGAGTCGGGATGCGTGGACAGATATGCGGGCATATCGCCATCCATGCCGTCGATCCGGTCAAAGAAAGCAGCAAAGCCCGCCGTCCCGATCCCCGCGCCCGAAAGCAGCCGCAGGGCAAAGCTGTCTGCCGCAGACTCTGCCTCGCGCGTGTAGGCGGCGTTCATCAGGTGGTTGCCCGCCAGCGTGATGGCAGCCCCACCTGATACATCGCCAAACAGCAGCGACAAGATGCCCGCACTGCCCGCCGCACGAAAGGCAAGGCGCGTCGCATCGCGCGATTCGACATGGCCGATTTCATGCGCCAGAACACCTGCCACCTCATCCGCCGACTGCGCCTCATCCAGCAGGCCGCGCAGGATGACGACATGGCCCCCCGGCGCGGCAAAGGCGTTGACGATGGGGCTGTCGATCACCACGACCTGCAAGTCATAGCCCAAGCCCTGCCCGTCCGTCAGGCGCGACACCATCCGGTCCAGCGCCGAAACACCGGCAGGGTTTTCACAGACCAGCACCGCCTGCCCCTCGCCCAAGAATTCCGACATCTGGCGCACCACAGCCTTGCCGAAAGCCACCTCTTGATCACGCGGCAAGGCAGCGGCCAGACGGTCGGAAATCGCAGGGAGCAGCACGAACAGGATCACCGCCACCGCCCCCAAGGCCGCCGCAATCCGCAGCGCGACCTTGGGCAAAGTGCCCGCCGCCACATCGCGGCGGTGCAGGTCGGGCGCTGTGGATTTGACCCAAGCGATCAGCGCGGGATCAGTTAGGATCAGCCGCGCCTCGACGGTGTCGCCCGCACGGTGAAGGGTGATCACCAGACGGTCGGCGGCATCCTCAACCGCGCGAAGGTCCACCAAGGGCCAGTTGATCGCAGCCCCCTGCTCTGGCTGGATCACCAAGGACCGCCCATCAGAGGTGGCCGCGACCTGCACCACCCGCCGCGCGGCGGATTGGCCGTCGTAAAACGCAGCCTCCACCGGCCCCATCAGAACGCCCCTCCGATGTCCAATGCATCGGCAAAACCATCCGCATCGGCCCCCACCTCGGCACGGGCTTGGTGCAAGGCGTCCAGAAAGCCGGTTGGCACGAAGACCTGCACCGACCCCGCCAGATAGCCCAAGATCGGCTGCGAGATGAACACCAGCGACAGCGTGCCGAACACCGACAGGAACACCAGATAGGCCACGGCCCCGATCACCGCGACCTCGGCAATCGCAAAGGCGGAAGGTTCTCCCCCGAAGCCAAGGATTTGCGCCGACATCATCCCGACCGCACCAAACAGCATCCCCGACGCGACAGAGGCGAGAAGCAAGACGATGAACCCGCCCTTGATATACAGCCAGATCACCCGCCCCCCGCGCGGCGCAGCACCGAAGTGCATGGGCGCGGCAGGACCGGGCAGGATCAACGATTTGTGCGAGGTAAGATAGCCAAAGGCACGCGTCTGATAGAGCGCCATTCCGAACAAGGCCCAAATGGTGCCCATCGCCACCACGACACCGCCAAACCACGCCTCTCCCAAAGCCAGAAAAACGGCCCCGACCAACAGGAAGCCCAGCCCGATCAGATAGGGACGCAGCGCCGCATAAAGCCCGCCCCATGCCCCGCCCTGCCGAAACCGCGCGCTGCCCCAATGGCTGCGGTCGGTCATATAGGCCTCAAGCCGATAGGTCATCAGCGGCCACAAAATCCCCAGCGACACCACCGCCAGCACGCCATAAACCAGCGCCCGGATCATGTAGCCCAGACCCGCATTCTCCATCCCAAAGCGGATGCCGCGCAGGCGGGTTCGGTTCATCCGGTAGCGCCGCGCGCGGTACAGCGCCACCAGCATCAAGGGCACGGCGGCAAGGAAGGACAGGCCGATGGACCCCGCCTGCATCGCCTCTTCCAGCGGGGTTTCGGGGGCAAAGATGAACCGGATGCCAAAGAAGAAGAGCAGCAGTTGAATGCCCGCCAGATAGACCGCCAGCACCACCACCGCGAGCAGGAAGCCGAGGAACATCTCAAGCCCCGTGCCGGTGAATTCGAGTGCATCATCTCCCACGCGGATCTGCGACCAGACAAAGCGACGAATCCGCGCCTTGGCCCAGAACCGATAGATGCCAAGCGTGACGACCGACAAAAGCCCGGTCCCCAAGGCGAGGGGAAACAACGCCGCCGCGTCCGCCCGATATGTCACCTGCACCGGTTGGACGTCTGCGGTCATTGCTCACCCATTACGTAAAGCGGTTGTCGCGCGGAAAGCCGCGCGGGGCCATTGCGCCTGCCGTGGCGCGGGCGCCAGTCCAGCCGGTCAGGTCGGTCTCTGTCCGGGTGCGTCCTGCGGGGTCTTTCCACGTCAGACCATCGGCCAGCGAGAAGGTGATCGCATCGGACAGGCCACCGTCCTTGTATTTTTGCAGCCGAACGCCCTTGCCCTTGGCCATTTCCGGCAGTTCGGACAGCGGAAAAACCAGCACTTTGCGATTTTCGCCCACGACCGCGACATGATCGCCCCGCACGGGACGACATAGCGCCGTCTTGACGCCGTCGCGCACCGTCAGCACCTGCTTGCCCGCGCGGGTTTGGGCCAGCACTTCCTCGGATGGCACGATAAAGCCATCCCCGGCGGTCGACGCGACCAGCAGTTTTTCCCCACCCCGCCAGATCGTCAGGTCGGTAATGTCTGCGTCATTCGGAAGATCGACCAACAGGCGCAAGGGTTCCCCCATGCCGCGCCCACCGGGCAGGTTCGCCCCGATCAGCGTGTAAAACCGGCCATTCGACCCCACGAGCAAAATCTTGTCGGTGGTTTCGGCATGAAAGATGAAGCGGCCTTCGTCGCCGTCTTTGAATTTCACATCCGTATCCAGCGCGACATGGCCCTTCATCGCGCGAATCCAGCCCATTTTCGAACAGATCACGGTGATGGGCTCGCGTTCGATCATCGCCTCGAACGGGACATCCTCGACATTGCCCATATCGGCAAACATCGTGCGCCGCGCGCCGCCGGGGCTGTCCTTGCCGAACTTCTTGCGGGTGTCCTCAAGCTCTGACCCGATACGCTGCCATTGCAGGACATCGCTGGCCAGAAGGGCGGCCAGACCTTCGCGCTCTGCCGTCAGGGCATCGCGTTCATTGATCAGTTCAATCTCTTCCAGCCGCCGCAAGGACCGCAGCCGCATGTTCAGGATCGATTCCGCCTGAAGGTCGGTCAGTTGGCCGGGGCCAGTGATGTCGGTGTCCGGATCGCCTGACCGGATCGGGCTGACGTAATCCTTTTCCGACGTCGCCCGCTTGACCTTGCGGCCCCAAACCTCGGCCATCAGAGCGCGTTTGGGGTCATCGTCATAGCGGATGATATCGATAACACGGTCAAGGTTAAGGAAAGCGATCAGAAACCCGGCAAGCACCTCAAGCCGGTGGTCGATCTTTTCCATCCGGTGCTGGGACCGACGCCGTAGCACATCGCGGCGGTGGTCCAGAAACGCGCGCAGCACCTCTTTCAACGAACAGACGCGCGGCACCTTGCCGTCGATCAGCACGTTCATGTTCATGTTGAAGCGGATTTCCAGATCGCTGTTCTTGAACAGCATCCCCATCAGCATGTCGGGTTCTACCGTCCGGGTGCGCGGTTCCAGCACGATGCGCACGTCATCGGCGGATTCGTCGCGTACATCGGCCAGAATCGGCACTTTTTTGGTCTGGATGATCTCAGCCAGCTTTTCGATCAGCTTGGACTTTTGCACCTGATAGGGAATTTCGGAGACGATGATCTGCCACATGCCGCGGCCCAGATCCTCGACCTCCCATTTCGCGCGCAGGCGAAACGCCCCGCGCCCGGTGCGATAGGCGTCCAGAATCGCGTCTCGCGGTTCAACGATCACGCCGCCCGTTGGGAAATCTGGGCCGGGGACAAAAGCCACCAGCGCGTCATCGTCGATATCAGGGTTGCCAAGCATGGCATGGCAGGCCCCGATCAACTCATCCAGGTTATGCGGCGGGATGTTCGTTGCCATCCCCACCGCAATCCCGCTGGAACCATTGGCCAGCAGGTTGGGGAATGCGGCGGGCATCACGATGGGTTCTTCCAGCGTGCCATCGTAATTCGGCCGGAAATCGACGGAGTTTTCCGCCAGCCCTTCCATCAGCGCCTCTGCCACCGCCGTCAGACGCGCTTCGGTGTAACGCGAGGCGGCTGGGTTATCGCCGTCGATGTTGCCAAAGTTGCCCTGCCCGTCCACCAGCGGGTACCGAACGTTGAAATCCTGCGCCAGACGCGCCATCGCGTCATAGATCGCAACATCGCCATGCGGGTGATAGTTGCCCATCACATCGCCGGAAATCTTGGCCGATTTGCGGAAGCCCCCGTTCGACGCCAGCCGCAGTTCGCGCATCGCATAAAGGATGCGGCGGTGGACCGGCTTCAGCCCGTCACGCGCATCGGGCAAGGCCCGGTGCATGATCGTGGACAGCGCATAGGTCAAATAGCGTTCACCGATGGCACGGCTTAGCGGCTCTGCCACGGTCAGCGACTTGATATTGGGGTCATCATCATTTTCGGACATGGATGTGGTGTAATTCGCGCAGGCCCCTAGGTCCAGTTTGAAATGCGGGGTCAAATGGCCCAGCCTAGCGGAGCGGGTGAAAAACTTGATGCGACTCGCCCCCTGCTTGTTCTACAGAGGTGATGTTGGTGCAGTTTGTGGTAGTCCTATGTTGAAATGGTTGCTGGCCCTTGGCCTGTTTTTGTATGCGTCTCTGATGATCGGCGGCACCGACAACGGGCAACTGCGCGCCGGGTTGCGCGATCTGCCCGCCGCACCTGCCGAGGTTGCCTCGGCCAGCCCCCCACCCGAAGAAACGGTGCTGCGGTCCACGGTGGCGGAATTGGTGCCGATGATGCCCGCCCCGCCGCCACTGCGCGTGCTGCCTGCCCCGCCCAAACGGCAAGCCGAAGCGCCTGCCGCGCAGGACGGGCTGGTGCAGGCCGCGCTGGAACAGCCCGCAGACACAGCGGCTGCGGGCGAAACCATCCGTTGGGTTGCCGTGGAACGCGCCAATGTCCGTGCCGATGCCAGCAAATCCGCCACCGTGACGGGCCGGATCGAACGGGGTGAGGCAGTCACCGTGCTTTGGACTGAACCCAGTGGCTGGGCCCGTGTGCGGATCGAAGGCGACGGGGTCGACGGATTCGTCCATGAAAGCCTGCTGACCGACCTGAACCCGCAATTCCAGTGACACCGCCCCGGAATTTGCCTACCAAGCCCGCGCAACTGTGGGCGTCTTTTGGGGGCTAACGTCATGAGTGAGCGGTCAATCCTGATCACCGGCTGTTCGTCGGGCATCGGCTATCATGCGGCGCATGCCCTGAAGGCACGCGGCTGGCGCGTCTTTGCCACCTGCCGGCGCGAGGCTGATTGCGAACGCCTGCGCAGTGAAGGTCTGGAAAGCTTCCCCCTCGACTACGCCGACGAAGACAGCATCGCCACCGCTTTGGCCGAAGTGTTGAAACGCACTGGCGGCACCCTTGACGCGCTTTACAACAACGGTGCCTTCGCCAGCCCCGGCCTTGTCGAAGACTTGCCGCGTGGGGCATTGCGCGAAATCTTTGAGGTCAATCTCTTTGGCTATCACGACCTTACCCGCCGCGTGCTGCCCGTCATGCGGGCCCAAGGGCATGGCCGGATCATCAACTGCTCATCCGTGCTGGGCCTTGTCGGGCTGCAATGGCGCGGCGCTTATGTCGCCACCAAATTCGCTATGGAGGGACTGACCGATGTGATGCGGCTGGAACTGCACGGCACCGGCATCCACTGCATCCTGATCGAACCCGGCCCCATCACATCGATGATCCGGGAAAAGGCGATTCCGCAGTTTGAAAAGTGGATCGACTGGCAGAATTCAGCTCAACGGGCAAAATATGAACAATTCATGCACCGTTTGTACGAAAACCGGGGCAAAGATACCTTTGAACTGGGACCAGAGGCGGTTACGGCAAAGCTGATCCATGCGCTTGAAAGCCCGCGCCCAAAACCGCGCTACTACGTGACCCTGCCAACCTACTTTGCGGGCATCATGCGGCGGTTCTTGTCCACCCGGATGATGGACTGGATTCGCACCCGCGGCTGACCCGGCGCAGGGTTGGCGAAAAAACCTGCCGAATGGGCGGATTCGGGTTTCGCTTTTTCGTCCGCGCCGCCTAGATCATGCCCGCAACAAAGGGACAGGCCATGGCAGACGATCCTCTTTTCATCATCGCGGCGCTGGCGGCGCTGGCGGTTCTTGTGATCCTGATGTTCGGCATCGGCGGCTTCGGCAAGGGTGGCGAGTTCAACCGCAAACATGCCAATCGCATCATGCGATATCGCATCATCGCGCAGGCCGTGGCAGTGGCGTTGATCGTCATCTTCGTCTGGCTGCGCGGCAAAACCGGAAACTAAGGGGGCTATCATGGTCGTTCTGTCGAAAATCTACACCAAGACCGGCGACGCCGGGGAAACCGCACTCGGCAATGGCGCACGCGTGGCCAAACACGCCACCCGCGTTTCGGCCTATGGCACCGTCGATGAAACCAACGCGACCGTGGGCCTGGCCCGCCAGCATGCCACTGGGGACATGGACGCGGCCCTTGCCCGCATCTCGAACGATCTGTTCGATCTGGGCGCGGACCTGTGCACCCCCGACATGCACCTTGATGAGACCCTGCCCTATACGCCCCTGCGCATGCAGGACGCGCAGGTCTTGCGGCTGGAGCGTGAGATTGACGTGATGAACGCCAAGCTGGAACCGCTGCGCAGTTTCATCCTGCCGGGCGGATCGGCACTGGCCGCACATCTGCACCTGTGCCGCACCGTCTGCCGCCGTGCGGAACGTCTGGTCGTCGAACTTGCGACGATGGAAGCCGTGAACGCCGAGGCAGTGAAGTATCTGAACCGCCTGTCCGACTGGTTCTTTGTCGCGGGCCGCATTGCCAATGACGATGGCAAGGCGGATGTGCTTTGGGTACCGGGCCTCACCCGCGAGGGCTGAGGAAAGGAAAACGCGACGTCGTGGCACGCTTTGCTGTCGCATTTGATCTGTTGCAGCGCAGCATGACGGTCTAAGCACGACGCAGTGCTTGGGTTAGGCCCGGACCGAACGGGCCCTGAAAGGGAGATTGCCGCATGAAAGTGCTGGTGCCTGTCAAACGGGTGATCGACTACAACGTGAAGGTCCGCGTCAAGGCGGATGGATCGGGTGTCGATCTGGCCAATGTGAAGATGTCGATGAACCCCTTTGACGAAATCGCCGTCGAAGAGGCGATCCGTCTGAAGGAAAAGGGTGTCGCGACCGAGGTGATCGTCGTGTCCATCGGCGTGAAGCAGGCGCAGGAAACCCTGCGGACCGCTTTGGCCATGGGTGCTGACCGCGCCATCCTCATTGAGGCGACCGCCGACGTTCAGACCGACATCGAACCGCTGTCCGTCGCCAAACTGCTGGCGGCCGTGGTCAAGGAAGAAGCCCCCGGTCTGGTCATCGCGGGCAAGCAGGCCATCGACAATGACATGAACGCCACCGGGCAGATGCTGTCGGCGCTGCTGGGCTGGTCGCAGGCAACCTTTGCCTCCGAATTGGCCATCGACGGCGACCATGCCACGGTGACGCGCGAAGTGGATGGCGGGTTGCAAACCATCCGCGTCAAGCTGCCGACCATCGTCACGGTCGATCTGCGCCTGAACGAGCCGCGCTATGCGTCCTTGCCCAACATCATGAAAGCCAAGGCCAAGCCTTTGGCCGCAAAGACGCCCGCCGATTACGGCGTGGACGTCAGCCCGCGCCTGTCGGTCGTGAAAACGGTCGAACCGGCGGGCCGAAAGGCGGGCGTGAAGGTCGGCTCGGTGGACGAGCTGATTGCGAAACTCAAAGACGAAGCGGGGGTGATCTGATGGCCGTTCTTCTGATTGCTGATGTGAATGACGGACAACTTGCCACGGACTCCGTTGCCAAGACCCTCAGCGCTGTCAAAGCCTTGGGCGATGTGCATGTCCTGATCGCCGGAACCTCTGCCGCCGCTGCGGCTGAGGCCGCGAAACTGGACGGCGTGGCCAAGGTGCTCCACGTCAACGACGCCGCCCTTGACCACGGCATGGCCGAAGCGATTGCCGGGGTCGTGGTTGGTCTGGCCGGTGGTTACAGCCACATCTGTGGCGCGGCCACCGCCTACAACAAGAACATCCTGCCCCGTGTCGCGGCCCTGCTGGATGTGATGGTGTTGTCGGATGTGACCGCCGTGATCGACGCCGACACGTTCGAGCGCCCGATCTATGCTGGAAACGCGATCCAGACCGTCAAATCGTCGGATGGCAAGAAGGTGTTCACCGTCCGCACCGCATCTTTCGGCGCGGTCGCCAGCAGCGGTGCTGCGGCAGTTGAGGGCGTCTCTGCCGCCGTTGACGGCTCCATGTCGGCATGGGTTGAAGACAAGGTCGCCTCCAGCGACCGTCCGGACCTGACCTCGGCTGGGATCGTGGTGTCGGGTGGGCGTGGCGTGGGTTCCCAAGCCGACTTCGCCTTGATCGAGAAACTGGCCGACAAATTGGGCGCTGCCGTTGGCGCATCCCGCGCGGCGGTCGACTCGGGCTATGCCCCGAACGACTGGCAGGTCGGTCAGACCGGCAAGGTTGTGGCGCCGACGCTGTATGTCGCTGTCGGCATCTCTGGCGCGATCCAGCACTTGGCAGGGATGAAGGACTCCAAAGTCATCGTCGCCATCAACAAGGACGAAGAAGCCCCGATCTTCCAGGTCGCGGACTATGGCCTTGTCGGTGACCTCTTCACGCTGGTGCCGGAACTGACCGGCAAGCTGTAAGTCATCGCAGAAAGAAACATGGGGCGCGGGGGCAACCTCCCGCGCCCTTTGCATTACAGCAGGCCCCGGATCACCGGGGTCAGGGCGGCGGCCACCTCGGCATGCACAGCGGGCCCCGGCAGCCCTTGTGCCGCCTGCGCCTCAAGCGGCGGAAAGGCCATGCCGCGCACCCCTTCGGCGCGGGCGTGGTCAGAGGCCACCACCTCAACATACCCCGCCACACGGGGGCGCAGCGCCGCCAGCATCCCGGCATGAATCAAGGGCGGGTCAGCCATCGGATCGGCCACCGGATCACGCGGCGGCGGCTGAAACCCCATCCACAGCAGGACCACCGGCGGCGACAGGCGATCCAGCAGCGTGACCATCCGCGCCAGCCACGCCGTCCGCAACTCTTCAACCACCTGCGCGAACCGCTCGCGCGAGACATCCGCCAGACTGCGCGTCAGATGCCGGGTAAAGGCGAATTCGGTAAAGTCCACCTCGGGATACAGCGCCTGCAAGGCGGGCGACGCGCGCAGGAAACGGTCATTGCGGCGCGGATGCACCGCATAAAGCCGGTTTGACAGGTTCAGCGCCCCTGTCACCTGCACCACCGTCACCGCTGCCCTGCGCGTCACATCCAGCGTGGCGGGATCGTTCAGATAGGCATCCGGCCCGGCCTGCACACAGCCAAGATTGACCGATGGCAGACCAAGCGCCACCTCAACCAGCACCGGGAAAGGCTCATGCAGGAATTTGCCATAGGTTTCCGTTCCACCCAAAAAGGCGATGTGATCGCCTGACAGATCACGCCTTGGTCCACGGAACAAAAGCCGCGACCTGTCATATCGACAGGGAAAATAATGCAGCGGGCCGTCGCCCGCCTGTTCATAGGTCATCGCACCCACCCGTTTCATCTTACACCCGCAAGCAGACTTGCCCACGCCACCTTAACGGGGGGTGAAGGTGCGAATTTTCATGATCTTCGCGCCCTTGCGCTTGCGGCACAGGGGCGTAAGGTCTGCCGCGTAAGGTTTGCGGCATCGCAGCAAAGGGGGCCATCATGGCGGACATCCAGACGGTGGGCATCGTCGGCGCAGGTCAGATGGGCAACGGCATCGCCCATGTCTTTGCACTGGCAGGCTATGATGTGCTGTTGAACGACATCAGCCAGACATCGTTGGACAAAGCCATCGCCACCATCGACAAGAACCTTGAACGGCAAGTGAGCCGGGGCAAGATCGCGGCAGAGGTGAAGTCTGCCGCCTTGGCCCGCATCCGCACCACGCTGACCCTGGCCGACCTTGGCAAGACCGACCTGATCATCGAAGCCGCGACCGAACGCGAAACCGTGAAACAGGCGATCTTTGCCGACCTGCTGCCGCATCTGAAACCGTCGACGATCCTGACCTCGAACACCTCATCGATCTCGATCACCCGTCTGGCCAGCCGGACGGATCGGCCGGAAAAGTTCATGGGCTTCCACTTCATGAACCCCGTGCCGGTGATGCAGTTGGTGGAATTGATCCGCGGGATCGCCACGGATCAGGAAACATGGGACAGCCTGCACGAGGTGGTGCGCAAACTGGGCAAGACCGCGGCGAGTGCCGAGGATTTCCCCGCCTTCATCGTCAACCGCATCCTGATGCCGATGATCAATGAGGCGGTTTATACGCTGTATGAAGGCGTGGGTTCGGTCAAATCCATCGACGAATCGCTGAAACTGGGCGCGAACCATCCGATGGGGCCACTGGAACTGGCGGATTTCATCGGTCTGGACACCTGCCTTGCCATCATGAACGTGCTGCATGACGGGCTGGCGGATACCAAATACCGGCCCTGCCCCCTGCTGACGAAATATGTCGAAGCCGGTTGGCTGGGCCGCAAGACGCAGCGCGGGTTCTACGATTACCGGGGCGAGGTGCCTGTTCCGCAGCGCGAAATCTGTGCAAGATTTCGAGTCCTGCCCGAAGTTTACTTGCCCAATCCAAGCGTATGATCGCGCAGCCACGCAAGGAACCCGCGGGGGTTGCCTTCCCACTTCTTCAACTCATCCGCTGGAATCGGCATTCCGATCACCGGGCGGGTCGGCCTGAACAGGCAGCGCTTGATTTCATAGAGCAACAATCCTTGACGGATCGTGTCAGACACCTGATTGGCGATCTGGAACACACGAGAGTTCTGGCCGGGAAAGAAGATCGGCAGGATCGTTGCCCCTGATGACCGCACGATCTTATGGGTGAAGACGTTCCACTCAGCCTCGACCGCCGGGCCCCACCAATCCGCGCTCATCGCCACTTTGCCTGCCGGGAACAGGATGATCACGCCCCCGGCCTTCAGGTGCTTCATCGTCTCATCCCGCATCTGCAGGCCAAGTTCACGCGCGTTATCCTCGTGCGGGAAGGGCACAGGGATCATGAACTCCTCAACTTCCGGGATGCCGGTCAGCAGGCTGCGGGTCAGGATCTTGAAATCCGACCGCACACGGTTGACCATTTCGGCCAACACCATGCCATCCACCAGACCCGACGGATGGTTGGACACCACCACCAATGCGCCGGTCTTGGGGATCAGTGCAATTTCTTCGGGCGGTGTCTCGATGCGGATGCCCATGTGGCGGATCGCCTTGGGCCAGAATGCCGCCCCCATCGGTGCGCCAGACTGTTCAAACTTCCGAATCAACCGCAGCAAGGTCACCTTGGCGGTGATCCATTCGATGGCGCGGATTGTCCCGGCCTTGAACGGGTTCTTGAACGTCCCAGCATAGGACAGACGGCGCATGTCATAGGCGCGACCGTCCGCCTTGGCGGCGGGGGCAAGAACCTCGGTCTGCGGAGCGTCAGTCACGTGAGCGATGCCTTTGCCGGAAACTCGCGTCTCAGTAGTCTTCGCCAAAGCGGTTTGCAACAAGCGCCTCCAGCGCGTCTGCCAGCTTTTCGGACTCAGTCCCGCCGGTTTCCACGTCAATTGAGGTTCCGCGTGATGCGGCCAGCATCAAAAGCCCCATGATCGAATCGCCTGACACCCGCATTCCGTCCTTGCTGACTGTGGCCTGCGCGTCGTGGCTTTCCACCACCTCGACAAACTTGGCCGAGGCGCGGGCATGCAGGCCCTTTTCGTTCACGATGCGAAAGGTACGCGCGGACATGGTCGGCCTCGTCTGCCTTGCGTCGCGATCTCAGGCCCCAGAGCCAAGATCGAGACTGTTGATATACTTTCGCCCTGCATCCAACGCGGCTGCGACCGCATCAGGAACCGACAGGTCGCGCGACTTGGCCAGTTTGATCAGCATAGGCAGGTTTGCACCGTAAACGATACGCCGATCCTGCCCGCAACAGGCCATCAGCGACAGGTTCGACGGTGATCCCCCGAACATGTCGGTGACAACAACCACCCCTGCACCGGTGTCCACCTGATCGGCGGCGGCGCAGATTTCCGCCTGTTTGGCGGTGCGGTCATGCTCATCCTCGATGGCGATGGCGCGCACGGCGGTTTGTTTGCCCACGACGTGCTCGACGGCGGCAAGGTATTCCTTGGCCAGTCCGCCATGTGCAACGATCACGATGCCGATCACGCGCTTACCCCGATACCGGCGGCTGCACTGCCGCCGCTCTACGTTCCAGTTCCCGATGACGTTTTGACACTGCCCAGCCCGCATCTGCAAGGGATTTGCCCAACATTTCCACCAATGCGACAGAACGGTGTTGCCCGCCGGTGCAGCCAAAGCCGATGCTGAGGTAACTTTTGCCTTCGGCCACGGTGGCGGGCAGCACCATCTGCACCAGTCCCGACACCCGGTCAAAGAATTCGGCAAAGCGCGGGTCGCGCGCGATGTAATCCACAACCGCCCCGTCGCGCCCGTCCAGATCGCGCAAGGTGGGCACCCAATGCGGGTTTTGCAAAAAGCGCACGTCGAACACGAAGTCCAGCCCGCGCGGCAATCCCCGTTTGTAGCTGAAGGATTGCACGGACACCGACAGGTTCTGCCCCTTGGTGCGGTCAAACCAACGCGCAATTTCGGCCCGCAGGTCATGGGGCGACATTTCAGTCGTGTCGATCAGGTGATCGGCTCGGGCGCGGATCGGGGACAGAAGATCAATCTCTCGCCCGACGCCATCTTCGGGTGTTTCATCCGCAGCCATGGGGTGGCGGCGGCGGGTCTGGGAATAGCGGCGGATGAGTTCGGACGGCGCGCAATCCAGATACAGCACCGAAAGCGCCACACGGGGTTCGCGCGTCAGGCTGTCGATCAACTCGATCACCGAGGTGACGTTGAAATCCCGGTTGCGAATGTCCAACCCCAACGCGATGGGGCGGTCGAGCGGCGGTCCGTCGATCAGCCGGGGGATCAGGGACAAGGGCAGGTTATCGATCGCCTCATAACCGATGTCTTCCAAAGCGTTGATCGCGGTAGATCGCCCCGCCCCTGACGGGCCAGTGACAAAGACGAGGCTATGACCATCCGTCAAACGGACCATGTGCTTGCGCTTTCCCATTGGCCACGGGCGGTTTACGCCTGTCGCCCTGCCCTAAGATATTGCACGAGGGCTGCAGGAAAATGGGGCGACGGAACAGAATGCACAAGTGTGATCGTCCGGTTCAGGAAAGTGACGCTCCGTAAGGGGGGCAGGCGCTGCGCTTCCGTCTGGTCCATATCCACGGCCAATACCAAAGGCGCAGCATCCAGCGCCTCGGCGTGCAGGATGCCGATACCCCGCGCCTCGATCAGACCGCGCAGCGTGGCCGGACAGGTGGCGATCAGGGCATCCCCGTCTACCGTCAGGATCGTGCGGTCATCCGCCACCAGTCGCGCCCCCAGCGCCATCATGGACAGCGCCAAGGCGGATTTGCCCGCGCCTGATGCGCCAAGGATCAACAGACCGCGACCGTTCAGCGCCACACAACCGGCATGAAGGATTTGGCTGCCGCCCGTCACGCGCTGTCAGACCGGCAGACCGACGACAAAGCGTGCACCAAGCGGGTCAGAGCTGCTGTCGGCATGGGTCGGACGGATATTCTCGGCCCAGATCACACCGCCATGTGCTTCGACAATCTGGCGCGAGATCGCCAGCCCGAGGCCCGAATGATTGCCGAATTGTCCTTGCGGGCGTTCCGAATAGAAGCGCTTGAACACCTTGGTCAGCGCCTGTTCCGGGATCCCGGGTCCGGTGTCTTCGACCACGATCAGCACGCGATTGTCGCGCCTGCGCGCCCAGACACGCACAGCATCGCCATCTTCGCAAAAGCTGATGGCATTGGTGATCAGGTTGACGAACACCTGCGCCAAACGCGCCTCAAGCCCGTTGATCATCACCGGATCAGACGGAAAGTCGGTGATGAATTCCACACCCTTTTCGCCTGCCTGCTTGCCCAGATATTCGGACAGGTTCGACAACGTCTTGATCATGTTGAACGCTTCCGCGTCCTCTTTGACCAGTTCGCTGTCAAGGCGTGAGGCGTTGGAGATGTCGCTGACCAACCGGTCCAGCCGCCGCACGTCATGTTCGATGACCTCCAGCAGCTTTTCCTTTTGATCGTCGCGCTTGGCAAAACGCAACGTCCCCACGGCAGAGCGGAGGCTGGCCAACGGGTTCTTGATCTCATGCGCCACATCGGCGGCGAATTGTTCGTTGGCGTCGATCCGGTCGTAAAGCGCTGTCACCATCCCCCGCAGCGCCACCGACAGACGCCCGATCTCATCGGGGCGGGCGGCAAGATCGGGGATGCGGATGCGGCCCGGCGCGGTCTTGCGGCCATCACGGTCGCGGCCCAGTTCGGCAGCGGCAGCAAGGTCGGACAGCGGGTTCGCGATGGTTGAGGCCAGCACCAGCGACAGGCCGAAGCTGACAGCCAGCGCCACAAGGAACATCTGCAAGACCTGCTCACGCTCATAGCGCACCAGACGGTCAATCTCGCCAGCGGCAGAGGCAAGACCCACCACCGCAGCAATCTGACCGTCCTTCATCACCGGGGTTGCAACGGAAAAGATCGCGGCCCCATCAGGTCCACGCCCGGTGGTCACCATGGTTTCGCCCTGCATCGCCTGCGGCAGCAGCGCACGGAGCGGCGCTTCGGCATCGTAGACAGGCACAGGGTCCGTCCCGGCAAAGGGGGTTGAGACAAGGCCCCAGATCGCCCCGAGTCCATCGGTGATCGGTGTACTGCGTTCGGTGGCCCCGGCATCTCGCGGTTCCGCACTGCGCGCGGCCAGAATGACACCCTGCCGGTCAAACACCATCACCTCACCGCCCGAAGCAATGTCGAGCCGGTCCAGTGTCGAGGCCATCGCAGCTGGATCGGCGGCCCCCGACGCCTCGATCACATCCGAGACCAGAAGGGCTTCGTTCAACAGGCCCTGTTCGCGCTGGATCACCAGACTGTCGCGCAACGGGTTCAGGAACAGCACGCCCACCACCAGCACCACCAGCGCCAAGAGGTTGAACAGCACGATCTTGCGGGCGAGCGGGGAATCCTTCAGCGCCAGCCAACCGCGCCGTCCCTGCACCTGCCGCAAGCTGGCATCGGCCATGCTTTCGGGCTGGACCCAATCTTCGCCCAACAGCAATTCACCGCTGCGGGCGGGCGGGCTGTCCTTGGCCATGCGGGGAAGCGCGGTCATTCTTCGTTATAACGGTAGCCAATGCCATAAAGCGTCTCGATCGCCGAAAACTCGGTATCGACGGTGCGCATCTTCTTGCGCAGGCGCTTGATATGGCTGTCTATGGTGCGGTCATCGACATAGACCTGATCGTCGTAGGCCACATCCATCAACTGATCGCGGCTTTTCACGAAACCGGGCCGTTG
>NKIT01000078.1 GCA_002256185.1 Rhodobacteraceae bacterium PARR1 | reverse complement strand
ATGTCGCGCAGCTTCTTGCCAACCAGTTCGATCTGATGCTCGTCGTTGGAACGACGCGAGGCCTTGATCGTCGGCTGGCCGACGGCGTTTTCCAGCATGAAGTCGCGCACGAATTTGCCGGTCTGGATGTCGGTCAGCACGGCTTTCATGCGGGCCTTGGTCTCGTCATATGGCAGAATGCGCGGGCCCGAGACATACTGGCCGTATTCGGCGGTGTTCGAGATCGAGTAGTCCATGTTGGCGATGCCGCCTTCGTAGATCAGGTCCACGATCAGCTTCACTTCGTGCAGGCATTCAAAATAGGCCATCTCAGGCTCATAGCCCGCTTCGACCAGCGTCTCAAAGCCCATGCGGATCAACTCGACCAGACCGCCACAGAGCACGGCCTGTTCGCCGAAGAGGTCCGTTTCGCATTCCTGACGGAAGTTGGTTTCGATGATGCCCGAACGCCCGCCACCGATGGCCGAGCAATAGGACAGCCCGATTTCCATCGCGCGGCCGGTGGCATCCTGATGCACGGCCACAAGGCAGGGCACGCCGCCGCCCTTGGTGTATTCGCCGCGCACGGTGTGGCCGGGGCCCTTGGGGGCCATCATGATGACATCGACGCCCTTTTTCGGCTCGATCAGGCCGAAATGCACGTTCAGGCCGTGGGCGAAGGCAATCGCCGACCCTTCGCGCAGGTTGTCATGCACATAGCGCTTGTAGGTGTCGGCCTGCAATTCGTCGGGCATGGTGAACATGATCACGTCGCACCAAGCAGCGGCTTCGGCGATGCCCATGACCTTCAGGCCTTCGCCTTCGGCTTTCTTGGCCGAGGGCGAGCCTTCGCGCAGCGCGACAACAAGGTTCTTCGCGCCCGAGTCGCGCAGGTTCAGCGCATGGGCGTGGCCCTGCGAGCCATAGCCGAGGATGGCGACCTTTTTGTCCTTGATCAGGTTGATGTCGCAGTCACGATCATAATAGACGCGCATTGGGGCGTTCCTTCGTTGATAAGATGGCCGTTGATAAGATGGCGGCACTTTACGGATTAATCGGTGACGACCCGTGCATTGTTTGACGTTTCGTGGATTTTCTGCAAACAATCATGCGTGTTTTCCGCAAGTGGTGAATAATTCATGCAACTGGACGAAACCGACCGCAGGGTGCTGCGCCATTACCTTGCCGATCCCGATCTGCCGCGCGCCGATCTGGCCGACCGCGCCGGGGTCACGGCGGCCACGCTTTCGCGGCGGCTGGGCCGGCTGCGCGAGGGCGGGGTGATCCGGTCCGAAGGCGCGCGCATCGACTGGCGGCGGTTGGGCTATGAGGTGGAGGTCAGCTTGCGCTTCACCCTCGACAAGACCTTTCCCCGCGCCTTTGACGATTTCATCGCTGCCGCACGCGAAGTGCCCGAGGTGGTGGCGATCGAGACCTTTCTTGGCCGCGTCGATGTGCGGCTGAACGTCATCGCCCGCGACATGGCGCATTACCAAGAGGTCTACCGCCGCCGCATCCTGACCCTGCCGCATATCGCGGAGTTGGAGGCCTTGATGCTGATCTCGACCATCAAGGATGCCGAGGCTTTGCCGCTGTGATTGATCTGGATGACACCGACCGCGCCCTGTTGCGCGCTTTGGCCTTGGATGCGGATGTATCGGCGGGAGAGTTGGGCCGACGCTTTGGCCTGTCGCAACCCGCCGCATGGCGACGCGTGCGGCGGTTGGAAGAGGCGGGGATTTTGGCAGGCCGACGGGTGGAGGTGGACCGCACCGCACTCGGGTTTGGCGTCACGGTGTTTCTGGGGGTGAAGCTGGCCACACGGGGGCGGGTGTCTTTGGAGGATTTTGAGCGCGCCGTGCAGGCCATCCCCGAGGTGCAGGTGGTCCAGCACGTTCTGGGCCTGTTTGATTACCGCCTGCGCGTGGTGGCCCGCGACATCGCCGACTTTGAACGCGTGCTGCGGCGGCGGATCATGACACTGCCGGGGGTGGGCAACGTCGAGGCCAATGTGCTGCTGACCGAAGAGCGCAGGCCCGGACCATTGGGTTAGCGGCACCCTTGGGGGGCCTTGCGCCCCCGTCAGCCATCGGTTCTCGGACCGATGGCGCACCGATGACTGACCCCCTGCAGGATATTTGAGCAACGGGGAAGCAGGGCAGGGCAGGGCTGGCTTTTGCCGCTTGGCGCGCCATACTCTGACGCTGATCCAAGGGAGGACACCATGACCCAACTGCCGCATGCCCATATCGACCCCGAAGGGTTGCAGGAATTCTCGGTCGTCTTCACCGACCGCAGCCTGAACCATATGTCTGCGCGGTTTCAGGGGGTTATGCGGGATGTCTCGGGCCTTTTGAAAGAAGTCTATAACGGCACTGCCGTCGCCTTGGTGCCCGGTGGCGGGACTTACGCGATGGAGGCGGTGGCGCGGCAATTCGGCCAAGGCTCGGTCCTGATCGTGCGCAATGGCTGGTTCTCGTACCGCTGGACTCAGATATTCGAGGCGGGTGGATTCACCCGCGAAACCACCGTTGTGATGGCCCGCCAGACCGGCAACGGCGCGCAATCGCCCTTTGCCCCGCCGCCGGTCGAAGAGGTGGTCGCCAAGATCCATGAAACGCGCCCGCAAGCGGTCTTTGCGCCCCATGTGGAAACCAGTGCCGGGATCATCCTTCCCGACGACTATATCGCGCGCATTGCGGCGGCGGCGCATGAGGTGGGGGCGCTGATGGTGCTCGACTGCATCGCCTCGGGCTGCATCTGGGTGGATATGGCGGCGACGGGGGTGGATGTGCTGATTTCCGCGCCGCAAAAGGGTTGGTCTGCCAGCCCTGCTGCCGGGGTGGTGGTGCTGTCGCCCTTGGCCGAGGCGCGGTTGGCGGAAACCACCTCGAACAGCTTTGCGATTGATCTGAAAAAATGGCGCGCGATCATGGCCGCCTATGAGGGCGGCGGGCACGCCTATCACGCCACCATGCCGACCGATGCCATCGTGGCCTTCCGCGATGCCATGCTGGAAACCAAGGCGATGGGCTTTGACGCCGCCAAATCGGCGCAATGGGATTTGGGGCGCAAGGTGCGGGCTTTGCTGGCGGGCAAGGGCGTGGCGTCCGTCGCCGCCGAAGGCTTCACCGCGCCGGGGGTGGTGGTCAGCTACACCGGGGACGGCGATATCCAGACCGGGGCCAAGTTCCGCGCCCAAGGCCTGCAAATCGCCGCCGGTGTGCCCTTGCAGGTGGGCGAAGGGGCCGAGTTCAAGACCTTCCGGCTTGGGCTGTTTGGTCTGGACAAGCTCAAGGACGTGGACGCCACCGTCGCGCGGTTGGAGCGGGCGGTGGAGGCGGTTCTTTGATCTGAGGCACGACTTTTCTGCGGAAACTCTGCCTGCGGCGAAGGCAGGCGGGATTTTTCGCAGAAAATCGTGGGCCTATCGCACACCCAGACCCGCACGCATCAGCGTTTTCCGCACAGGCGCAACCGAATAGAGCGCGTTCAACGCCGTCGCCCGCAGGTCGCGCAAGGCCGGGTCGCCCATCATTGAGGCGCGGTTCAGCGCGTCGATGCCCGTAACCCGCGCCTGCACCTCAAGGTGGCGTTTGCGGTGATAGGCGTCCAGCATCTTGGCTGATCCCAACCCGGCGGGGTCGGCCTGACACAGCGCCAGTAACTCGCGCAAATCCGCCAGCGACATGTTCAACCCCTGCGCACCAATGGGGGGCATCACATGCGCGGCCTCGGCGATCAGGGCGACGCGTTCGCCGGACATACGCTCGGCAATCTGGCTGATGATTGGCCAGACGGTACGGCGGCTGGCAAGGGTCAGCGGGCCAAGGATATGGCAAGACCGCGCGTTCATCGCTGCCTCAAATTCCGCAACGGGCAGGGCGGCCAGACGCATCACCTCGGGTCCGCCTTCCATCCAGACGATGGCGGAGCAGGGGAGACCGTCCCGATCCGGCAGCGGCACCAGCGTAAAGGGCCCGCCAGAGCGGTGAATCTCGGTCGAGACATTCTGATGCGGGATCAGATGCGTCACCGCAAAGGCCAGCGCCTTTTGGCCGTAGCGGGTGGTCCGGGCGGCAATCCCCGCCGCTTGGCGCACCGGCGAATTACGCCCATCCGCACCGATCACCAGCCGGGCCGAGACGCGGCTGCCATCGGTCAGGGTCACCAGCGCCTCAGCCTCGCGCGTCAGAAGCCGCGCCGTTCCCGTGCCGGGGCGGAAATCGACGTTGGGCAGTTCCGCCAGCCGCGCCACCATCTCGCGCCTGAGCAGCCAGTTGGGCAGGTTCCAGCCAAAGGGCAGGTCCGAGATATCGGCGGCGTTGAAATCCTTGGTCAGTCGGGGTTCGGCGACCTCTCCGCCCGCGTCAATGATCCGCATGACTTGCAGGGGCGCGGCAAAGGGTTCCAACCGATCCCACAGACCCGCCGCCTGCAAGACGGGGATCGAGGGTTGCAGAAAGGCGGTGGTCCGCAAGTCTGCACCTTCAGCCTCCATCGCGGTCACGGGCGGTTCGGGATCGACGCAGATCACCGAAAACCCCGCCGATCCAAAGGCCGCCGCCGCCGTCAGGCCCGCGACGCCGCCGCCAGAGATCAGGATATCGGTTGTGCTGCGGGTCATGGTCGCCTCCGGTCGCTGAGCCTAGACATAGGCCCTGCACCGGGAAAGGCGAAGCGACAAAGCGTCCCTATACCCCGGTCAGTCGACCCAAGAAATCCGTCAGGTCCGTGTCATGGAAGTGGATGTGCGGCGCTGGTTCCGGCTCTGGCGCGATATGAACGGTGCGCATCCCCATCGCATGGGGGGCGGCAAGGTTGCGGGCGTCATCTTCGAACATGGCCGCCGTCGCCGGGTCCAGACCGTCCAGCGCAAAGACCGTCTCAAAGGCCTGCCGTTCAGGTTTGGGCCGGTAGTCGGCATGCTCAACGCCGTAAACCGCATCAAACAGACCCTCCAACCCCCGCGCCGTCAGCACGCGACGGGCATAGGGCGCATCGGCATTGGTATAAACGATCCGCCGTCCGGGCAGTGCCGCAATGCGCGCGGCCAGCACGGGATCAGGCGACAGCACGGAAAAGTCGATGTCATGCACATCGGCCAGATAGGGCGTGGGGTCCAGCGCGTGTTCGGCCATCAGCCCGGCCAGCGTGGTGCCGTGCAGCCGCCAATAGGTGTCGCGCAGGTGATCGGCCACCTCTTCGGTCACGCCCAGCGTTCGCGCCACATAGGCCGTCATGCGCTTTTCGATCTGGTCGAAAAGCCGCATCCGGGGCGGATAAAGCGTGTTGTCGAGGTCAAAGACCCACGTGCGGACGTGGCGGAACTGTTCTGCAAGCATCCAGAACAGCTAGGGCAAGGGGGATGCGGCGGCAAGAGGGCGCGCGGGTTGAAACCGTGCAGCGTGGCGGTTAGTGTCACGCCAAGATGACAGCCCACGTCAGAGGGGCGACAGGCCAAGGGGAAAGACCGGTGCAGAAGGATGCCTATACGCTGATCGTCGAGGCGATTGACGCCGGGGTGTACAAACCGGGCGACAGGCTGGTGGAATCCGAGCTTGCCGAACGCCTTGGCGTCAGCCGCACCCCTGTACGCGAGGCGTTACAGCGGCTGGAAACGCAAGCCATGCTGACGCGCGACGGGCGCAGCCTGATTGTGGCCTCGTTGGACCACAATCAGTTGGCAGAGCTTTACGCTGTCAGAACCGAGCTTGAGGGATTGGCCGCCCGTCTGGCTGCGCGCCATGCCACGGATGAGGAAATCCGCGTACTGAAAGGCATGGTAGAAGATGACCGCGCCCTGCTGGGCGGGGACCCAAAACGGCTGAGCCGGGCGAACAAGCGGTTCCACAAGCAAATCCATCTGGCCAGCCACAACCGCTTTTTGGTGCAGCAACTGGACCTTGTGCATCGGTCGATGGCCTTGATGGCCAACACGTCATTCGCAGCCGAAGGGCGCGACGAGGTTGCCTTGGCGGAACACGAACAGATCGTGCGCGCGATCGAGGCACATGACGGTGAGGCTGCCTATCAGGCGCTGCGCCAGCATATCAGCAAGGCCTATGAGACACGGCTGCGGGTCGATGCGGGTGAGATTCGGACCCGCTGAGCATCAGCCGCCAAAGGTGCCGTGCGTGGTCTTGTCCCAGTAAAACGGGCGGGTCGCCAGTTCTGACAGCGCCTTATAGGCAGCGAGCGTGCCCAACATGGCGTAAAAGGGCTGCATGACCAGCCACCACACCCTGACCCGCCCGCGCAACCGGCGCGACGCGACAATCCCGCATATGATATCCAAGAGGCCGGATAGAACCAGCAGCACCACTGCGCCCGTCATCATCGGTGCGGGCAAGATTGCGTGCAATGGATGCGGCAGACCGACAAGCATTCCCCACATCGACCAGAGCAGCGGTGCCAGCAGCCCCTGTGACAAAGACCCGGCAAAATGCGCCTGCATCCCGATAAATCGGCGCGGCCCCAGATCGCGCCACAACCGGCGCGGATCACGGGAATGGACCATCCATGTCATCATGTAGCCCTTTATCCAGCGCGAGCGTTGCTTGACCCATGACCAAGGCTGGCAATTCGCCTCTTCCAGCGTCACCGATTCGAGCATTGCCGTCCGCCAGCCGCGCCGCGCCAGACGGATGCCCAGATCCGCATCCTCGGTCACGTTATGCGCGTCCCACGCCCCCAACTGGTCCAGCGCGGCGCGGCGAAAGAACAGTGTCGTTCCACCCAAGGGCAAGACCAGCCGCAGCCGGTCAAAGCCGCGCAGCATCACCCGGAACCAGACTGCATATTCCAACGTGAACAGCCGTGCCATCGCGTGGGCATTGCTGTTGTAGAAATCAAGGATGCCTTGCAGGCAGACCACATCCGGCGGTGCTGCGGCAAATTGCGCGGCGACGCGGCGCAACTGATCCGGCGCGGGTGCGTCCTCTGCGTCATAGACCCCAACAATGGACCCGCGGCATTGATCCAAGGCGATGTTCAACGCACGGGGTTTGGTGCGGATGCGTCCGGCGGGGGCGATCACAATGCGAAACCACGGCGGCAGATCGGCCGTCATCAGGGCGACGCGCGTCAGATCGTCATCATCTTCGACCACCAGCAGGATTTCCAAGCGGTCGCGTGGGTAATCCAGTTGCTCCAGTCGACGGACGAGACGGGGGGCAATGCTTGCCTCACGGTAGAGGGCCACGATGATAGACAGGACGGGTAGCGGAAGGTCCGGGGGCGGATCGTGGTGGGCGCCAGCCAGAACAGGTGCCGGTATGGGTTCGGGCAGGCTGGCCAGCAGCGCCGCGAGTTTCAGCACAACGACGGCCGCGAGCGATAGAAAGGCCCAGCCAAACAGCAGGGCGACCAGTCCCAGTGGGCTGACCAGAAACAAGGCCCCCAACGGCAAAGCAACGATCAGCATCGCCCGCCGCAAACGCGCCGCATCCAAGGCGCGGCAACTGTCCTGCGGGCGAACCCGCGTTTCCGCCAGCCGGGCAATCTGCGGCCCCCGAACTGCCAGCAGCGCTTGCGACATGGCCTGCGGCGAACTGAGCGCGGGCAGGACAAGACCAAAGACAGCCGTCAGGCGATCGTGCAGATCATGGAACTGGCGCAAATCCGACACAAGGATCACTGTCCCGGCTGATGTGGCGTGCCACGGCAAGACCCGTTCCGCCAGACACAGCGCCAACCCCCAACGGTCGGCAAGACGCGGGTCAGGCACAGCCTCGCGCGGGTCAATTGCCATCAGACCCGTGCGCGCAGCGGTCAGTTTGGCCAGTGCCATATCGTCCAGCACGCCATCCGCCACCAGCGTTTGCGTCAGGCTGGCATGTCGAGGGCGGGCCAGTCGCGCAATCAGTCCGCGTGCGCGGGCAGGGTCGGTTCGCAGCGCGTGCGCCAAGATCACGGCATCCGGCGAAGCGGCAAGGGCGACAGGGACATCAACTGCAGCAGGCGCAGCATGCAAGCGCGGACCGGCCAAGTGCCGTTGTCGTCGTGCCAGTTCCTGCCGCGTCGCCATGTCGCCCCGCCTTTGCCCAGAGCGCCACTCTGGACAAAGACCATTAAGCACAGGTTAACGCGGCCCCGGCGTCACGCCGGGGCCCGCGATCCGGCGGCGCGGCGGGCGCGGATCGCCTCGGCAAAGCGTTCGAACAGGTAGAAACTGTCCTGCGGGCCGGGCGAGGCCTCAGGGTGGTATTGCACCGAAAAGATCGGTTTGCCATCCACCGCAATCCCGCAGTTCGACCCATCGAACAGGCTGACATGGGTTTCCGACACGCCCTTGGGCAGGGTCTGACTGTCCACGGTAAAGCCATGGTTCATCGAGGTAATCTCGACCTTACCGGTGGTCAGGTCTTTCACCGGATGGTTCGCGCCATGGTGGCCGTGGTTCATCTTGACGGTTTTTGCGCCCAAGGCCAAAGCCAGCATCTGATGGCCAAGGCAAATGCCGAAAAGCGGCAGATCACGCTTCAGCACGCCTTGGATCATCGGCACGGCATAGACGCCGGTGGCCGCCGGATCGCCGGGACCATTGGACAGAAAGACGCCATCGGGGTTCAGCGCCAAGACATCCTCGGCCTTGGCCGAGGCGGGCAGCACGGTCACATCGCACCCGACCGAGGCCAGGCAGCGCAGGATGTTGCGCTTGGCGCCGTAGTCGATGGCGACGACGCGCAGACCCGCACCTTCACGCTGGGTATAGCCTTCGGGCCAGGCCCAACGCTTTTCGTCCCAGCGGTAGGATTGCGCGCAGGTGACATCCTTGGCGAGGTCTAGGCCCACCAGACCCTTCCACGCCCGCGCCTTGGCAACCAAGGCCCCGATGTCGAACTTGCCCGAAGGATCATGCGCCAGCGCCACATGCGGTGCGCCCTGCTGGCGGATCGCGCGGGTCAGGCGGCGGGTGTCGATGCCACCGATGCCGATGCGGCCCTTGCGGGTCAGCCACTGGGTCAACTCACCCTGCGCGCGCCAGTTCGACGGCTCGGTCGGGTCCCATTTCACCACCATGCCCGCAGCGACGGGGGTGGCAGTTTCGTCATCTTCGTCCGTGACGCCGACATTGCCGACATGCGGGAAGGTGAAGGTCACAACCTGGCCCGCATAGGACGGGTCGGTCATGATTTCCTGATAGCCGGTCATCGCGGTGTTGAACACGAGTTCCGCCACCGTCTCCCCCGTTGCGCCAAAGCCGTGGCCGTAGAAAATGGTGCCGTCCGAAAGGGCAAGGCATGCGGTTGGTTTCGCTTGCGCGGTCATCGGCGACTCCTATGGGAAAATCTGCCGGAACCTAGAGGCGATGGCGGGCGGGGTCAAGCCTTTGTCGGGAAAAGGAAATGATAGCCTTTTCATGGGCTTGTCTGAAGTGGCCGCAGTTGTGGTTTGCACTGGCAGAGTCTAGACTGCTCCGTGCCTGCAACCATATGGGAAAACCCGGTCATGTCACTGCGCGAACAGCTGCAAACGGCGTTGAAAGAGGCGATGCGCGCCAAGGCGGCGGATCGTCTGTCCACGCTGCGCCTGATCAATGCCGCGATCAAGGACCGCGACATCGCCAGCCGTGGCGAAGGCGGACCCGAGATGGTGGGAGAGGATGCCATCCTTGCGATCATGGGCAAGATGGTCAAACAGCGCCATGAAAGTGCGCGTGCCTATGAAGAGGGCGGGCGTCTGGAACTGGCGGAAAAGGAATTGGCCGAGATCACCGTGATCGAGGAGTTCCTGCCACGTCAGTTGACCGGGGATGAGGTCGAGATCGCCGTCAAAGCCGCCATCGCCGAGGCTGGGGCCACCAGCATCCGAGACATGGGCAAGGTCATGGCGGTGCTGAAGGGCAAATACACCGGGCAGATGGATTTCGGCACCGTGGGGCCAAAGGTGAAAGACCTGTTGGCCTAAGCGGGCGGCGGTGATCTGCCAGAAGTGATCTGCCAGAAGTGATTTGGCGGACAGGCGCGGGCAGGCCCGCGCCTGACGCGTGTCAGCGGTCTGCGGCGCGGGGCGCGCCTTGCCCGCGTGAGGGGGCTCGCCCCCCGGCGCCCCATGGGGCGACTCCCCCGAGGATATTTGTCGCAACGGGGAAGGGGGTCAGCGCAGCGCGTTGAGGCGGCGTTGCAGATCGTCCTTCAGGGTCAGGCGTTCGTCTTCGGAGAGGAAAGCGCCCAGTTCAACCTCGCGTCCGTCGCCTTTCAGGGTCAGGTAGTTTGGGACTGGGCCGCCGGTTTCATGCAGGCGGATTTGCACCCAATAGGGGTTAGCCTGCCAATCCTGCCGTTTGCCCCTTGGGCCGTGGCGGGTCAGGGTCAGGTGGTCGCGGTCCAGGGTCAGGTTTTCGATGATTTCAGCATCGCGGTAAGAGCGGTTGAGGGCCATCCACATCCCCGACAGCGCCAGCACGATGAAGATCAGGATGAACCACAGCACCGGAGAGCCGAGCACCGACAACAGCGGCAGCGCAACCAAGGCCACCGTCACCGCAAAGAAGCCAACGAAGCCACGCCGGGGCAACGAGCGATAGGGCCAAAGCTGGAGACGTGCCGGATCGTCGGCGGTGGGGGCGGTCCATTCATAGGGCATAGGGTGGGGTCCGGTGGTTTCTGGTTTTGCCTTATACGCAAAAGCAAAGGCCCCGGATTGCGCCGGGGCCTTGCGTTTTTCAGGACTGCCTGCGGCTTAATGCGCGTGCGACTTGTCCCAGTCGGATTGCTTCGGCAACTGCTCGAAGGTGTGTTCCGGCGGGGGCGAGGGCAGGGTCCATTCCAGCGTGTCGGCGTATTCGTTCCAGTAGTTGTTCTCGGTCACGCGCTTTCCGAACAGCAGGGTGTAGAACACGATGCCGATGAAGAACACGAAGGAGGCGAAGGCGATGAAGGCGCCGATTGACGAGAACCAGTTCCAGTAGGCGAAGGCCTCCGGGTAGTCGATGTAGCGGCGCGGCATGCCCTGACGGCCCAGGAAGTGCTGCGGGAAGAAGGTCAGGTTCGAGCCGAGGAACATCATCCAGAAGTGCAGCTTGCCTGCCCATTCCGGATACTGGCGGCCCGACATCTTGCCGATCCAGAAGTAGATGCCCGCGAAGATGCCAAAGACTGCACCCAGCGACATCACGTAGTGGAAGTGCGCCACGACATAGTAGGTGTCATGATAGGCGCGGTCCACGGCGGCTTGGGACAGCACGATCCCGGTCACGCCACCAACGGTGAACAGGAACAGGAAGCCGAAGGCCCAGAGCATCGGGGTTTTCAACTCGATCGAGCCGCCCCACATGGTGGCGATCCACGAGAAGATCTTGATGCCGGTCGGCACCGCGATCACCATGGTGGCCAGCATGAAGTAGGATTGCTGCCGCAGGCTCATGCCCGCTGTGTACATGTGGTGCGCCCAGACGACGAAGCCCAGCACGCCGATGGCGACCATCGCATAGACCATCGGCAGGTAACCGAAGATCGGCTTCTTCGAGAAGGTCGCGATCACCTGGCTGATGATGCCGAAGGCTGGCAGCACGATGATGTAGACTTCCGGGTGGCCGAAGAACCACAGGATGTGCTGGTAGAGCACCGGGTCACCGCCGCCCGAGGGCGTGAAGAAGGTGGTACCGAAGTTGCGGTCTGTCAGCAGCATGGTGATGGCGCCGGCCAGCACGGGCAGGGCCAGCAGGATCAGCCAAGCGGTCACGAAGATCGACCAGGCGAACAGCGGTACCTTGTGCATGGTCATGCCGGGGGCGCGCATGTTCAGGAAGGTGGTGATGATGTTGATCGCGCCAAGGATCGACGACGCACCCGACAGGTGGACGGCGAAGATGGCGAGGTCCATCGCATATCCGCCCTCAGCCGTGGTCGACAGCGGCGGGTAAAGCACCCAGCCCACGCCCGCGCCGGTGCCAAGCTCACCACCGCCACCGGGGGCAAAGAGCGAGGCGACAGCCAGCGAGGTGCCTGCGACATAAAGCCAGTAGGACAGGTTGTTCAGGCGCGGAAACGCCATGTCCGGCGCGCCGATCTGCAGCGGCATGAAGTAGTTGCCAAAGCCGCCGAACAGCGCTGGGATCACCACAAAGAACATCATCAGGATGCCGTGGGCGGTGACGGTGGTGTTCCAGATATGGCCGTTGGGTGTGCAGGTCTGGGCGGCGTCAGCGATGAAGCGCATGCCTTCCTGACACATGTACTGCACGCCCGGATGCATCAGTTCCAGACGCATGTAGACGGTGAAGATCACCGAGATCAGGCCGACGATGCCGCCGGTGAACAGGTAAAGGATACCGATATCCTTGTGGTTCGTGGACATGAACCAGCGGGTGAAGAACCCCCGCTCGTCATGGTCATGGCCATGAATGGCTGCGTCTGCCATTGGCGTCTCCCGTTTGCGTATTCCAGCGGTTCCGGCAAGGACTGCCGGGCCGAATGTTCCGTTATGGAGTTGTGTTTAGTGCCGAGGCCACGGGCAGGCAATGACCGACTTTGACGCAGATCAAGAAAAGACGGGCGAAGGTCGGATTTGACGGCGACCGATTGTCGCTGATGGTGCCGGGGCGGGCTGATCGGGCCGAAAACGCAGTTGCCGCGCGGGTTTGCCCCGGCTCTGCCGATGCGCCGGGGGTGAGGATTGGCGGTCGGTGCGGGTTACTTCAGCGTCGCAAGATATGCCGCCACATCCGCGCCGCCCTTGGCGAGTTTGAAGGACATCTTCGACTTGGCCGAAGAATCGCCCAAAGTCTCTTTCAGCCATTTCGCCGGATCGGCGACATAGGCGGTCAGCGTCGCCTCATCCCAGACCATGCCGGTTGCCCCGACAGCAAGGATCGACTCGCCATAGGCAAATCCTTCGGCCGAGGCGACGGGTCGCCCGATCACCCCCCAAAGGTTCGGGCCGGTCTTGCCGCCCTTTTGCACCTCGGTCCCGTCGGGGGCGACGATGGCGTGGCAGGCCTTGCACTTCTTGAACTCTGACTCGCCCTTGGCCGGATCGGCGGCAAGGGCGGGAAGGGCAAAGACCATGGCGGCGGCAGAGAGGATCAGGGTTTTCATCAAAGGGCCTCGTGACTGGACTGGGATGCAAAAGGGTAGTCATCGCCCTGCCTGCCCTGCAAGTCAGGGATGGGGCGGCATCTTCGCGCAGGTGGGTTTTGGCGGGGTCGTGCGCGGGACGCTGTGTCCATTCCCGAACGACCTGACGGAAACGTGACCACAGGAATATTGGCGGCCACTGCCGCGATGACCACCTGCTGCGGCACCGGCGGAATGACAGGCCGGGGGACAGGGCAGGGGACAGCATTGCGCGGGGACGACACGAAAGGCTGCATTCTGTGCGGCGGGATGAAGCATGAGCTGGTGTCGGAGCGGGACCGGCATGGGGGCCTGCTTTGCACGCGGCTTTGTGCGGGATGCGGGCTGATCCGCAACGATCCCGTGCCGACCGAACCAGAGTTGGACGCGTTCTATGCCAGCGCCTATCGCGAAAGCTACAAAGGGGCGAGCGTGCCGCGTCGGCGGCAAGTCTGGCGCAACTTTGACCGCACGAAACGCCACATGCTGACCTATCGCGATGTCTATGGGCAGGGCGGGCGCTGGCTGGACCTTGGCAGCGGCAGTGGAGAGTTCTTGTATCTGGCCCGTGCGATGGGGGCCGAGGTTGAGGGGGTCGAACCCCATGAGGGCTATTGTCTTTACAGCCGGGACACCTTGGGCCTGCCGGTGCGTCGCGCCACGCTGGACAGCAGCGGCTATGACCCGGGCAGCTTTGACCTGATCCGCCTGAGCCATGTGCTGGAACACATGCGCGATCCGCTGCGGACCTTGATACAGTTGCGCGCATGGCTTCGTCCGGGTGGGGTGCTTTATGTCGAAGTGCCCGACATCGCCGAAGAGGCGCGCAACCGGCTGCGCGGGCGTCTGTTCCACTATGGGCACATCAACAATTTTGATCCCGTGACATTGCGCGCCTTGGCTGGGGCGGCAGGGCTTGTCGAACTTGGCAGGACAAAGCAACGCGCGGCGCAGACGACAGGCCTGTTCCTGACGGCCGGAGCGACGCTGGTGCCGGATGCGGCGGCATTGGCACGCAATGCCGTGACGATGCGGGCGATCATGGCCGATCATGCGAAAGCGCTGCTGCCGCGCCCCCCGAAAGGCACGGTGATCGGACGGTTTGTGGGCCGTGTCCACGAGCGCCTGCGTGAGGCGGTCACAGCCTCTCGGTTTCGGTGCCACCGCGCGATTGCCGAGGATGCCGCCCAGTCCCTGCAGGCGTCGCTGAACGCGCCCCTTGCGGCTTGAGCGGCGGCCAGATTGCTCGGCTGCGCCTAGACCGGGCAGGCCGCGCCGCCGTTCGGCTGCAACCCGCCCTCGGGAAAGTAGCGCGGGAACGTGGCCATCAGGGCGGCATCGACATCGGCCAGCGTGACCGGCAGGCCCAGATCGACAAGGCTGGTCACACCGTGGTCACGGATGCCGCAGGGGACGATGCCGGAAAAATGGCCAAGGTCGGGTTCGACATTGATCGAGAGGCCATGAAAGCTGACCCATTTGCGCAGCTTGACCCCGATGGCGGCGATCTTGTCCTCGGCCATGCTGCCATCGGCTTGGCGTGGTTTGTCCGGGCGCGGCACCCATACGCCGACGCGGCCTTGGCGAATCTCGCCTTTGACGTTGAATTCGGCCAGTGCCGCGATCACCCAGTTTTCCATCGCGCGGACAAAGCAGCGCACATCCGGGGTGCGGCGATTCAGGTCCATCATCACATAGGCCACGCGCTGGCCGGGACCGTGATAGGTGTATTGCCCGCCGCGCCCGGTCTGGAACACGGGAAAGCGGTCGGGGTCGGTCAAATCCGCGGCCTTGGCCGAGGTGCCCGCAGTGTAAAGCGCGGGATGTTCCAAGAGCCAGACCGCCTCGGGCGCGTCACCGGATGCGATGGCGGCGGCGCGGGCCTCCATCGCGGCCAGCGTGTCGGCATAGGGGCTAAGGCCGGGCAGATGGGTCCATTCGACCATGGGATGATCCGTTCTTCCTGCGTTGTCCTGACCTAATCCTTTGGGGCGGTGCTGCAAAGGGGCTGCGGTTTTCTTAATCCTTGCGCGACAGGAACCAGATGTTGCGGGCATAGACGACAATGCCGAACATCTGCCCCAGCGCGATCACCGGATCGGCGCGGTGGATGGCATAGGCCAAGAGCATCACACCCCCCAGCAGTGACAGATACCAAAAGGTTTCAGGCACCACGGATTGCCGCTGCCGTTCGCTGGCGATCAGTTGCACAAGGAACCGCGCCGAAAACAGCCCTTGCGCGGAAAAGCCGATCACCAGCCAGATCAACTCAATCTCGGTCGTGCGGGCAAAGAAATCCTGTAAGGCGTGGATCATGGCAGGGCCTCCTCATGGGCCTTGACGGGGCGGGTGCGGCGAATCAGCCAAGCCACGGCGATCAGGTCCACGGCACCCTGCAAGCCCCTGCGCAGATTGTCATAATTCGACCGGCCATGGCGGCGTGCGCGGTCGCCGACGGGCAGATAAACGGCGGTTGCCCCGGCCGCGCGCATCAGGGCGGGAAGATAGCGGTGCTGGCCGTGAAAGAACGGCAGATCAAGGTAAAGGTCGCGCGGAAACACCTTCAGCCCGCAGCCCGTGTCAGGGCAGGCATCGCGCAGCAGCATCCGCCGCAGGCCATTGGCCAGACGCGAGGCGATGCGCTTTGCCCAGCGATCCCGCCGCGCGACCCTGTGACCGCCAACCAGTTGCGGTCCGCTGGCGGTCTGCGCGGCGGCCAGCGCGATCAGATCTGCGGGCGGGTTCTGCCCGTCGCCGTCCAGCGTGGCGATGCGGGCAAAGCGGGCGGCCTGCACGCCACTGCGGATGGCACGGCTTTGTCCCGCGCTGGTCACATGTCGGATCAGGCGCAGACGGGGCGACATCCGCGCCTGTACCTCTGGCACCGTCGCATCGCTCGACCCGTCGTCCACCACGATCACCTCACCCAGCAGGGCGGGGGGCAAGGTCGAAAAGACCTCATCCAGCAGGGGGCCGATGTTTCCGGCCTCATTGCGCACGGGAATGACCAGCGAGAGGCGCGTGTCAGTCGGATCGGCGGTCTGAGGGCGGGACGCTTCGGTCAAAGGGGCACGGGCCTGCGGCAACGGGATGGGGAAAACCGCGCCGCTGTTATGCCTGTGGCAGCGCGATTGCAACCGCGCGCCATGGGCGGCACGTGCAAGGGGCAGGTGCGGTGTCCTGCTGCATTTTCCCCCTTTCCTTCACGCAAACGCTTCGCTAGTAAGCCGCCATCAGACGGTTTCGTGCGGATGTGGCGGAATTGGTAGACGCGCAGCGTTGAGGTCGCTGTGGGGTAACTCCCGTGAAGGTTCGAGTCCTTTCATCCGCACCACCGATCTGATTGCCAAAAAGGGCCCCTGCATCGCAGGGGTCTTTTTGCTTTTGGGTCTTGCGCATCGGCCTTGGCGAACGACTGTCGTCAGTCCGAATTCCGCACCCAGCCATTCCGACATTGTGCCCGGTTTCGCGACAAAGCCTGAGCCGATAAGGGTTTTGTGTCGCCCCCCGCCACAATCGCCCAAATTCCGCCACATTTACCCGTCTTTTGTATGGGCTGTTGAGGACGGAACCGGTCAACACGCCACCAAAAGGCGGGGACCGGTACAAGAGACGGGTGCAAGCCCGCGTACAGGCAGGACAATGGCGATCTTCACGTTCAGCGGGTTTTCCGCGGCGTCGATCATTTCCTCGGGCGGAAGCCTGACCGCGGGGACGAGCTTCATGCTCGACCCCGCGTATGATTCCAATCTGGCACTGACCTTTACCGTCGACGACGACGACACGAATTTCGGCGGCTCCAGCGCCACGCAGTTTGACACCAACCAGACGGTCACCGTCACCAATTCCGGGGGCGGAACCGTCGCCTCGGGTCTGGTGCGGCTGGGTCTGGCCAGCACCTTCACCACGCCGGGCGGCGCGGTCCTGACGCTTTATGAGGTCCGGGTCAGCGGCACGCTGGTCGGCTATGTCGCCAACGGGCAGTTCCAGCCTGGTGTCGCCATGTCGGTCAGCTCGGCGGTCGACACGTCCTCGACCGGGGTGACCTACAGCACCATCCAGTCACCCACCTATACGGCCAGCGCCAACAGCACGATCACGGGCGGAGCGCTGAATGACAGCATCAACGCCGGGGCGGGCAACGACTCGGTCGTCGCCAATGGCGGCAATGACACGCTGTTTGGCGGGTCTGGCAATGATACGCTTTTCGGCGGCAACGGCGACGATGTGTTGTCGGGCGGTCTGGGAAATGACACGCTCAGCGGTGATGCGGGCAATGACATCTTTCTGATCGCCGATGACACTGCTGGAGAGACCGTCGCAGGCGGCACCGGCACCGACACGCTGAACTATTCCAGTTCAGCGGCGCGCGGGATCAACGTCCAGTTCACAACGACGGGCAGCGGCAACCATACCTTCACGGGTCTTGGTTCCGCAGGCACCTTTACCGGCATCGAAGCCGTGGTCGGCACCGGCTTTGCCGATACCATCAACGGCGCAAATGACCTGAGCGCGGGCCTGTCGATTTCTGGCGGTGTCGGCAATGACTCGTTGGTGGGCGGCAGCGGAAACGACACCATCGACGGTGGCAACGATGCCGATACCCTGACGGGCGGTGCGGGCAACGATGTGTTGTTGGGGGCTGCGGGCAATGACGGCATTGCGGGCGGCACGGGCAATGACACCATCACCGGCGGGGATGGCAACGACAGCCTGTCGGGTGACGGCAACGACGATACCTTTGTCCTGCAGGATGGGTTTGGTAACGATACCATCGCGGGCGGAGCCGCGACCACCGTCGATGTCATCGATGCCAGCGGGTTGACGACGGCTGCAACCGTGACATTTTCGGCTACGGTCGGCAGCGGCACGCTGACATCGGGCGCCAACACCGCGACCTTCACCACGCTGGAGCGGGTCTTTACCGGCAGCGGTGCCGATACCATCGTCGGATCGACCAACGCCGATTACGCGGATGCCGGTGCGGGCAATGACAGCCTGTCGGGCGGGGCAGGGGCTGATACGCTGCTTGGCGGGGCAGGCAACGACACCATCACCGGCGGGACGGGAGCGGATTCGCTGTCAGGTGGCGATGGGGATGATCTGTTCCTCATCGCAAGCGGCGACGGCCCTGATACCATCGCGGGCGGGATCGGGCGCGACACCATCGACATGTCGGCCGTCACCGCCGCGATGACGGTGAGCTATACCGCCGACGGCACGGGCACCATCGGCGGCACGGCAGGCACTTATACCTTCACCGGCACCGAGGCGGTTCTTGCCGGGACCGGCGCGGACAGTCTGACCGGTTGGGCGGGCAGCGATACG
>NKIT01000077.1:13645-18566 GCA_002256185.1 Rhodobacteraceae bacterium PARR1 | reverse complement strand
CGACGGCGTCGATCACCATCACATCCCAATCGCCGGGCTGCGACTGATCAAGGATCGCCAGACCCGCCGCCGTTCCCTCATATTCCTTGAGGTTCACCTTGACGCCAAACTTTTCCTCAAACGGCGCAACCAGTTCGGGGTCGGTGTGATCGCACCAGACCAGCGCGTTCAACTCTTGCCCAAAGGCGGGGGAGGTCAGGAACAGCAGGGCCAGCGAAGTGGCGGAAAGCCGATTGGTCAGGGCCATCAGGGGTGTCTCCATGTCGGGGGTGGGGCACCTCTGCCGGGTGCCTTTGGAAAAAGAATTGAGTTCGCCGAAATTTGAAGTCAACATCAAATTTCAGGCAAAATGAAAACCATCGCCGAAACAATCTCTTGGGGTGGCAGCACGCCGTGACCGGACTGCGCGAACAACACAAAGCCGACCGCACCCGCCGCATCTTGCAGGCGGCGTCCGAGATGTTCCGCGACCAAGGCTATGACGCTGTCCGCATCGAAGACATCGCCCAACGGGCCGAGGTGTCGGCGGGCACCTGTTACAACTACTTTTCCACCAAGGGCGATATCCTTCTGGCCATCGTGTCGATGGAGGTGGAAGAGGTCGTCGCGGCAGGGCAGGCAGTCATCGACGCGCCGCCCGAGACCACGATTGACGCGCTGGATCGGTTGATCCGTCTCTATTACGACCACTCGTTGCACTACCTGTCCAAGGCGCTGTGGCGCCGGGCGATGTCCCTGTCCATTGCAGCACCTGAAACGCCGTTTTCGCAGCGTTACACGGCATTGGATGCCATGCTGGCGCGGCAGGTGTCAGACCTGATCGCCGCCTTGCAACAGCGCGGGATCGTCCGGGGGGATGCGGATGCGGCGCTGCTGGGCCAGATGATCTTTCACGACCTGAACCAGCGCTTCGTGGCCTTTGTCACGGATGAGGGCATGCCCTTGACCGATCTGCACAAGAACAGCCTCGCCGCGACGCAAAGTTGGGCGCTTATGCTGGAACCACGCGACGCCCCCAAGGCACCATCGCGGACCTGAATCCCTGCGTCGTCAAAGCTTGCACGAAGGCTGGCAAAGATCTGCGCGGCCAACTCAAGACAACTATCAGGATGATCTGGTGCCGCAGAAGGGACTCGAACCCCCGACCCCATCATTACGAATGACGTGCTCTACCAGCTGAGCTACTGCGGCGTTGGCGGGGTGATATAACAGGCGGGGGCGGATTCCTAGACCCTAGTGGCGGGTTGGGGAGGATTTTTTCGCTTGGGTCCGGGGCAGGGGGATGGTGCGGGATTTTCCTTTGATGACAAGGTTCTGGAGCGTGATTCAGCCCTTGGCCCACAGGTCTTCGTAGACCTCTGTCACGGCCTGCGCCTCGCGTTGGATGGAAAACAGACGTTGCACGCGGTCGCGGGCATTGCGTGCCAGGGTGGTAAAGCGGTCCTCGTCCGACAGGGTCCAGACCACGGCATCGGCAATGGCCGCGACGTCGCCCACGGGGACGATCACCCCGGCCTGGTCGTTTGATCCCGGATTTCCCACGGCCTCGGCGAAGTGGCCGGTGGCGGTGGCGACGACGGGCAGACCAGAGGCCATCCCCTCCAGTGGCGTCACGCCAAAGGGTTCATAGCGCGGCGTGGCGCAGAGCAGGCGGCAGCCGCGCAGCACGCGCAAGAGGTCATCGTCAGGGATCATGCCGGTGAACAGGATACGGTCGGTCATCCCCGCCTCGGCCACGCGGGCCTTCAGTTTGGACAGGAATTCGGCCTCGGACGGTTTGGCCAGACCGATGACCAATGCTGTTGCGCCGGGCAGGTCGGGCAGAGCCTTGATCATCGCCTCGACAAAGATGTCGCTGCCCTTGGACGGGCGCACCCGGCCTACGGTGGCAATCCCGTATTCGCCGGGAAAGCCTGTCGCCGCCCAATCGGCGCGGCGGTCTTGGGCGGGATGAAAGCGGTCGGTGTCCACGCCATGCGGCACCACGGCGTCATGGCGACCGACGCAGGCGGCGGCCTCGTCACTCGTGGCGATGATGCGGTCCATGCGCGAGATCAGCAGGCGCGGCAGCAAGGAATGCACGTGCTTCGCCGCCGAGGTAAACACGATCTTGACCGGCAGGCGCAGCACGTCGCGCGCATAGATGGCCAGTGCCATTTCGGTGTTGCGCCTTGTGTGCCAGATGGAAAACGGTCGTCCCTCTGGCCTTTGCCGCGACAGGCGCAGGGCTTCGGCCTTGGTGATGGGGGCAGGCAGGCCCGGAAGCGCGACCCCCACCAGCGCCACGCGATGTTTGCCGATATGCTGCTGCATCACTGCCCGCGCCGTCGAGGACACGCCGGTAAAGCGGGTGTTCAGATTGGGCACAAAGACTTCGGGTGTGACGGCGGACGTGTCGGAACGGGTCATGGCGGCTTTCACGGAGCAGGGGTTGCGGTCATAGACCCCATGGCTTGACGTCTGTCAACGAAAGCGGCGATGCCTTGTCGCTGCGGCACGGTGGGGGGCGGCAACTTGTTCCCCGGCGCAGGGGGGGCTATATGACGCGCAAAGGCGGGGCCGTTTGGCCAGATGCCGCGATGTGCCAAAGGAAATACCCGGACCATGTCCGACCCGCTGACCAAAGGTGAGGTTGCCCGCTACTGGCTTGCCGATCGTCTGATCCGTCTGGCGCTGTGGGTCATGTTGCGTCTGCCATACCCGGCGCGGCTGGGGCTTTGCGCTTGGCTGATGTCGGAAGTGGTGGCCCCGGTTGCAGGCTATCGCGCGCGAATCCGGCGCAATCTGGCCTTTGTGCTGCCCGAACTTTCGGGGCCTGAGGTGGACCGTCTGGTCCGCGCCGTGCCGGCCAACATGGGCCGCACGCTGGCCGAGATGTATTCAGGCCCGGAATTCCTGACCCGCATCGGGGCCGAGACCGTCACCGGTCCGGGGCTTGAGGCGCTGGAAGAAGCGCATCGCACGGGGCGGCCTGTGCTCTTGGTGACCGGCCATATCGGCAACTACGACGCGGTGCGCGGCGCATTGATCCTGCGCGGCTACCGCGTGGGCGGGCTTTATCGTGAGATGGGCAATCCCTTCTTCAACCGCCATTACGTTGCAGCGATTTCCCGCATCGGCAAACCGCTGTTCCCGCGGGGGCGCAAAGGCTTGGCGGATATGCTGCGGTTCTTGCGGTCGGGCGGGATGCTGGGGCTGGTCTTGGATCAACATATGGCGGATGGGGCCAAGCTGGGTTTCATGGGGCGGGATGCGCTGACATCACTGTCGGCTGCCGAAATGGCGCTGCGCTATGACGCGCTGGTGGTGCCGACTTATGGCATCCGCCGCGCCGATCTGGGCTTTGATCTGATCGTTGAGGCTCCTATTCCCCACGCCGCACCAGAGGTGATGACGCAGGCGCTGAACGACAGTCTTGAGGCGCAGGTGCGTGCCCATCCCGACCAGTGGCTTTGGACGCATCAGCGCTGGAAACTCGGCGGTCTGGACCTGACGCCTGATCCGTCGCTGGGCGCGTTGGACCCGGCGCAGGTTTCGGACCGGCTGGCGCATCGCCAAGCGCTGGCCAAGGCGCGGCGAAAGGCCGGGGAATAACCCGTCAGCGTGGCAGCAGCGACAGGATCAGGGCGGCCGTCTCGGCAGTCGCGTCACTCTCGGCGCTGATCACGGTTGTGGCAGCGGTGGTTTGGGCGGTGCGGATGGCCGGATCGTCGAAAGCACGGATGGCACCGGCCAAGCTGGGTGCACCCCGCACCATCACCGCGCCCTTTGCGCCAAGCAGGCTGTCGTACAGGGCCGCGAAGTTGCTGACCTGCGGCCCGGTGACAACGGCAGAGCCATGGGCCACGGCCTCATAGGCGTTGTGGCCACCCACGGGCACCAGCGACCCGCCGATGAAGGCGACGGGGCAAAGGTCGAACCACAGCCCCATCTCTCCCAAGCTATCCGCCAGATACACCTGCGTGTCAGCCGCAATCGGTTCTTGGCGCGACCGCTGCGCGACGGTCAGTCCGCGCGCGGTGATCAGGTCGCGGACGGCATCGCCGCGCTGCGGGTGGCGCGGGGCGACGATGAGCAGGCGGTCGCTCAGGGCGTGCTGGGCGTCAAGGATCACTTCCTCTTCGCCGGGGTGGGTGGAGGCGGCGAGCCATGTCTTGCGATTGCCGATGGCGTCGCGCAGATCGGCCAAAGCGACGGCATCCACCGGCAAACGCCCCGTGCCTCGCTTGAGCGACCCTGTGGTGCGGATGCGGGCGGGGTCCGCGCCCAATTCCGCCAGCAGTGCGGCCACACGCGGCTCAGGTGCGGTGAGGGCGGTGAAGCCCGACAGGATCGCCCGCGCCAGCCCCGGCACGCGCCGCCAGTTGCGCGCGGATGTGTCGGAAATGCGGGCATTGACCAGCACCATCGGAATGTGGCGCGCTTTGCTATCCCGCAAGAGGCGCGGCCAGAATTCGCTTTCGACAAAGACGGCCAGATCAGGCCGCCAATGATCCAGAAACCGCGTGACCGGGCCGGGCAGGTCCGAGGGCAGGAATTGGTGCAGGCAGCCCTTGGGCAGGCGGTCGGCCAAAAGCCGGGCCGATGTGACGGTGGTCGAAGTGACCAGCACCGTCGCGCCACTGGCCACCAGACGGGTCAGCAGGGGCAGGACGGACAGCCCTTCGCCCACGCTGACGGCATGCAGCCAGATCAGAGGGCCGTGCGGGCGGGGCAGGGTGGGATGCCCCAGCTTCTCGCGCCAACGGGCGGGGTCTTCCTTGCCTAGCGCCAGACGGCGTTTGAGCAGCCAAGGGGCCAGCGGTTGCAGGACCGTGCCAAGGGCGAGGTAGGCGGACAGGAGGGGCGAGGACGGATTGGGCATGGGGGATTGCTACACCGGGGCGGGGTGGGGTGCCAGATGGAAGCGGGGGGAAGTCTT
>NKIT01000077.1:0-13635 GCA_002256185.1 Rhodobacteraceae bacterium PARR1 | reverse complement strand
AAGTCTTTTGTGAAGGCACAACGACGAGGATTGCCCCGATGCCCAAAGCATCGGGGCGCACGCTCACCGCCCCCGCCGAGTCAGATGGGGGGCGGGCGCACGTATACGTGCACCCACCCCGCGGTGCGTGCGCGCCCCTTTGGCTGGCGGTGTGACCTAGAGGGGGCGGGTGGATTGCGCATTCATTGCGCACCACACCACTTGGGGGAGAGGGCTAGGGGGAGGGGGCACCCGGCACGCCCAATAGACGGGCCATTATCCCCCCGGCACCACCGCTTTGGCGAGCTTCACAAAGGCCTGCACCTGCGGGCTGCGGTTGCTGCGTTTCCAGACCAGAATTGTGCGGTGGCGAAAGCGCGGATCCATGATCTGGCGCACCTCGACGTTGCGGCCCAGAAAGCCGATCAGGCTTTCGGGATAGATCGTGACGCCCAACCCCGCCGCCACGAGGCCAAGTTGCGCCAAGGTATTCGATGCCTCCATCGTCACCCGCAGCGCGATGCCTTCGGCAGAGAACATGTCGTTCAGCCGCCAGCGATACTCCTCCCATTCGCGCATATCGCCAAGGATCAGGTCTTGGTCGGCCAGATCCTCGGGCCGCACCACGGGGCGCAGCAGTAAAGGGTGATTGCGGGGGGTGACCACATACAAAGGTTCAGTCGTCAGGGTCAGGCTGTGATATTCCGAATGGTCAAAGGGGCCGATCATATAGCCGATGTCCACCTCGTCATTGGCCAGCGCGATCTTTTGGCCTTGGGTGCGGATATACTGGATCTGCATGTCGATATGCGGATGCGCCCGCCTGAACCGCGCCACGGCGCTTGGCACCAGTTCCGTCGCCGCAAAGGCCATATAAGCCACCCTCAGAAGCCCCGACTTGCCCTCGGCGATCCGCCGCGCGGCCTGCACGGCGGCATCGTATTGCGCCATCAGATGGGCGTTGTCTTGGTAGAAGCGCTGGCCTGCTTGGGTGAGCGATACCTCGCGCGTCGTGCGTTCGAGCAGGCGAAAGCCCAACTCGCCCTCCAGCTTTTGAATTCGCCGCGTCAGGGCGGATTGGTCCAGCGCCAACCGCTCGGCGGTGCGGCGAAAGTTCAACTCTTGGGCAAGCGCAAGGAAGGTCTGCACGTTATCTAGCCCCGGCAGGTTTTTCATGCGTTCCCCCAAGATTTTTCTGATGCATAAAGCGCAACAATAATTGCTGACACGCCATTTCCCCCGCGTCAATCCTTGGGCCACTCTGCTGTCAGAGCCTCGTGTTTCCCTTGCCGCCAAAGGCTGGACCGCGCGGATCGCCACAGCCGTCTGGACGGCGTGCCAAGCATCAAGGATAGGAGACCCCGATGAGCGACGTTGACACCAAGGAACTGGACCGTCTGTTGCAGCAAGCCTTCGACACGGCGAGCAAACTGTATCAAGCGCGCGGCTTTCAGCGCCGCGTGGGCTTTGGCAAGCGCCCCGCACTTGTCAGTGTGGACCTCGCCAATGCCTGGACCCGCCCCGGCAATCCCTTCACCTGCGACCAAGAGAAGATGGACAATGAGATCATCCCCGGCATGCAGGCGCTGCTGAAGGCGTTCCGCGCCGCGCAGATGCCGGTGATCCATGTCACCACCGCCTATGAGATCACCGATGTCGATGCGCCCTTCACCGACATGGGCCTGTGGCACAAGAAAATCCCGATCGAGGTGGTGAACCTCAAGGACAAGGACCTTTGGGCCATCGACAGCCGGATTGCCCCGATCGAGGGCGAATATACCCTGCTGAAAAAGCGCGCTTCGGCGTTCCACGGCACGGAACTGGCGGGCATCCTGCGCGCCAACAACGTGGACACCATCCTTGTCACCGGCGTGACCGCCTGCGCCTGCGTGCGTCAGACGATCTGCGACGGTTTGGCCGACGGTTTCCGCACCATCGCGGTCAAGGAAGCCATCGGCGACCGCGTCCCCGGTGCCGTGGCGTGGAACCTGTTCGATATCGACGCCAAGTTTGGCGATGTCGAAACGGTGGACACCTGCGTTTCCTATCTGAACGGCCTCGCGGGCGCAAAGCTCGCCGCGGAATGAGTTGAGACCGTCGCGCCGGGCCAGTGCTGGCCCGGTGCATCCATCCGCCCGCAAGAGGCGGTTTTGCCCAACAGGAGTGTCCAACATGGCCAGAATTGGTGTCGATGTCGGCGGGACAAACACCGACCTCGTTCTCGAATGCGCGGGTGGCGTGTTTTATCACAAGGTGCCGACCACGCTGAAAAACCAGTCCATCGGGGTGGTGCAGGGGGTGCAGGGCATCTGCGCCAAGGCCGGTATCCCTACGTCTGAGGTGGAGACCATCGTGCATGGCACCACCACCGCGACCAACATCACCATAGAGCACAATGGTGCGGAATGCGGGATGATCACGACCGAAGGCTTCCGCGATATCCTGCACATCGGGCGGCACAAGCGGCCCTACAACTTCAGCCTGCATTTCGATGTGCCGTGGCAAAGTCAGCCCTTGGTCAAACGCCGCAACCGGATTGCCGTGGCCGAACGCATCCTGCCGCCCAGTGGCGACATCGCCATCCCGCTGGACGAAGCCGCCGTCCGCGCCGCCTGTGCGGTGTTCAAGCGCCGGGGCATCAATTCGGTCGTCATCGGCTTCATGTTCGCCTTCCTGAACGACGCGCATGAGGTGCGGGCGCGCGAGATCGTGCTGGAAGAGATGCCCGACGCCTACATCACCCTGTCCTCGGATGTGGCCAAGGTGATGCGGGAATATGAACGCTTCTCGACCGCTGCGATGAATTGCTATGTCGGCCCCAAGACGGCGTTTTACCTGCGCGATCTGGACTCAAGGCTGCGCGAGGCGGGCGTGACCTCAAAGCTGCGGATCATGCAGTCGAATGGCGGCGTTTCTACCGTCGATGCCTGCGCCAAGCGACCCATCCGTATCCTGATGTCTGGCCCTGCGGGGGGCGTCATCGGGGGTGCCTCTGAGGGCGCGATGGCGGGTGAAGCGAATATCATCACCGTCGATATCGGCGGCACCTCGGCGGATATCTCCACCATCCCCGGTGGGACGGTCAAGATCATGAACCCGCGCGACACCTATGTGTCGGGCCATCCGGTGCTGACGCCGATGATCGATCTGGTCACCATCGGCGCGGGCGGTGGATCGGTGGCCTTCATTGATGAGGCCGGGGCGTTTCACGTTGGCCCCCGCTCTGCCGGATCAGAACCGGGACCGGCCTGCTATGGGCGGGGTGGCACTGAACCCACCGTCACGGACGCGCAAATCGTGCTGGGGCGGTTGGACCCGGATATGGCCTTGGGCGGCGATCTGAAGCTGGACGCCAGCCTGTCCTTCAAGGCGATTGAGGACAAGATTGCCCGCCCGCTGGGCCTGTCGGTCAAGGATGCCGCGCTGGGGATCATCAAGATCATCAACAACAACATGGCGCTGGCGATCCGGTCAAACTCGGTCGCGCGCGGTGTGGACCCGCGCGAGTTTTCCATCATGCCCTTTGGCGGAGCTGGCCCCCTGCATGGCGTGGCACTGGCCGAGGCGATGGCCTGCAAGGATGTCATCGTCCCCGTCGCCCCCGGCATCACCGCCGCTGTGGGCCTGCTGAAGACCGATCTGCAATATGAGCATACCGAAGCGGTGATTGTGGAACTTAACCGCGCGACGGACGGCGATTTTACCCGCATCAACGCTGCCGTCAGCCTTTTGCGCGAACGGGTGCAGGCGGAACTGGACGGCGACGGCATTGCGCGGGATCAGCAAAAGGTCACTGTCATCGCCGAATGCCGCTATCAGGGACAGGGGTTCGAACTGCGCGCCGCCATGCCCGAAGGCGCAGTGACGGCAGAGAACCGGCACCTGATCGCCGACAGTTTCCACGACCAGCACCATCAGGATTACGGCTACAGCTACCGCAAGGCCGAGGTGGAGTTGATCACCCTGCGCGCCATCGGCACGGCCTCGGTCCCGAGGATCGAGATTCCGACGATTGCCAAGACCGATGGGTCCAGCATCGACCGCGCCTTGATGTTCGTGCGCCCAACCACCTTTGACGATGGCCGCACGTTGGACACCCCGCGCTATGACCGCACCAAGCTGATGGCCGGGGATGTGGTGCCGGGGCCTGCGCTTTTGCACCAGCACAACGCCACCACGCTGATCCCGCCCGGCTATGTCGCCGAGACGCTGGATTACGGCAACACCCGCATCCGCCCGGTTGGCGCGTAAGGAGGCCACGATGAACCAGATGTCCACGCCCGCCGCCACCGTCGATCCGATCACGCTGCAAGTGATCCGGGGCAGTTTCGAGACCATCGCCGAAGAGATGGGGCATGTGCTTTACCGCATGTCGTTCTCGTCCATCATCCGCGAAAGCCAAGACCTTGGCGCGGGGCTGTTTGACGTGAACTTCAACACGCTGTGCGAGTCGGAATCGACGCCGATGCACATCGGCTCCATCCCCGGTTATCTGCGCGGGATTGCCCAGACGCTGGAGGATGACGAATGGTATGAGGGCGATGTTGTCGTCCACAATCACCCCTATTACGGCGCATCACACACGCCCGACCTTGCCATCGTGGTGCCGGTGTTCTTCCAAGACCGTCTGGTGGGTTTTGCCGGGAATACCGCGCATCATGTGGATATCGGGGCGGCAACGCCGGGTCTGATCATCGACGTGCCGGATGTGTTCGCCGAAGGGATGCTGTTTGCGGGCACCAAGCTATACCGCAAGGGCGACCCCAACAACGCCATGTGGAATTACATCCGCCGCAACAGCCGCGCGGCGGGGCAGTTGGTGATGGATATTGAAGCACAGGTTGCCTCGGCCCGGTTGGGGGCCAAGCGGTTTGTGGAGTTGCTGGAAAAATATGGCGAAGGCTTGGTCTTTGCCGCTGCCAATCAGTTGATGGATTATGCCGAACGCATGACCCGCCAGCGCATCAGCGAAATCCCGGATGGGGATTACTCGGCTGAGGGGTGGTTGGATGACGATGGCCGCAACCGCGACAAACAGTTGAAGGTCAAAGTCACCATCCGGGTTCGGGGGGATGAGGTGGAGGTGGACCTGACAGGCTCTGCCGACCAGACCCCCACTGCCTATAACGTGCCCTTTGAGGGATCGACCAAGGTTGCCGCCTATGCGGGGTTCCGCAAACTGCTGCTGGACGCTGCGACCTCTGACCTGCGGGTGCCGTCGAATGAGGGATCGTTCCGCCCGATCAAGGTGACGGCCCCCTTGGGGTCCATCTTCAACCCCAAAGCCCCGGCGAGCGCTGAGGCGCGATTTACCCAATGCAACCGCATGATTGACCTGATCATCCGGGCACTCGCCCCGGTGATGCCGGATCGGGTGATCGCGGGATCGTCGGCCTCGATCAGCTTTGCCGCCTATTCCGGCGTGCGGCCTTCGGGGGATTACTGGGTTTTCCTCGAGGTGAACGAAGGCGCCTACGGTGGCCGTCCCCGGTCGGACGGGCCGGACAGCATCGACAACCTGATGGCCAACACCCGCAACAACCCGCTGGAAGATCTGGCGATGCATATCCCGATGATCTGTGATCGCTATGAACTGCGCGATGACCTGCCCCCCGGCGCGGGCGAATTTCGCGGCGGGATTGGCGTGGTGAAGTCGCAGCGTGTGTTGACCCCGGCCTTTATCACCCACGAATCCGAACGCCATACCGACGCGCCTTGGGGCATCTTTGGCGGGCATGACGGCACGGTGGGGCGCTGCACCATCACCAACCCGAACCGCCCCGGCGAGGTGCGGGACATGTATTCCAAATTCTCAGGGCTTGAGGTGCAGGCCGATGACGTCATGACCTATTACAGCCCCAATGGCGGCGGGTATGGCGATCCCTTGAACCGCCCGCCGGTCAAGGTGCTGGAGGATGTCTTGGACGGCTTTTGCCCGCTGGCCCATGCCCGCGATGTGTATGGTGTGGTGGTGGACCTGACGGCGGAAACCGTGGACATGGCCGCGACCGATGCCCTGCGTGCCGCGATGCGGCAGGGGTAGGATACGGCGGGATGCCGCAACGCTCCCCAAAGGCAGGCATCCCGAACTTCGGCCCGCGCGTTGCGGGCTGATTTTTTGCGTCATGACCCCGCGCGATAGCTGCATCCGCGCCTGACTATTTCCCTGCGGCAGGAATACCTGCGACCAATGGGGCAAGGCCATTGGGGAATGCAGTATGACCGGACGCGATCTGGAGGGGCTATTGGTCGTCGCCTTGGAACAGGCGGTCGCCGCCCCCTTGGCCACGGCGCGGCTGGCCGATGCCGGGGCGCGGGTGATCAAGATCGAACGGCCCGAGGGCGATTTTGCCCGTGGTTATGACCGTTTGGTGCATGGCGAAAGCGCCTATTTCGTCTGGCTCAATCGCGGGAAAGAGTCGATCTGTCTGGACCTGCGCCAGCCCGGCGATCTGGCGATCCTGCACCGGATGGCCGCGCAGGCGGATGTGTTCATCCAGAACCTTGGGCCGGGGGCGGCGGATCGGCTGGGGCTGGGGTTTGACGCGCTGCACGCGGTCAATCCGGGGCTGATCCATGTCTCAATCTCTGGCTATGGCTCGGATGGGCCGTATCGGGATCAAAAGGCCTATGACATGCTGATCCAAGGCGAGAGTGGGCTCTTGTCGATCAACGGCACGGCCGAAGGGGCGGCGCGGGTGGGCATCTCGGTTTGCGACATCGCGGCGGGCGAGACTGCCTTTGCCGCGATCCTGCAATCCCTGATTGCGCGGGGGCGCACAGGGCAGGGGCGGGCGGTGGAGGTGTCGCTCTTTCACACCATGGCCGATTGGATGAATGTCCCGCATCTGCAAGCCCATTACGGCAAGGCCCCCCCGGCGAGGGTGGGGCTGCAACATCCCACCATCGCGCCCTACGGGGCCTTTGCCTGCGCCGATGGGCGGCAAGTTCTGCTCTCGGTGCAAAGTGACCGGGAATGGGCCGTCATGGCCAATAAGGTGTTGGGCCAACCCGACCTTGCCACCGATCCCCGCTATGCCACTAACGTCGCCCGTGTGGCGCATCGGGATCAGATTGACGCGCTGATTGCGCCCGTTTTGGGCAGGTTGGACCGCGAGGCCGCGATGGATTGCCTCAGCGCAGCGGGCATCGCCTGCGGGCGGCTGTCCGACCTTGACGATCTGGCGCAGCACCCGCAGGCGCGGCGCGTCACGGTGGGCAGTCCCACCGGCGCGGTTGAGATGATGGCGCGCGGTGTGCGCCTGCCGGAAGGCGCCATCGCGGCGGGGGATGTTCCGGCGCTGGACCAGCATGGCGCGGCGCTGCGGGCGGAATTTTCAGCTTGAACTGGGGGACCACATGCCACGCCACCTGATCACCGCCGCCGCCCAGATGGGGCCAATCTCGCGCGCTGAGACGCGGGCCGATACCGTCCGCCGTCTGCTGGCCATGATGCATGAGGCAAAGTCGCGCGGGGCGGATCTGGTGGTGTTCACCGAACTCGCCCTGACCACCTTCTTCCCGCGCTGGATGATCGAGGATGAGGCGGAACTGGACAGCTATTATGAGGCCTCCATGCCATCTCCCGCCACGCAGCCCCTCTTTGACGCGGCGGTGGAACTGGGGATCGGCTTCAACCTTGGCTATGCCGAGTTGATCCATGAGGGCGGGGTGAAACGCCGCTTCAACACCTCGATCCTTGTCGACAAGGCGGGACGCATCATCGGCAAATACCGCAAGGTGCATCTGCCGGGGCATGCGGAACCGCAGCCGGGGCGTGCCTTCCAGCATCTGGAAAAGCGCTATTTTGAACCGGGTGATCTGGGCTTTCCGGTGTTCCGGGGCTTTGGCGGCATCATGGGCATGGCGATCTGCAATGATCGGCGCTGGCCGGAAACCTACCGCGTCATGGGCTTGCAAGGCGTCGATATGGTCATGCTGGGCTACAACACCCCCTTTGACCATACCGGGGATGAGGCCGTGAACAGCCTGACACTGTTCCACAATCACCTGTCGATGCAGGCCGGGGCCTATCAGAACGCCACTTGGGTGGTCGGCACCGCCAAATGCGGCACCGAGGAGGGGTCCAAGATGGGCGGCCAAAGCGTGATCATCGCGCCCTCGGGCGAGATTGTGGCCCAGGCCGTGACCGTCGAGGATGAGGTGATCACCGCGAAATGCGATCTGGATATGGGGCGCATCTACAAAGAGACGATCTTCAACTTTGCCCGCCACCGCCGGCCCGAACATTACCGTCTGATCACCGAACGCACCGGGGCGATTCTGCCGCCGGAATGATCCATCGGCTTTTCCCTGTGAACACGGCTGACCCCGGACGAACGCCGGGGTCTTTTGCTTTTGCGGGGGCAGGCTCTGCGGATATTGCATGAAACCAGCTATCCCCTGCGGCGATGGGCTGGGCGTTTTCCCTGCGGTTTGGGCATGGCTGTTGCGCAAAATCCCTTGTTTTGTTGCGGCCTGCGACATGCCCGCTCCGCGACGGACCATGCCAGACTGCCGGGGGCGCGGCATGCGGTATGCAAAATCCTCTTTGGCCCGGGGCGGGGCCATGTCTCAATCACAACAAAGGCCGGGCCGCGCAGCAGGCCGGACCAGTATGGGGAGGATCGGGCATGATACGGGTGGGCGTTGACGTCGGCGGCACATTCACGGACCTTGTACTGGAACGATCCGAGGCCGGGGGACGGCAGCAGGTCTTTACGCACAAAGTCAGCAGCACCGTGGCCGACCAATCCATCGGCGTGGTCAAGGGCGTGGTGGAGTTGTGCGCCATCGCAGGCGTGCAGCCGGGGCAGATCGACACGCTGTTTCATGGCACCACGGTGGCGACGAACATCGTGATCGAACGCAACGGGGCCGAGGTGGGGATGATCACCACCAAGGGCTTCCGCGACATCCTGCACATGGCCCGCCACAAGCGACCGCATAACTTTTCGCTGCAATTCGATGTGCCGTGGCAATCTTCGCCGCTGATCAAGCGCCGCAACCGGATTGTGGTGGATGAACGCATCCTGCCGCCCGATGGCCGCGTGGAAACCCGTCTGGCCGAGGATCAGGTCGAACGCGCGGCGGAACTTTTTGCGGAACGCGGGCTAGAGGCGGTCGTGATCGGCTTTCTGTTCAGCTTCCTGAACAATGACCACGAACTTCGCGCCGCCGAGATTGTGCGCCGTGTGATGCCCGATGCCTTTGTCTGCGCCTCAAGTGAAGTGGTCAGCGCGATTCGGGAATATGAACGCTTTTCCACCGCCGCGATGAACGCCTATATCGGCCCCAGAACCCGCCGCTATCTGGACAACCTGCAACGGCGCTTGGTTGAGGCTGGGGTGACCGCCCCGGTGCGCATCATGCAATCCAATGGCGGGATCGGCACCGTCGAACAGGCCAGCCGCAACCCGGTGGGTCTCTTGCTGTCCGGTCCCGCGGGCGGCGTCATCGGCGGGCGCTGGACGGGTGAGGCCTGCGATCAGCGCGACATCATCACCATCGACATCGGCGGCACCTCTGCCGATATCAGCGTGATCCGCGAGGGTCAGTTGACCATCAAGAACCCGCGCGACACCGAAGTGGCGCATCTGCCCGTCCTCGTGCCGATGATCGACATTGACGCCATCGGGGCCGGTGGTGGGTCCATCGCCTATGTTGACAGCGGCGGCGCTTTCCGCGTGGGGCCAAAATCGGCGGGGGCAGAGCCGGGACCGGCCTGCTATGGCAAGGGCGGCACGCTGCCCACGGTGACCGATGCGCAGGTGGTCTTGGGCCGTCTGGACCCGGAGCATTTCCTTGGCGGCGGTCTCGCGATTGATCCGGCGCTGTCGGAACAGGCGATCCGCACGCATCTGGCCGATCCCTTGGGCCTAAGCGTCAAGGATGCCGCTTTGGGCGTGCTGCGGATCATCAACAACACGATGGCACTGTCCATCGCGTCAAACTCTGTCGCGCGGGGGATTGATCCGCGCAACTACAGCCTGATGGCCTTTGGTGGCGCTGGGCCGCTGCATGGCGTGGCGCTGGGCGAGATTATCGCGGCCAAGAACGTGATTTCCCCGCTGCATCCCGGCATCACGGCGGCGATGGGGCTGTTGGTGACGGAACCGCGCTATGAATTCACCCAATCGGCGCTGACCATCCTGCAAGCGGGGACGGCGGCGGATTTCGCCACGGTCACGGCGGTGTTTGACAAGCTGCAAGCCGATGCGGCGGCACAACTGGCGTCCGACGGTATCCCCGCAGCGCGGCAGAAGTTCGAACGCATCGCCGAATGCCGCTATGTCGGCCAAGGGTTTGAACTGCGCGTTGCCGTGCCGGATGGGCCGTTCACGGCGGACACCGCAGGGCAGGTGGCCCGCGCCTTCTTTGCCGTCCATCGCACGGAATACGGCCATGCGTTTGAGGATCAGGCCGTGCAGATGGTCACCTTGCGGGTGATCGGCTCTTCCGCATCCGATACGCTGCGCCTGCCGCCGCTGGAAAAGGGCGGTCGCCGCAACCCGTCAGACGCGGCGCTTTATGCGCGCCCAACCACCTTTGACGATGGCGCGACGATCCAGACCCCGCGCTTTGACCGTCTGAAACTGCGTGCGGCGGATACCGTGGCCGGGCCTGCGGTGATCGTGCAGCAAAATTCCACCACCATCGTGCCGCCGGGCTTTGTTGCCACGGTGATGAAACTGGGGGATCTGGTGATCGCCCGCGCCGGACAGGAGGGTTGAGCCATGGCCACGATTGATCCAATCACGCTGCAAGTCATCGGCGGTGCCTTGCATGCCATCGCTGAACAGATGGGCAATGTGCTCTATCGCATGTCCTATTCATCCATCATCCGCGAAAGCCAAGACCTTGGCGCGGGGCTGTTCGATCTGGATTACAACACGCTTTGTGAAAGCGACTCCACGCCGATGCACATCGGCTCGATCCCCGGTTATCTGCGCGGGATTGAAAAAAGCATCCCCAAGACCGATTGGCATGTGGGCGATGTGGTGATCCACAACCACCCTTACTTTGGCGCCAGCCACTCGCCCGATATCGGGATCGTCATGCCGATCTTTTACCATGGCGAGTTGGTGGGCTTTTCGGCCAACACCGCGCACCATCTGGACATTGGCGCGGCCACGCCGGGGCTGATCATCGACGTGCCGGATGTCTTTGCCGAAGGGATGCTGCTCAACGGGCTGAAACTGGTTGAGGCCGGAAAGCGCAATGACACGCTCTGGCGCTATATCTCTGGCAATACCCGCGTGCCGGGTCTGGTGATGCGCGACCTTGAGGCGCAGATTGCCGCTGCCGAGTTGGGCGTGAAGCGCTATTGCGAGTTGATGGACACCTATGGCCGCGACACGGTGGAACAGGCCGCCGCGCAGTTGATGGATTACTCTGAACGCATGCTGCGGCGCGAAATCGCCAAGATTCCGGATGGCGATTATACCGCCGAAGGCTTCATGGACGACGATGGCCGCACCCGCGATGTGCGCCTGCCGATCAAGGTCACCGTCCGCGTGCGCGGCGATGATGTTGAGGTGGACTTGACGGGGTCTTCGCCGCAGGTCCCCACCGCCTTCAACGTGCCGTTTGAAGGGTCAACGAAGGTCGCCTGCTACTTTGCCTTCCGCGCGCTGTTGCTGGATACCTATACCAACAGCGAATACATCCCGCAGAACGAAGGCTCCTTCCGTCCGGTCAAGGTCACAGCACCTTTGGGGTCGATCTTCAACCCCATCGCCCCCGCAGCCTGCGAGGCACGGTTCAACCAGATTCAGCGAGTCGTTGATCTGATCATCAAGGCGCTGGCCCCGGTGCTGCCCGACAAATGCACCGCCGGGAATGCGGCCTGCCTGTCCTTTGCCAGCTATTCCGGCCTGCGCCCCAATGGCGATTACTGGGTGCTGATCGAGGTGAACGAGGCTGCGATGGGGGGACGCCCGCAGTCTGATGGACCCGACACCATCGAAGAGTTGATGCGCAACACCCGCAACAACCCCTTGGAAGACCTTGGCATGCACCTGCCGATGATCTGCGACCGCTATGAAATCCGCGACGATGTCTTTCCCGGTGCCGGGCAATATCGCGGCGGCATGGGCGTGGTGAAATCGCAGCGCTTCCTGACGCCGGGCTTCATGACCCATGAAAGCGACCGCAACGAGGATGCGCCTTGGGGCATCTTTGGGGGTGGCGAAGGGGCCGCAGCCCGCGTTCGCATCCAGAACGTCGAAAAGGGCGAAGAGGCCCGCGATGTCTATGCCAAATTCTCAGGCATGCGGGCGGAATTGGGCGATGTGGTGACGTACCTTTCGCCCGGTGGCGGTGGCCTTGGCAATCCCTTGGACCGTGCGCCGGAAAAGGTGCTGGACGACCTTCTGGATGGGTTCATCACGCCTGACCATGCCCGCACCGTCTATGGCGTGGTGTTCCAGCCCGTCAGCAACGGCTATGGCTGGGGCTTGGATCACGCCGCGACCGACAGCCTGCGCGCCAGCATGCGTGCGGCCTGACGGCACGAGGGGGAACGGGGGCGCATCGGGTGGAATTCGTCGATCTTTTGCATTTCGTCAGCATCGCCGAAACCGGCAGCTTCACGAAATCGGCGATCCAGAACAACGTGGCGCAATCCGCGTTGTCCCGGCGCATCCGCGATCTGGAAACGGAACTCGGCACGGCGCTGTTTTACCGCAACGGACGCGGCGTGGTGCTGACTGAGGCCGGGGAACTGTTCCTGATCCGCGCGCGGGGGATTTTGGCCGAACGCGAGGCGCTGCGTCAGGACATGCGCCGTGTGGCGGGGGAACTTGACGGGACGGTGAAACTGGCCGTGCCGCCCTCTGTCGGGTTGGTGCTGCTGGCCCCTTTGCTGCGCCGCATCCGCGCCGACCATCCCCGCATTCGCATGCGCGTGCTGGAAGGCTTCAGCGGCCATGTCGCCGATTGGCTGGCGGCGGGAAAGGTCGATCTGGCGGTGCTTTACAAGATGAAATCCAGTGCGCTGCTGGATGCGGAACACCTGCTGTTTGAGGATATGTTCCTGATCTCATCCCCCGATGCGCCGCCCCTTGGCGGGCCGGATGGGGTGGCTTTGGCGGAACTGGCGGGGCAGGAACTCGTGCTGCCCGGTCTGCCCCACGGGTTGCGCGTGCTGACCGAAGAGGCGGCGGCGCGGGCCGAAGTGACCCTGAACGTCGCGATGGAGGTGGAGACTTTGCCCACCATCTATGACCTCGTACAGACCGCTGAACTGCGAACCATCCTGCCGATGGCCGCCGTGAAATCCGAGGTGCAGGCGGGCCGACTGATCGCCCAGCACCTGACCGACCCTGTGATCAGCCGCGAGTTGATCCTGGCCCATGCGCCGCATCGCGCGGCAGCCCCCGTGACCAAAGCCGTGGTGCGCCTGATCCGCAGCACCATGTCCGATCTGATCCGCTCTGGCGGGTGGGACGGGCGCATCTGAATTCCGCATAAACCCAACAACAGGGAACACCCCATGACCGAAGCCTTCCCGACGCTGTTTTCCCCCGTCACCCTTGGGGCTGTGACCTTGCGTAACCGCATCGCAATGGCCCCTTTGACCCGCCAGATGGCCGATGCCGATGGCACGCCCACCGATGAGATGGCGGCCTATTACGCCCGCCGCGCGCGGGGCGG
>NKIT01000076.1 GCA_002256185.1 Rhodobacteraceae bacterium PARR1 | reverse complement strand
TTTCGCACCGCCGCCATGGGTTTGCCTGCAGACAGCCGGGCTAAACGCCTTCGGCGCGCAACTCCAATTCTGAATGTTGGTGGCAAGGACTGCATGCGGGCCGGGACTTCAGGCCCCGGTCCAATCTCAACGGTGTGCCAAGGCAGCAGCCCCCACCAAGCGACAACCGATGTTCCGTGCGGGTTGGGCTCCCGTGAAGAGATCTGCTTCGCCTGCGGATAGGCTTGCGGGTTCATGCAGATACAGCGGGTGCTGTCGCCGACTGTTCTTAGTGCGTTGGAGATAACAGCCTGAAAACTCCGCCCCGGATCAGAGGCAGGCTATCGCGGACATCACAAAGGGCAAAGACCTGAACGGTCAGGTTCAGGCCGGTTCGGCAAGACCGCCCTTTACACCTGTGATGTAGCTGACGATGTCGTTGCCATCCGTCTCATCCTTGCGCAGCGAGGCGACGATCCGGCCCCGGCGGAAGACGACGATCCGGTCGACAAGGTCGAACACCTGCCGCAAGTTGTGACTGATCAGGATCAGCGGCACGCCACGGTCTTTCAGGCCGCGGATGATGTTTTCCACCTGTGCGGTTTCCTGCACGCCAAGGGCGGCGGTCGGTTCGTCCATGATGACAAGTTTTGACGCAAAGGCCGCCGTGCGGGCGATGGACACGCATTGCCGCTGCCCGCCCGACATGTTGCGGATCGGGTTGTCCACGTTGGGGATTTTTACTGCCGTGGTCTTAAGAGCCTCCATCGTGCGCTCGCGCATCGTCTTTCGGTCGAGGATCGAGAACGGGCCAAGGCGGAACTTGTAAAGCTCACGCCCCAGAAACAGGTTCGACGGCACGTCCAGATCATCGGCCAGCGCCAGCGTCTGGAACACGGTTTCGATCCCGGCCTCGCGCGCTTGCAAGGGGCCTTCGAAATTCACCTCGCGCCCGTCAAAGAACACCTGCCCTGCCGACTTTTGCTCGACCGCCGTGATCTGGCGGACGAAGGTGGATTTGCCAGCCCCGTTGTCGCCCACCACGGCCACATGCTCGCCTTGGCGCAGGATGAAATTGGCATCCTCCAGCGCATGGACGCCGCCATAGCGCTTCGTCAGGCCACGGGTTTCAAGAATGATATCGGTCATGGCTTACCCCCGCGCCCGGTTTTTCTGCCGCCACTGGTCCAGTACCACGGCAGCGACGATGATCACGCCTTTGACCATCTCTTGGTAATAGGCGTCCAGCTTCAGGAAGGTGAACCCTGAAATGATGACGCCGAAGATCAGCGCGCCAAGACAGGTGCCAAGGATCGACCCGCGCCCGCCTGACAGGGAAATCCCGCCGATCACGGCCATCGCGATCGCGTCGAGTTCATACATCACCCCCATGCCCGCCTGCGCCGTCAGGTTCTTGGACGACAGCACCACCGCGGCGAGTGCCGCCAGCATTCCGGCGATGGCATAGACCAGCGCCTTGTGCCGCGCGACGTTGATGCCCGACATCCGCGCCGCCGCCTCGTTCGAGCCTATGGCGTAGCAATGCTTGCCGTAGCGCGTGTAGGTCATGATGCAGTGGAACAGCACCGCCAGCACCACAAAGATGATCACCGGCGTCATGCCCTTGCCAATGGTTCCGTAGCTTTCGGTCGGGAAAGAGATCGGGTTGCCCTTGGACCACCACTTCGCCAGACCGCGGGCCGTCACCATCATGCCCAGCGTGGCGATAAAGGGCGGAATGCGGGTGTAGGCCACCAAGGCCCCGTTCACGAGTCCCGCAATCAGACCGCAGCCAAGCCCGACCAGCACAGGAACCAGAACCGGCAGGTCCATCGCCCAATCGCCGAAAATCGCCTTGGGATTGGGGTTGCCATTGACCATCGTGGTCTGGGCAAAGCTCATGGCGATCATCGCCGTCGCACCTACGATAGAGCCAGAGGACAGGTCGATCCCGCCAGTGATGATCACCTGTGTGACGCCAAGTGCGATGATGCCGACAATCGACACCTGCAGGATGATGATCGACAGGCGCTGCATGTTGAACAACGTGTCCACATTGTCACGCGTGTTGAACAGGAAGCTGTCGCCCAGAAGCAACCGACCGATCACCTCGAAGGTGACGACGATCAGCACCAGCGCCAGAAAGACGTTCAACTCTGGTGGCCGTTCCTTTTTGGCCGGATCATATTTCAGGCCGCCTAGGCCATGCGTGGCTTGCGTCACGTGCGCGTCCTCCCCCAAGTGTCGTGCGGCTTTGCGCGGGACTGAACCACGTCAAAGCAGGAAAGGGGTGGCGTTGCCGCCACCCCCCGGTCATCCCCTTGGGGATCAGTTCTTGTTGGCGTATTCCGCGACGTTGGCCGGGGTCACCAGTTCGAACGGGACATAGACCTTCTGATCCACGGCTTCGCCCTTGGACAGCTTGACCGCCGCATCCAGCGCGCCGCCGCCCTGTGCCGCCGCGTTCTGGAACACGGTAATGTCCAACTCTCCGGCCTGCATCGAGGCCAACGCGTCCTGCGTCGCATCCACACCCGAAACGATGACCGAAGCCATGTCGATGCCCGCCGCCTTCATCGCCTGAATCGCACCAAGCGCCATTTCGTCGTTGTTGGCCAGCACGCCATCAAAGGCCGCGCCGGTGGACAGCCAGTTGGTCATCAGCGACTGCGCCTGATCGCGCGACCAGTTGGCGGTCTGCTGGTCGATCACATTGACCTTCACCGCGCATTTGCCCGCTTCGATGATGTCATAATAGTTCTGCGTGCGCTGCACGGCGGCCTGGTTCGACAACTCGCCCTGCATGACATAGACGCTCACCTCGGTCTTGCCCGCGGCGGCCCACTGGTTGCACTGCTCGGTAAAGCCCTGGCTGGAGGATTCCACTTCGTTCGACGCGACAAAGGCCTGATTGTCCGGCAGGGTGTCGACGTTGACCGGCTGGCGGTTGACATAGACCAGCGGCACGCCCGCAGCGGCGGCGGCATCCGACATCGCCTGCGTGGCCGAGGTGTCGACAGGGTTCACGATGATTGCATCCACGCCCGAAGCGATGAAGTTGTTGATCTGGTCCAACTGCTTGGCCACATCATTCTGCGCATCTTCGATCTGGACCTGCAGACCCGACGAGTCGGCCTGCGTCTGGATGCCGTTGCGCAGCACGGTCAGGAAGTTGTCGTCAAACAGCGCCATCGACACGCCGATATTCTGCGCCATCGCGGTCGAGCCCATCAGGGCGAACAGGCCAGCGGCCAAAAGGGTCTTTTTCATTGTCTTCTCCTCCACATACGGTGTCCGGCACACCGTTTCTCCCTGCCGGACCGTTCTGACGAACGGTTTCGTTACGGGCCTATTCGTAAGTCGGCACGCTGCAACGTTCATTGCGGCTTTGCCGAGTTTTCAAAAAGTGCCCGCACCGTCCCCTCAGGCGGTGACGCCCGAACGGATGAATTCCATCGACGCCGCAAGTGCCTGCTTCGGCGCGGCGAGGTTATGCACACTGGGTGCGAAAGGCTCATAGCTGATCGGGCCGGTATATCCGGCGGCACGCAGGGCGCGGATCTGCGCCACATTACCCAGCACGTCATCGGCATCGACCAAAACACGATGCGGGTCGCGCATGTCGTCCAGCGGGATCATGTCCTTGACGCCCGAAACATGCACGATGCCGGTCAAGTCCGGGAAGATCGGCCCAAAGCCTGCCAGCGCATGGTGGAAGGTGTCGTGCACCATGAAAAAGGTGCCAACCCCACTCACGGCATGGATGGCATCGGCCAGCACATCCTTGTACCTGAGCGAACAGACGGCAAAGCCAAGCGGCTCGACCATGGCTTTCAACCCGTGCGCCTTGAGCATGGGCAGCAACTCTCGCAGCGCAGTTTCGGTGACCTTGCGGCTTTCGCCACGGTCTGTCGCCACGCCATCATTGCGCGGGATCAGGCTGACCGCTTCGGCCCCTGCGGCCTTGGCGATCTGCATCAACGCCTCGGCCTCGGCGCGCTTGGCGTCCGACCAGTCGTTGAACATCTTCACTTCGGCCAGCGCCAAGAACCGCAGGCCACGCGATTTGACAGCAGCCCCCACGACAGCCGGATCGGCTCCGCCGAACAGCGGCCCTGCCAGATCGTTACGGAATTCGACCCCCACACAGCCCAGCGACGAAGACAGGTCGAGGAAGGCTTCCCAGCCCAGATTGGGGGTCGCCATGTGGTTCAGCGCAAAGGGCAGCATTCTGGATCATTCCTTGGTCGATCGTGGCGGGCTTGGCACCCTGACCTTGGAGTAATGGAATTTTCATTCTACAGAAGCGGCTTTCATGCCGGATCGGTGGGGCCGCTGCAGATTCTGCGGCATGAAGCCAATTTATGATGATTTTTCGTCAGGTGTGACGTGGATCGGTCAAGGGCAAAGCGTCACAGGGATTCGCCGACGTGAAGCTGGATGGGCAAAAACACCTGCCCTGCCCCACCGATTCCCTTTTCGCGGACGCTGCGCACCATCAGCGCCAGCACCTCTCGGCACAGGTCAGGCAGCGGGGTCGCATCGACCAGCGTGACCCAGCCCTGCGCAAGTCCCGCACGTGATTCAGCCGTCAGTTCATTGACGACCAGCGCAACCTCGGCGGGCTTGCGGGCATGCTGGAGGGCAGCAATTGCCCCCTCCATCCCGCCCCCCGCGACAAAGATGCCGCGCAGGTCGGAATGTCGGTTCAACAGTCCCAGCGTGGTTTCATAGGTCAGTTGCCGTGTTTCCAGATTGACGATGCTTTCCAGCACTTCAAGGTCGGGTCGTTCTTCGCGCAGATAGGCCCGAAACCCCGTCTCGCGCAGGTCGTGCCCATGCCAGCGCGATCCGCCGACGAACAGCGCAACCTTGCCCGACCCCTTGGCTGACAGAGAAATCATCCATGCAGCGGTGCGCCCGACCTTCAGATTGTTCAGCCCGACATAGCCGGCACGAATGCCTTGGGCAAAATCGGACAGCAGCGAAAAGACGGCGATGCCATTCTTGCGCAACTCGTCCACCGCCGCGGATATTTCAGGGTGGTTGACCGCCGTGGCGGCGATCACATCGCAGCGCCCCGCCATGCCGCGCAGCATGGCGGCCACTTCGCTGGGGGATTGGCTGGCCGCAAATTCCAACTCAAGCCGCCCCTGCACCCCATGCAGTTGCGCCACGGCGTGACGCATCTCGCGGGCCATGTTCTGATAGAATTCCTGCCCCTGCTTGTGCAACAGCACGCCAAAGCGGATCACCGGTGCGGGTCCGTCATTGCGAGAGTCCGCCAACCGCGCCGCCGCCGGATGGCCGATGCGCAGCGCGACGTCCAGAACGGCGCGACGTGTCGTTTCCGATACCTGTTCGCGGCCATTCAGCAAACGGTCAATCGTGGCAACCGAAACCCCGGCCGCCGCAGCCAAAGCCGCCATCCCCGGACGCTTTGCCATCATCCCCCCATGATGTTTTTTCGTCATTTCCGCATCGTTATATGACGAAAATATTCAACGCGTCCAGCAATCGCACTACCAAACAACGAAATCATTGTTCTAAAGTCCAGATCAGCATCACGACATGATTCAGACGGCGAAACGAGGAGTCCATGGCAAAAAGAGACTACAGCCTTCTTGGCCCAGACGGGGCCCTCGCGGTCGAGACCGGCCTTGCCGCTGCCGAATGGTATCACACCGATGTCCCACGCAAGGTCATGAAAGACCTGATGGCCCGCCGCGACGGCCCCGCCTTGCGCGACACGGTTATTCTCTATGGCTGCATGATCGCCTTTGCCTTGGGCGGGATCGCGCTTTGGGGGTCTTTGTGGTGCATCCCGTTCTGGCTGGCCTATGGCGTGCTCTACGGGTCGGCATCGGATTCGCGCTGGCATGAATGCGGCCATGGCACGGCTTTCAAGACGCCATGGATGAACAATGCGGTCTACGAAATCTCATCCTTCATGATCATGCGCAATTCGGCGACCTGGCGGTGGAGCCATGCGCGCCATCACACCGACACCTATATCGTTGGCCGCGACCCCGAAATCGCCATCATGCGCCCGCCCGCCTTTGCCAAACTGGTGTTGAATTTCTTCGGCATTGTCGATGTGATGAATTTCGTGCCGCGCATTCTGCACAACGCCTTTCTCGGGCCGACAGCCGAGGAAAAGACCTTCGTTCCGCAAAGTGAGTGGCCAAAGGTGCAGCGGGTCGCGCTGATCCATGTGGCGATCTATGCCGCGACCATTGCTCTGGCGGTCTTGATGGGATCGGTCCTGCCGCTGATGGTGATCGGTCTGCCGCGGCTCTTTGGGGCGTGGCATCACGTGATGACGGGCCTGTTGCAGCATGGCGGGCTTGCCGACAACGTGGTCGACCACCGCCTGAACAGCCGCACGGTCTATCTGAACCCCGTGTCGCGCTTTATCTACTGGAACATGAATTACCATGTGGAACACCACATGTTCCCGATGGTGCCCTATCACGCGCTGCCCCGCCTGCATGACATCATCAAACATGACCTGCCCGCGCCGGACCGGTCCATCGCACGGGCGTTTTCGCAAATGTGGCCTGCCCTGCGCCGCCAGTTGGCAAACGAGGAATACTTCCTGCGCCGTGACCTGCCTGCCACCGCGAAACCCTACCGCGAAGATTTCCACAAGGCCGCCCTTGGCGAAGCCATCCCCGCTGAATGAGGACCAGACATGCCGCAATGGATACGCGCCTGCGCCACCGATGACATTGACGAAGAGGACCTGATCCGCTTTGACCATGCCGGGGCCACCTATGCCATCTACCATGCGCCCGACGGAAAGTTCTATGCCACCGCAGGGAAATGCACGCATGAGGACGTCCACCTTTGCGACGGGCTGGTGATGGGCCATCTGATCGAATGCCCGAAACATAACGGCCAGTTCGACTATCGCACCGGCGAGGCGAAACGCGCGCCGGTCTGCGTCAACCTGCGCACCTTTGCCACCAGACTTGACGGCGGCGACGTCTACATCGAGGTTCCGTGATGTCGCGCCGCCTGACTGTCCAAGACCTGCTTGCAGCGCGCGGAAAACACCAGTTTGCCATGCTGCGCGTCGAAACGCTGGCCGAGGCCGAAGCGGCCGAGCGTGCCGGTGTCGAGATGCTGTCGGTGCCCCCGGCGATGATCCTCGACCGCAATTTCCGCGATGCCGCACCCACGGCCTTTGCTGTTCCGGGCGACAACTTTTACGAAATCGGCGACACCGCCGATTTCCTGAAATGGGCCTTTCCCCTGTATAAGGCGGGTGCGGATGCCTTCTACTGCTCAGGCTCGTTGCAGACGGTTCGCGCGTTGGCGGACCACGGCATGCCCGTGTGCGGACATGTTGGCCTGATCCCGTCCAAGGCGACATGGACGGGCGGGTTCAAGGCCGTGGGCAAGACGCTGGAAAGCGCGCAACTGGTCTGGAACCAGTGCAAGGCGCTGGAAGACGCAGGTGCCTTCGCCGTGGAAATCGAGGTTGTCCCCCACTCGATCACAGCCGCGATTGCCGAGAAGACAGGGCTATTTCTGGTGTCGATGGGCGCAGGCCCAGCGGGCCATGCGCAATATCTCTTCACCGATGACGTTCTGGGCCAGACCAAGGGCCGCGTGCCCCGTCACGCCAAGGTCTACGCCGACCTCGCCGCCGAACACGCGCGCTTGCAACAGATGCGCATCGACGCGATGTCGGCCTATGTCGAAGATGTGCATTCCGGCCTCTACCCGGCCCCGCAATATCTGGTGGATTGCGATTCCGACGTGGTCGTCAATTTCTGCCACTGGCTGAAGGGGCACAGCTAAGGGCGAAGGGGCACCGGTCTGCCTTCCGAAGCCAAAACCGTATCTGAGGCCGCGATAGTTTGGTCTTATGCCGAGCGTGCCGCCGCAAAGCACGGCGTGACGATGAACGATGTCCTGACGCTGCCTGCCGAAAAAGCCGGAGGCTACTGCCACGTCCATGCTGGGTGCCAATCACCAAGAGATTGCATCGCGCCAAGATCACTGGGACTCCACCTCGAACATACACCTCAATGGCCACCCACGATCCCACCGCCGACCGCGATGAGATTACACCAGCCTCTCGGACGCCAACCCTCCGGGGACTGGTTTTCGTTGCGGCCCGAGTGATCCCATTCCGTGAAATTTCGCTAAAGCGTTACATAACCGTCAGCCATCTGTGGTGTTCCGCGACTAGGCAGGCCCAGCGGAGCGGGCGAATTGCCCGACCGACAAGAAATTGACGGAGACGGATATGAAGACCCTCAACGCGCTGGTTTCGGGCGTGAGCTTGCTCGCGATGTTTGCGGCCACTGCCGCGTCTGCAGAATCGATGGCTGACATCGAAGCTGCCGCCAAGAAGGAAGGCATGCTTACCACCATCGCTCTGCCGCATGACTGGTGCAACTACGGCGAGATCATCGCCTCGTTCAAGGCGAAGTATCCGGAAATCACGGTCAACGAGTTGAACCCAGACGCCGGTTCGGCCGACGAGCTGGAAGCGATCCGCGCCAACAAGGACAACACCGGCCCGCAGGCCCCCGACGTGATCGACGTGGGTCTGGCTTTCGGTCCGCAGGCCAAGGAAGAAGGTCTGATCCAGCCCTACAAGGTTTCGGTCTGGGACGACATTCCGGCCGATATCAAGGACGCTGACGGCTTCTGGGCCGGTTCCTACTACGGCGTGATGGCCTTTGGCGTGAATACCGACCTCGTCTCGGTTGTCCCGACCAAGTGGGAAGACCTGCTCAAGGCCGATTACGCCAATGCCTTCGCACTTACGGGCGATCCGCGTGCGTCAAACCAGGCGATCCTTGCGATCATGTCGGCTGGACTGTCGCGTGGGGCAGAACCGGGCGAGGCTTCGGGCACCAAGGGTCTGGAGTTCATGGCCGAGCTGAACAAGGCCGGAAACTTCGTTCCGGTTTCGGGCAAGTCCGGCACCATCGCGCAGGGCCAGACCCCGATCGTGGCTGCCTGGGACTATAACCTGCTGTCGTGGCGCGACCAGCTTGCCGGCAACCCGCCGATCGAGGTCGTGATCCCCGAAGGTCCGGTTCTGGCGGGCGTCTATGTTCAGGCCATCAGCGCCTATGCGCCGCACCCGAACGCCGCCAAGCTGTGGATGGAGCATCTGTTCTCGAACGAGGGCCAGAACGGCTACGTCAAGGGCTACTGCCACACCGCGCGCTTCAACACGATGGTCGCTGCAGGTCAGGTTCCGCAAGACCTTCTCGACGCGCTGCCGCCCGCCGAAGCCTACACCCGCGCGGTGTTCCCGTCGGTTGACCAGCAATCGGCCAACAAATCGGTTGTTTCCGGCCAGTGGGATGCGGTTGTCGGCGCACAAGTCGCTGAATAATCAGCCCTGAACCAGCCCCCGTGCCCGCGCTTGCCGGACGCGGGGGACTGCTATCAAAGAACGGTCTCCAATGTCGATATCCGCAATCAAGCGGCCTGAAGGCGCCCTGTCGGTCTGGCTGGGCGTTCTGCCGTTTTTCATCTTTGCGCTGGTGTTTCTGATCCTGCCCACGCTGCACGTCGTGCTTGGCGCGTTTACCCGTCCCGAAGGGGGCTTTACGCTGGACAATGTGGCGGGGCTTTTGTCCGGCCCGATCCTGTCGGCGCTGTGGGTGTCGCTTCGCATCAGTCTTTGGACGGCGTTTCTGGGCTGTATCGGGGGACTGCTTGTCGCCGGAGCCGTCACACGCGGCGATCTTCCGAAAGGATTGCGCGACACGGTCATGACCTTTTCTGGCGTCGCCTCGAACTTCGCCGGAGTGCCGCTGGCGTTTGCCTTCATCGCGACGCTGGGGCGTCTGGGGCTGGTCACGGTGCTGGCGCGCGACTGGTTCGGCATCAACCTTTACGCAACCGGCTTCAACCTGACGAGTTTTGGCGGTTTGGCGTTGGCCTATCTGTATTTCCAAGTCCCGCTGATGGTGCTGATCATCACGCCGGCGCTGGACGGTTTGCGCCGCGAATGGCGCGAGGCGGCCGAAAGCCTCGGGTCGAGCGGTGTGCAATACTGGCGCATGGTGGCGCTTCCAGTGCTGTGGCCGTCATTGCTGGGCGCTTTTGCGCTGCTGTTTGCCAATGCCTTCGGCGCGGTGGCGACGGCCATGGCGCTGACTGGTTCGGCGCTGTCGATCCTGCCGATCATCCTGTTCGCGCATATCCGTGGCGATGTGCTGCAAGATCCCCACCTTGGCTATGCCATCGCCTTTGCGATGATCGTGCTGACGGGGGTGTCGAATCTGATCTACATCCTGCTGCGGGTCCGATCGGAACGGTGGCAGAAATGACGCTGAAACACTTTGGCGCGTGGATCACCTTTGCGCTGGCGGCGATGTATTTCGTGCTGCCGCTGATCGGAACGCTGGAATTCTCGCTGCGGGCGCGACGGGGTGTGTATTCCTTTGATGCCTATCGCAATGTGCTGGGCGATCCGCAATTCCACCAGACGCTGGCCTATTCGTTGATCCTGTCGGTGGCGACCGTGGTGGTGGGGGTGCTGATCGTCGCCCCTACCGCGTTCTGGGTGCGGCTGAAGATGCCGCGCCTGCGTCCTGTGGTGGAGTTCATCACGCTGTTGCCGCTGGTCATTCCGCCCATAGTCATCGTGTTCGGCTATATCCGGCTGTTCAACACCTCGTCGGCGTTGCCGTGGCACCGATTTCCTGCTGACGGCGGGGTATGCCACATTGTCTTTGCCCTACATGTATCGCGCCATCGACACCGGACTGCGGGCCATCGACATCCGCTCCCTTACAGAAGCGGCGCAGAGCCTTGGCGCGGGATGGGTGACGGTGTTGGCGCGGGTGATCCTGCCAAACATCACGGTTGCCATCCTGTCGGGCGCGTTTCTGACCTTTGCTATCGTCATTGGCGAATACGTGCTTGCCGCGTTGCTGAACCGCCCCGCATTCGGCCCCTATATGGTCTGGATGGGGAGCAATCGCGCTTATGAACCTGCGGCGCTTGCTGTCATCGCCTTTGGCCTGACCTGGGCTGCCATGGGGGTGATCCAGCTTCTTGCCCGCCGCACCCGTCCTTTCTGAAAGTGTGACCGATGTCCTTTATTGATTTGACCTCGCTGAGCAAGAGTTTCGGCCCGACCCCCGTGGTGCGCGATTTCGACCTGACGCTGGAGCCCGGAGAGTTCGTATCGCTGCTTGGCCCCTCGGGTTGCGGCAAGACGACCGTGCTGCGCATGGTTGCGGGGTTCGAGACGCCCGATAGCGGCGATATCGTGATCGAGGGGCAGAGCGTGCTGCGCCAACGCCCCAGCCAGCGCCAGATCGGCATGGTATTCCAGTCTTACGCGCTGTTCCCGAACCTGACTGTCGCGGAAAACGTGGCCTTCGGGCTAAAGGTTGCCAAAGTTGCAGCGGGCGAAACCCTGCGCCGCGTGGAGGAGATGCTGGAAATGGTCGGTCTTGCTGCGATGCGGGGCCGATATCCCTATCAACTGTCGGGCGGCCAGCAACAGCGCGTGGCCCTTGCCCGCGCCATCGCCCCGCGCCCGCGCGTGCTGCTGCTGGACGAGCCTCTGTCGGCGCTGGATGCAAAGATCCGTGTGGCGTTACGAACCGAAATCCGCACGATCCAGCGGCAGCTTGGCATCACCACGCTGTTTGTGACGCATGATCAGGAAGAGGCGCTGTCGATGTCGGACCGCATCGTCGTGATGAACGGCGGACGGGCCGAACAGATCGGCACGCCCGAGGCGATTTACAATCGCCCCGCCACGCGGTTCGTGGCGGGTTTCATCGGCACGCTGAACGTGATCGAAGGACAAGTCGACAGGGCGGACGGTGCATTCCTGATCTGTGCGGGCGGACGTCTGGCTTTGCCCGATACGTTTGACGAGTTTGCAGGGCAGACGCTGGGCGTGGCCATCCGCCCCCAGTCACTGCGCCCCGGTGCGGTGCAAGGGGACGGGCTGAATGGCATCGTGCGCCACGTCGAATTCCTCGGGGCGTTCACGCGGCTGCATGTCTCTTGCGGCACGACGACGCTGCTTGTCGATTGCTTCGCCCGCGATTTGGCGGCGACGGTCACTCTCGGCGGCCAGATCGGTTTGAAGGTTGCCACCGACGAGGTGCTGCGCCTGTCTGCGTAAGGCCGGCACAGACCACCGTTGAAGCGAGCTTTGGGCATGGGCAAAGAGCGGGATTTCGTCGATGCGTGAAATCAGGCGGGCGGCTTCGATAGGCGTCAAGCCGTCACTCTCATGGTTGCACTTTCATCCACAAACCGACGGTCCGGGGCAAGGCGCATTGACGGTTTGATTGCGGGGTGCACAGAGTTCCTCGAGGCCTGCGCGGTGCGATTTGTGCTGCCTTTTCCGAAATCAACGGGCAACAGCATTCCGCCCTTGCGTTGGGTAAATCACTCTCGGCCCGTTGCGGACTGTCAGACCTGTCGGGCCGGTGGCGACTTGCGCCAAGGCGTCAGCAAGACGCCAGCCCGGCGGGAATCTGACGGTTTGAGGCGCGGCCAATCTGACGGGCCTTCAGTCCTGCGCTGTCCCAGGTGATCGCCAGAACCTGCTGACCGTCCGCGGACAGGGCGACAATTTCAGGAACGCCACGGCAACTGCGAACAAGGCTTTCAACCTTTTCCTGTCCGATCGCGTGGTTCGTCACGCCACCCAAAAAGGCCACCTCCATCAGTTGATCTCTGTCAAGTCTGACCAGACGAAGGACACGGGCAAGATGTGGCTTTTCCACATAGGCGATTTCTATCGCCCCATCCCGATCAAAATCGGCCGCCCCGACCGGCGCCAACCAACGGTGCCTGGTGCCCAGATATGCGGTCGTGGCCAGACGGCGCAAGCTGCCTTCCGTGACCTCCCAGACCGTCAGCCGCGCCCCTTTGGACAGATCGCTTTCGACAGTCACGATTTCGGGGACCCCGTCGCCGGTGATGTCCCAGAGCCGCGGGGCGAAGTCCTCGAACACACGGGATTGCGGTTGGTCAAGGCTGACCCTGACCGCGCCGGAGCGACAGGTTGAACAGGGGGCGAGATCAACCTCCAGACGGCCCCAACCTTGAATACGCCCCATGATGTTGTGGTCATACCGGTCAGTGGGTTCCGCGTAAGAGGCCCCTATGGGCCAGGCCTTGACCGTCTGCTCGGCCAAGGCCTGACACGTCGTCATACCGACGATCAGGGCGCTGATATTGAACACTTTTGCCATGGGCCCTCTGATACGTTGGCAGATGATGTCGTCGGCACGGCGCCTAGGGTTCAACCGCCTTGGATCAGCGCAAGCCCTTCACCACCGCAAGGCACGCGCACCGATGAGCGTCGAGACCAGTGTAACCCCCATGATCGCAAGGCCATACCAAGTGACATAGAACAGCGGACTGTCTTCGGTGCAGTGCAGCGCATAGATCGCCGCCGCAAAGCCAGATCCCGCGAGGCCCGCCACGAAGCCTGCACGCATAGGTGCCGTCGTGGCCCCCTGACGCAGAACATAAAGCAGCGTCGCGACCGGCAGAACCGAGAGCAGCGGGATCGTCACCAGACATGTCGTCATCGTTTTGCCGACCGTTGCCATCTGACGCGCCTCCGCCGGTGTTGAAACATACGCCCAGACCAATAGCCCAAGCGCCGCCGCCGCTACCGCCGCCAAAGGCCACAGGCGCGCGACCTGCCCGCCCTCTGGCCGGGCCAGCATCAGGGCAAGGCGGGTGGCCGCCAACCCCAAGACACCCGTCAACAGGATGCGGGCGATTGAGATCGGTGTCACCAGAGCCGTCAAAAGATCCGCACGAAAGCCCAAGACAAACCAGACCGCCAGAACGGCAATCGCCATCGAAGGTACCATCCCCAACACAAGCGTGGTTCTCAAGTGCGGCCTGCGCACCGTATCGGCGGCAAGCGCCCGGATCAGATCATCGGTCTTCATTTCACATGCCTTTCCCGCAGGATGGCCAAAGTTTTCAACGCCCGGTGCAGGGCCACACGCACCGCACCCTCGCTCATCGTCATCGCGGCCCCGGTCTCGGCCACACTGACGCCTTCCAGCCCGATCTTTCGGATGATCGTGGCTGATCTTGTGTCCAGCATACCGATCATCTTGGCCATGTCGGCAGCCTCTGTCGGGTCAGGCCCGGCATCTGCCGCCAGCACTTCGGCAAAGTCTTCGATCGGCAAATCGATCTTCCGCCCGCGCGCCCGAAAGGCGTCGATGACCTTGTGCCGTGTGATGGCGTAAGCCCATGGCCGCACCGGGTTCCCGGGTTCCCACGTGTGCCGCTTGAGATGGATCGCAAGAAGAACCTCTTGCAGCACATCCTCACAACCGGCAGTTCCCAAGCTGCCACCCTTCGCCCGGACAATGCCCCGCAACACCGGCGTCACCGCCTGCAGGAACCTTGCGTAGGCCCGGGCATCTCCTGCATTCGCGGCCATAAGAAGCGGCGCCCACTCGTCACCCTGTTCTGCCATCATGCCCTTTCACTTCGCAGCTTGGCCCGGTTTGTTACAAGACCACCCAATATAAATGAGGTTAACGGCTCTCTCTACACAAGAACGTTATGACTGTAACGCTTCGCCAGATTTTACGACGTGCAAGGGCAAGACACACCTGCGTCACCATCAAAGGGCAAAGCAGAATGAACCTCGACACCAAGTGTCACAAGTCCGAACTGCGCCGTACCAACGGGCAGAGGGTCGCCCACATTAATGGTCATGCGTTGCAGAGGCATCCATGGATCTGATCTTCGCCTATCTGGCCGGGCTTCTGACCCTGATCAACCCCTGCGTTCTGCCTGTTTTGCCCATCGTGCTGGCCTCCAGCCTGCACCGCGACCGCCGCGCGCCACTGGCTCTTGCGGCCGGCATGAGCCTGTCCTTCGTCGCCCTTGGTCTGGGGATCACGGCCCTTGGACCTGCCCTCGGGCTTGATGCCGACAGTGTCGCCCGTGTGGCCGCACTTGTGATGGTCGGCTTCGGGCTCGTGATGCTTGTGCCTGCCTTCTCGGCGCGATTTTCGACGGCAACGGCGGGCTTGGCGGCCCGGGCCGATGCGCAGATCGACACGACCTCGGATGCGGGGCTTGGCGGGCAAGTCCTGTCCGGTGCGCTTCTTGGCGCTGTCTGGAGCCCCTGCATCGGCCCCACACTTGGGGCGGCGATTGCCTTGGCCTCGACCGGAGAAGACCTTGGCCGCGCGGGCGCGATCATGGCTTTCTTCGCGCTGGGGGTTTCGACGCTGATCCTCGCGCTGGCCTATGGCGCGAAATCGGCGATCCGGCGGCGGCAGACGTGGCTGCGGGCTCTGGCCGACCGCGCGAAGCCCGTCATGGGTGCCACCTTCGTCCTTGTGGGCTTGGTGCTTTGGTTTGGCCTGCATCACGCCATTGACCGCTGGTTGATCGAAAACCTGCCCACTTGGCTGATCGACCTTTCCGTTTCCATCTGAGCCCCCCGTTCAACCTGACCCAAAGGAGCCACCCGAGTGCACCGCCGCGACTTTCTTGCCATGTCGGCAAGCCTGACCCTGATGCCGCTTGCCGCCCGCGCGGGCGAAGCGACGCTTTACACCCCCGGCGCGGCCGAGGCTGCGATGGATGCGGGCAAGGTCGTCCTTCTGGACTTCTGGGCCAGTTGGTGTTCGACCTGCGCCGCGCAGCACCGCGTTCTGACCGCCCTGAAGGCCGAAAACCCGGCCTATGAACAAAACATCGTCTTCTTCGTCGTGGACTGGGACGAACATGGCAAAGGCGAACTTTCCAAGGCGCTGAAGATCCCGCGCCGTTCGACCCTGGTGGCGCTGAAGGGCCGTCAGGAACTGGGTCGGATCGTCGCGGGCACCTCGACCGAGGATATCAAGGCTTTGCTGGACTTGGCTCTGTCTGCGGCCTGACCGCTGCAAAACCGCAGATTATCGGAATGGCACGCCGTATCACCCCGCTTTCGTTTGCAACTCACGTCCATCGCCGCTGATCGCAGGTCCGTCGCGCAAGAACGCCGGATCGTGATGGCTGCCCCTAACACAATCGCGCTGCGGTCCGACTGGACCTTCGCCCGACACCAAGGCGGACTGCATCGGATCAAGAGGTTTCATGACACGGCACCTCACCGCGGATTGATTTCAGACAAGCCACGGCTTCGGCGCGCCTGACGAGGTGCGCCGGGCACCGCTGATCGACCTCGCCCTCTGGCGGGGCAAAACGGCTGGCGGATTGCTTACGCGCAGCCACACCCAGGGCGGGATCTTCGATGGCTTTCGGGTCGTGCGGGGGCCAGCCCAATTCCTTTGAACTGGTCGGCGGCGACTTGATCACCACCGTCAGCCCCACGCGCATCTTTGCCATATGCGGATGGCACCGACCTCGGCTGATCCCTCTCCGGGCTGCCCAAGTCCGCCCCGGCCCGCCCTCCAGAACCCTCGTGCAACTGCGCCGTCTTGAAACTGGCAAGGAGAACGCCCGATGACATTCCTTCGCAAAAGCATAGGCCTTTTGCGGCACTTTGCTCTCTTGCTTGCCCTGACGCTGGGCTGGACAGAGGTCGCAGTCGCACAGACCAAGGACAGCTTGCCCGCCCATGTGATTGCCGAATTCGGACATCCGCCGGAACTTACAACCGGCGCTGTGTCAGACGGGCTGAAGCATGCGATGCAGGTGGCCTTTGTCGACAGCCTGACCCTCTCGTCCTGGGGGCAGCCACAATCGGCGGCCTTGGCCGCGGTTGCGCAATCGGGCGACCCTCGCCTTGCATGGGTGATCAGCGACATGATGCGCTTTGTCTCTGACAGCGCGCTGAGCGCAGAGCTGGCCGGGGCTGCGTCCGACCTTTTGGGGATCGCACCGCCCGACCAGAACGCCTGGGAGGTCATCACCAACCACCTGATCGCATGGGACATCCCGGCCCCGCCGGATTACCTGCGTCTCAAACGGGCGATCTTTACCACCGTGGTTCCGGGTTGGGACCGGATATTCGTGCCCGGAGACATCGATTGGCGGCAGGTCTCTTGGGGCGGCGTGATGATCGACGACCGGGGCTTTGGCCAGACCGACGCTCCTTGCAACTGCATTCCCGCAGCCGATAATCCCAAGGTCAGCCCGGCCGCCGAGGCGACATGGCTTGACGATGACGCGGTTGTTTTTGGGATCGCGGTGAACGGCGACTACCGGGCCTATCCAAGGCGCATCATGGAGGTGCGCGAGATGGTCAACGACACGCTGGGTGGCCGAGACCTTGCCCTCCCCTACTGCACGCTCTGTGGATCAGCGCAGGCCTATTTCACCGATCGACTGCCTGCCGGGGTCAGGCGGCCGATCCTGCGCACCTCTGGGCTGCTGATCCGGTCCAACAAGGTGATGTATGATCTGCGGACCTGGTCGGTGTTTGACACCTTCCGCGGGCAGGCCTTGACCGGGCCTTTGGGCAAGCGTGGCTTGCAGCTAGAGCAGGTCAGCGTCATCACCACCGACTGGGGCAACTGGCGCAAGGCCCATCCCGAGACGACGGTTCTGGTCGAAGAACTGGCCCTTGGCAGGGATTTCGATTTCCGCAATGGTCGCGATGCCCTTGGCCCGATCTTTCCGGTCGGCGATGTCGATCCGCGCCTGCCGGTGCATGAGGATATCATCGGCGTTGTGACCGCTTCGGGAACGCCGGTGGCCTTTCAGCGCAGTGCTGCCATGATCGCCCTGACGCGGGGCGAAGAGATCGCTGTGGAAAACGTGCGCCTGCGGCTGGAGGCCGGCGGCATCCGCGCCGTGGATGCGGATGGGTCCGACCTTGGCAGCCACCAAGCCTTCTGGTTCGCTTGGTCGCAATTCCATCCGGGCACGGCGCTATGGCCCAAATGACCCGGCCTTACGCGCCGCAATCCAGCCTGAAACGCGCCATGAGGCCATGGGTCAATGCTGCCGTTGCGGCGCTTCTGGCGCTTGGGCTGGCCAAACCCGCCCAAAGCGAGGCGCGGGGATCGCCCGAAGTGCTGGTTCTGGGCGACTCTCAACTGACTTTTGGGGCGGGTGCGGCCTTTGTCGATCTTTTGACAGGCATGTCCGGGACCTGCGGCCTTGGGCCAGAGGCGACCACGGGCGTGATCGGGGTGCGCTCCAGTTCTCTTCTCTCATGGTCGGGGCGGACCAAGGCGGCCAAGGGCGCCATCTGCAATGTCGATCCGAAGTGGCGGGTGAATGCCGCAGCCTATGGCACGCTGTCACAGGGCCAAAGCCCCTTCGTCCAGATCGGTCGGGGCGCGCAGTTTCAGTTCTGCACGCCCGACCGCTCTCCCCTGCGGGCAGTGTTTCATGACGGTTATTTCAAGCCCAAGCTGGTGATCATGTTCCTGATGGGAAATGCGGCGGACCGTTGGGCAGGCAGCCTGCCCGCCAACCTGACCGATGCACTTGCCGTTCTGACCCAAGCGCAGCGCCCTCTGGCCATCGCCGGTGTCGATGCAGTGAACGAAGGCGCTGGCCCTGCGATCACCGCATTTTGCCGGGCGCATGGCATTCCGCTGATCACCACCTACAAGGGCAAGGGACTGATGCCAGAGGGCGATCCCTTGTGTTTGGGCGGCGCGGGTGTTGATTTTCACCCAGAACTGAGCCGGTTAGGCGCATAATTTTCACTGAGAACTGAGCCATGTGAACCTTTCCCCGAAGCTGAGAGCGGCGGGGGCAACGGAGTGATCCACAT
>NKIT01000075.1 GCA_002256185.1 Rhodobacteraceae bacterium PARR1 | reverse complement strand
CCCGATTTGACCACATCGCCCTCTTTCACCAGCCATTTGGCCAGCGTGCCTTCCTCCATCGTCGGAGAAAGCGCGGGCATCAGAACTTGCGTTGCCATGGTCGTTTCCCCCCTTACGCGTAGATATCGGTCCAAAGCTCGTCCACTGACGGCTCCGGGCTTTCTTTTGAGAATTCGGCAGCGTCGTTGACCGTTGCCTTGATCTCTTTGTCGATGGCTTTCAGGTCGTCATCCGTGGCCAGACCGGCGGTCAACAAAAGGTCGCGCACATGTTCGATGGCGTCCTTTTCGCTGCGCATCTTTTCCACCTCTTCGCGGGTGCGATACTTCGCCGGGTCCGACATCGAGTGGCCGCGATAGCGATAGGTCATCATCTCAAGGATATAGGGGCCTTCGCCCGCGCGGCAGGCGGCAACCGCCTTTTCGCCAGCGGCCTTCACGGCCAGCACATCCATGCCGTCCACCGCTTCGCCCTTGATGCCATAAGCGGCACCGCGTTCCCACAGGGACGGCGATTTGGTCGACCGTTTAACGCTGGTGCCCATCGCATATTGGTTGTTTTCGATCACGAAGACGACCGGCAGGTTCCACAACTCGGCCATGTTATAGGTCTCATAGACCTGGCCCTGGTTCGCCGCGCCGTCGCCGAAATAGGCGAAGGTCACGTTGTCATTGCCCAGATATTTGTCGGCAAAGGCCAGACCGGCCCCCAGCGGCACCTGCGCGCCGACGATGCCGTGACCGCCGTAGAAGTGGCGCTCTTTTGAAAACATATGCATCGAGCCGCCCTTGCCCTTGGAGTAGCCCCCAATGCGGCCCGTCAATTCGGCCATCACGCCGCGCGAATCCATGCCGCAGGCCAGCATATGCCCGTGATCACGATAGCTGGTGATGCGCTTGTCGCCTTCCTTGGCGGCGGCTTCCAGACCGACGACCACGGCTTCCTGCCCGATATAGAGGTGGCAGAACCCGCCGATCAGGCCCATGCCATAAAGCTGGCCAGCCTTTTCTTCAAACCGCCGGATCAGCAGCATGTCGCGGTAGTATTTCAACAATTCGTCTTTGGATACGTTCGGTCTTTCGGCGGGCTTTTTCAGGGCCATGATAACGACCTCCCCTCGCTTGCATGGATAGTTCAACGTTAAACTACCCATACAACATCGGGAAAACTTGGGTCAAAGGAAATTCGCGCACGCCAAACCGTGTCGGCGCATGGCTGCCATGCATCCGGGGAAACCCTGAAGGGGGGAAGGTGTGCCGCCGCTTAGCGGATCGCAACCTCGTCCGCGCGGACATATCCCAGAACGCTGCGCGCCTGTTCGTCCAGCAGATCAAGGTCCAGAAAGGCATCGGAAAGCCGCGTGGTGCGGTTCTGGATCGCGTCAAGCTCTGCGGTCAGACGCGCCTTTTCGGCCTGCAACACCTCAGCCTCGGCGGCGATTTCGACCTGCCGGAACACCCCGTAATCGCCCTGCACGGCGGCAAAGGTGAAATACAACCCCAGCGTCACCGACAGAAGGTAATAGATGATCGCACCGACCGATGGGCGCGATGAAGAGGTGTTCATGGGCGGACCGTTCTGCTCAATACCCCTCTGGCGGGGGCGTTGTCGGACTATGCCACAGCCGATTCGGCCTGTGAATCCCCAAAAACGGATGGGGGCGGAAAATCGCGCCCCATCCGTGGCTTGCGTGCGTCAATTCTCACCAGTCGTTCTGGTAGACCCCGGTTTCAAACCGCAGCGCCATCGGCACGCACCCACCACCTGATGGGGCACAGAGCGTGCCTGTCAGCGTGGCGGTGATGCGGTCATATTCGCCGCTGCCGCCTTCGGTGAAATCGGTGATCACCACCTCTGCCGGTTGGGCGCTGGTCAGCAGGACGGCTTCATCATCTCCAGTCGATTGAACCAGTTCCACCGCTGCAAGGAAACGCATGCCTTTGGCCAATGCGGCGGGCGGCTTGGCCTTGAAGGTCACTTCCGGTCCGTCAGCCCCTGGGTCCGTGGCGTTTTCAAAGGTCGCCCGCATCTGCCAGCCGTCGTCCATTTCCATCACCCAGACGGCGGGATCAATCGCACCCACGGAATAGTCATAGGATTTCAGGGTATAAGCCGTGCCACCAATGGTGCCGGACAGATCGCCCAGCGGGTAGGGATAGCCTTCGGGCGGTTCAAACACCGGCGTCAGCACAACCGCGTCCTTGATAAACCCGTCCGAGCCTGTCTCACTGCTTTGGGTGCAGGCGGACAGCGTGGCCAAAGCCACAAGCGCAAATCGCAAAGACATCAAGAATACCTTTCAAAACCAATCGGGGGCAGGCCCTGCGGCCCACCCCCGAAATCTGCCCCGGCGACCGGCAGCCTGTAAAGGCTCAGGCCTTGCCCTTGTAGATGTCGACCAGCTTTTGCAGCAGCATCAAAGCCTCGTCGCGCGGGCGTTGAAAGCTGTTGCGCCCGATGATCGACCCGTTGCCGCCCCCCGCAAGGATGGCGCGGGCATCGTCGAACACCGCATCCTCGCCTTTGGCCGCCCCGCCCGAGAATACAACCAGCCGCCGCCCGGCAAAGCAGGACTGAACGATATGGCGCACGCGGGCGGCCATGGTGGACCCGTCGATGCCCTGTTTCAGATAGACCTTCTTGGCCTCATCCTGTTCCAGATGATCGGTCGGCAGCTTCACCTTGATGATATGCGCCCCAAGCATCGTGGCGATATGGGCGGCATAGGCGGTGACGTCGTATGCCGTCTCGCCGTCCTTGGTCAGCGCTTCGCCGCGCGGATAGGACCAGATCACGGTGGCAATGCCACAGGCGGCAGCCTCGGCCCGCAACTCCCTGATCTCCTCATACATGTCCAGCGCCATGTCCGACCCCGGATAGATGGTGAACCCGATGGCCGAACATCCCAGCCGCAACGCATCCTGCACTGATGCCACCACCGCTTGATTCTTGCCGGATGTGGCCGACATCAGGCTGTTGGCGTGGTTCATCTTCAGGATGGTCGGGATCTGCCCGGCAAAAGTATCCGCCCCGGCCTCAAGGTTCGCAAGCGGCGCGGCATAGGCGGTCAGCCCGGCGTCGATGGCGAGTTGATAGTGGTAATGCGGATCATAGCCCGCCGGGTTGGGCGCAAAGCTGCGGGCCGGGCCATGCTCGAACCCCTGATCCACGGGCAGGATGATCATCTTGCCGGTACCGCCCAGCTTGCCCTCCATCAGCATGCGGCAGAGGTTCGCCTTCACGCCGGGGGTTTCGCCTTCATATTGGCTCAGGATTTTCTGGACGGTCTTCGTCGCGCGCATCGGATGTCTTTCCTTTGTCAAAGCGGAGTGGCGGGCCTGTCTTGCCCTTATGAAATGCAGCCGCCGGTGGCAAATCTGTTAGCGCCAACACCCACCGATTTTTCCCAAACCGCGCTCAGCCGACCCGCATTCGGTTTTCCACCGGTGCACCATTGGCCACCGCGCGTGCGGTTTGGGTCGCCTGATCGCGCACCTCTGCCGATCCGGCCGCGCCGCGCAGCACCAGCGTGCCTTCGATGAATTCGACCGAGACGCTTGCCAGCGCCATACCCTCAAGCGCGGTCAGCACACGCGCCATCAGCGCCGGGTCGTTTCCATCTGGGGGGCCATCTGTGGGGCCATCCGGGGGGGGTTGGTCCATCATCATCGGCGCTCCCTTGCCTGTTGCAGGACAGCGCATGACCTGTGTCCGGTGTTCCCTGTGATCAAAGGCCCGACAAACAAAAACGCCCGCCGGAAAATGTCCGGCGGGCGCGTTGCCGGGATAAAGCCCCGGATACTAACGTACATCACTCAGATACATCACTCGTTACGCACAGACACCACTCGCACCACACGTCCGCTCAGGGCGGAAATTCCTTGCGACAAAAACCGTTCCAACCGCTGTATTCAATACAGCCATATGGATGGAAATACCGCGCTTCGTCAATGGCCGAGCGCAAAAAAGTTCCCAATATGATATGAAATTTTCATGACGGCTGCTTGGCGGATGATCGGCGTCAGTTTTCAAAGCATTGATATTTATGTAATAAACGGGATGCTATCATGAATGCGTTCGCACCCAGCCTTATCCTTGGGCAATTTTTGGATCCGTTTGCCTGCAACCATAGGTCGGAATGCAGCACAGCCCTGCTGACAGAGGCTGCGGCAGCACAATTCCGGGTGGTTTGCAATCAATCCCCGGCTGCATAGCAGGCGCTGCTTTATCACTGCGGCACTGTTTGCACGGCGAATCACGCCATGAAAAAACCCCGGCGCAATGGGCCGGGGTTTTCTGTATTGTTGCAATTCTGGAAACTTAATTCAGCAACGCCGTGACGCCGGGCAAGTCCTTGCCCTCCATCCATTCCAGGAATGCCCCGCCGGCGGTTGAGATAAAGGTGAAATCCCCCGCAACACCCGCCGCATTCAGCGCCGCCACCGTATCGCCGCCGCCTGCCACCGACACCAAGGCCCCGGCCCGCGTCAGCGCCGCCACCGCCCGTGCCGCCGCATTGGTGGCCGCGTTGAACGGCTCAATCTCAAACGCGCCCAAGGGCCCGTTCCAGATCAGCGTCTTGGCCGCACCAAACACGCTCGCCAGCGCCGCCACCGTCTGCGGCCCGGCATCCAGAATCATCGCATCGGCAGGGCAGGCATCCGCCGCCACGGTCTCATTCGTGGCCCCGGCCTTGAACTCCCGCGCGACGACCACATCCACCGGCAAATGGATGGTGCAGCCCGCCGCCTTGGCCTTGGCCAAAATCTCAAGCGCAGTACCCGCCATGTCGCGTTCAGCCAGCGATTTGCCGACCTCGATCCCTTGGGCGACAAGGAAGGTGTTGGCCATGCCGCCGCCGATCACCAGATGGTCGACGCGGGTGACCAGATTTCCCAAAAGGTCCAGCTTGGTCGATACCTTGGCCCCGCCGCCCACCGCCACCACCGGACGCACCGGGTTGCCAAGGGCGGCTTCCAGCGCGCGCAGCTCTGCCTCCATCAACCGGCCCGCCGCCTTGGGCAGCAGCGCTGCAATCCCGGCGGTTGAGGCATGCGCCCGATGCGCCGCCGAGAAGGCGTCATTGACATAGACATCGCCCAAATCCGCCATGGCCTGTGCCAGCGCGGGGTCATTCTTTTCCTCACCCGCATGGAAACGGGTGTTTTCCAAAAGGACCACATCGCCCAAAGCCGCTTGGGCAATGGCCGCAGCGGCCACGTCGCCCACACAATCCGCGCCGAACACCACCTTGCGGCCTGTCGCGGCCTCCAGCGCCGGGACGACATGCAGAAGGCTCATCTCCGGGACGACCTTACCCTTGGGCCGGTCGAAATGCGCCAAGAGCACGGGCTTGCCGCCACGGGCGATGATGTCCTCGATCGTGGGCACGATCTTTTCGATCCGCGTGGCATCGGTCACGCGCCCGTTTTCCATCGGTACGTTGATATCCACCCGCACGAGCACCGTCTTGCCCGCCAGCGCCACATCGTCCAGAGTTTTCCAGGCCATTTGCCCCTCCATGTCCTTTGCCCTCTCACGGCGCCCCCTCTTTCGGCGGAAGCAGGCCATTCGTCAACCGTGCCGCAGGCATTTGCCCTTTTCATGCGGCACAAGCGCCATTAGGTTCCGCCGCAACCGACAACCCGGAGCATGACAGATGGCCGAGATCAAAGACCCCGAAAACACCGTGATCATCACCCTCAAGGACGGTGAGGTCGTGATCGAACTTCTGGCCGATGTGGCGCCGAAACATGCTGAACGCATGAAGACGCTGGCCCGCGCCAAGGCCTATGACAACGTGGCCTTCCATCGCGTGATCGAAGGTTTCATGGCCCAGACCGGCGACGTCGCCAACGGCAACATGGAAAAGGACTTCAATCTGCGCCGCGCGGGCACGGGTGGGTCGGACTTGCCTGACGTGCCGGCGGAGTTTTCCAAACTGCCGCATGACCGTGGCACCTTGGGCGCGGCACGTTCGCAGAACCCGAATTCGGCCAACAGCCAATTCTTTATCAACTTCAAGGACAACCATTTCCTGAACGGTCAATACACGGTCTATGGCCGCGTGATCGCGGGGATGGAGCATGTGGACAAGATCACCCGTGGCGAACCGCCGCAGTCGCCTGACCGCATGATCACCGTCCGGGTGGCCGCCGATGTTGCGTGATCGTCTGATCGCAGGCGGCATCTTCGCCGCCGGTCTGGCGGTTCTCGCCGCCTTCACCCTGCCGCAGTCCAGCGCAGTGGCCCAGGACGTGACCGACGGCCCCGGCCCGAACCTGACCATTGAGGTCGCCGGTTCCACGACGGGCAGCATCGTCATCGACCTCATGTCCGATGTGGCCCCGAACCATGTGGCGCAGATCGTGGCCTTGGCCAAAGAGGGCGCTTACGATGACGTGGTGTTTCACCGCGTGATCGACGGCTTCATGGCCCAGACGGGCGATGTGCAATTCGGCAAGCGCGGCGGCGATGTCGCGCAGGCCGGGATGGGCGGATCGGCCTTGCCGGACCTGACGGCCGAGTTTTCGTCGATGCCCTTTGACCGCGGCGTGATCGGCATGGCGCGTTCGATGGACCCCAATTCCGCCAACAGCCAGTTCTTCATCATGTTCGCCCCTGCGCCCCATCTCGACGGTCAATACACTGTCGTGGGCCGGGTGATTTCCGGGATGGAGGTGGTGGACGCCATCAAGAAAGGCGACCAAGCCGCCAATGGCGCAGTTGCCGATCCCGATTACATGGCGAAAGTCACCGTGCAGGAGTGATCCTGACGGAAAACGCAAAGGGAAGGGGGGCTGCGGCCCCCTTTTTCATTTGCGGTGCGAGTGTTCAAATAGCGAAAATGCGCAGCAGTTGGTGTTGGACCGTGGCCCAAGGCCACGGTCCGCGCACGCCCTCCCGGCCCGGCCACGGGCCGGGCGTTCCGGGCGGAAATCGTCCACTGGACGATTTCTGATCGCCCTACACCCCCACCGGGGCGTGCGCATGAAGCGCCCACCCCGGCAGGTCGCGCGCGGACCTAACGACAGCGGCCGAAAACTCTCTCCCAGAGAGTTTTCGGCCGCTTCGCTATACCCAAATAGCGAACTTACCCTTACCCGATCACCACAAGCGCATGGCGCTTGCGGCCTGCGGTCAGCTTCAACGGCTCGGCCAACTCCCCCGCGCCATAGCGCAGCGAGGTATCCGTGACGATCTCGTCGTTCACCTTGGCACCACCCTCAAGGATCAGCCGCTTGGCATCCTTGCCCGATCCGGCCAACCCCGCCCGCACGAACAACTGCACGATGCCCACGCCATCCGACACCTCATCCACCGACAAAGCAACGGTCGGCAGATCGTCCCCGATCCCGCCCTTTTCAAACACTTCCCGCGCCGTCGCCTCTGCCGCTGCCGCAGCCTCTGCCCCATGCAAAAGGGTGGTCACAGCATTGGCCAGCACCACTTTGGCCGCGTTGATCTCGGACCCCGCCAAGGCCCCCAGACGGTCGCATTCCGCCACTGGCAATTCGGTGTAAAGCTTCAGGAACCGCCCCACATCGGCATCGGTGGTGTTGCGCCAGAACTGCCAGAACTCATAGGGCGACAGCATCTCGCCATTCAACCAAACCGCGCCATTGGCCGATTTGCCCATCTTCTTGCCATCCGAGGTGGTCAGCAAAGGCGAGGTCAGACCAAAAATCTCTTGGTCCAGCACCCGGCGGGTCAGGTCGATCCCGTTGATGATATTGCCCCACTGGTCCGCTCCACCCATTTGCAACAGGCAGCCATACCGGCGATTGATCTCAAGAAAATCATAGGCTTGCAGGATCATATAATTGAACTCAAGGAAGCTCAAAGACTGCTCCCGATCCAACCGCGACTTGACGGATTCAAACGACAACATCCGGTTGACCGAAAAATGCCGCCCGATGTCGCGCAGGAAATCGAGGTAATTCAGCTGGTCCAGCCATTCGGCATTGTTCAGCATGACCGCATCGGTCGCACCTGCACCGTAGGACAAGTAGCGCGCAAACACCTTTTGCATTCCGCCGATATTGGCGTCGATCTGCGCCGCCGTCAGCAACGGGCGCTCTTCGGCCCGAAAGGACGGATCGCCCACCTTGGTCGTGCCGCCCCCCATCAGGGTGATCGGTTTGTGACCGGTCTTTTGCAGCCAGCGCAGCATCATGATGTTCAGCAAATGGCCGACATGCAGGCTCGCCGCCGTCGCATCATAGCCGATATATGCAGGAACGACCCCCTTCACCAAAGCCTCATCCAGCGCCTGATAATCGGTGCAATCGGCCAGATAGCCGCGCTCCATCATCACGCGCATGAAGTCCGATTTCGCATGGTAGGTCATGGGTCACCCGTGCTTTAAACTCCCAAAGGCGTATAACGGGGCCGGGGCAGGGATGAAAGATGCGGGGCAGGAAAAGATGAAGGGTTCGGGCCCGCTCTGGGCACTTGGCACGATGTCGGGCACCTCGCTGGATGGCGTCGATGCTGCGATGGTGCTGACCGATGGTCAGGCGGTGCTGGACTTCGGCCCCTCGGCCTATCGCCCCTACACGCCTGTGGAACAAGCGACGATCCGCGCCGCCTTTGGCCAATGGCCCGGCGATCCCGATGTCGCAAAGGCGGCCGAGGTGGTGGAAACCGCCCATGCGGAACTTCTGTCGCGCTTTTCCGGCGCAGATGTGGTGGGCTTCCACGGCCAGACCCTTGCGCATGATCCGCGCGGGCGTGGCACGCATCAATGCGGCAATGGCAATCTTCTGGCGCAGGTGTTGGGCCTCCCCGTGGTCTGGGATTTCCGCTCCAACGATGTGGCGATGGGCGGGCAGGGCGCGCCCTTGGCCCCGTTCTACCACTTCGCCCTTGCCCGCCGCATTGGGGCGACGGCCCCTGTCGCCTTCCTGAACCTCGGCGGGGTGGGCAATGTCACATGGATTGACCCCAGCCGCGATGGCCCCGACAGCCCCGGCGCGCTCTTGGCCTTTGACACTGGCCCCGCCAATGCCCCGATCAACGACCTGATGCAGGCGCGCAGCGGCCCAGCCCAAGACGCGGGCGGCGCGGTTGCCGCCAAAGGCACCGTGGATCAAGCCCTGATCGACCGCTTCCTGACCCACCCCTATTTCTACCGCATGCCGCCCAAATCCTTGGACCGCAACGACTTCCACGCCGCTCTCGACACCAGTCACCTTGGCCTAGAGGACGCCGCCGCCACCCTCACCGCCGCCGCCGCCGCCGCCGTGGCACGGGGGGCGGAACACTTCCCCCATCCGCCCACCCGCCTCTTGGTCTGCGGCGGGGGCCGCCACAACGCCACCCTGATGGCCGCCCTGTCGCAGCGCCTGCCATACTCGGTCGCGCCCGTCGAAGCCGCCGCCCTGAACGGTGATATGCTCGAGGCCGAGGCGTTTGCCTTCCTCGCCATCCGTGTGCTGCGCGGCCTGCCCACCTCAGCCCCCGGCACCACCGGCGCACCTGCCGCCATCGGCGGCGGCAAGATCAGCCGTCCCGACTAACCAAGCCCCGTTCTTTCTGTGCCCGTCTTCTCTGCGATAAATATCCTCAGGGGGTGAATGGGCCACAGGCCCAGAGGGGGCGCGAGCGCCCCCTGCGACGGCAAAACTAGCGCCGGGCCTGACGGACCAACTCCCACGTATAGACCGCCAGCGCCGCCCAGATCATCGGGAATGCCACTGCCCGCGCCATGCCGAAGGGTTCACCGAACACGAAGACTGCCGTCAGAAAGATCATCGTCGGTGCGATGTATTGCAGCACGCCGATGGTCGAAAGCCGCAGCAGCTTTGCCCCATTGGCATAGACCATCAGCGGAATTGCCGTCACAAGGCCGGTCCCCGCCAGCAGCGCCGTCGTGCCCCAATCCGCGCGGAAATGCCCCGCCCCGGTCACCCCCAACCACAGCGCATAGCCAAGGCCGAGCGGTAACAGGATCAGCACCTCCAGCATGAAACCCTGATTGGGCCCGATTGGCAGGCGCTTCTTGCACAGCGCGTAAAGCCCCCATGTCACCGTCAGGCCAAGGGCGACAAAGGGCAGACGCCCCGCCTCATAGGTCAGCACGCCGACTGCCGTGACCGCCAAGGCAATGGCCGCCCATTGCGCGCGGGAGAGGCGTTCTTTCAGCAGGACCGCCCCCAGAAACACCGAAAACAGCGGGTTGATGTAATAGCCAAGGGCGGCGTCCAGCGCGTGCCCCGACTGGATCGACCAGACATAGATGCCCCAATTCAGCGTGATCAGCACCGCCGTCACCACGCCCATCGCCAGCATGCGCGGGTTGCGCAGCGCCGCCAGCACATCCCCCGTGCGGCCCAGCCAGATCAGGATCAGCCCGGCCACTGGCACCGACCAGATGATGCGATGCGCGATCACCTCGGCGGCTGGCACATGCGACAGCGCCTTCATGTAGATCGGCAGGAACCCCCACATCAGGTAGGCCGAAACGGCAAAGGCAAAGCCGCGCGGGCTGTCACCAGACGATGGGGCGGGGGACTTGGGTGCTGAGGTCATGCCCCGCCCATACCTTTGCCAGTGCCAAAGCGCCAATGCACGATTGTCTTGGCGACAATATTCTTGCGAGGCTGGCCTTACCGTGAGCTGCTCGGGAACCGCTGTTCCGGCACAAAGGTTGCAACATTGCGAGGTCTGGCGCGGGGCGGTCCCGCGCCACATCTCAGCCAAAGGACAAGGCCATGCCCGCCGATCCCACCGCGCCGCGCATCTTTGCCAGCCTGCCCCGCCCGCAGCGCCGTTTCATCACCCGCAAGGGACCGCAGCAAGGCTTGCCGCCGTTCTGGTGGTTCCTGCCCTCGGTCGCGCTGGGACTTTCCTTCTGGATTGTGGTGCTGGCGCTGGTCTTTGGCTGATCCGGATCGGGATCATCTGCGCGGCTATTCGCGTTGCTTGTGCCGCTCGCTGGGCATCCACCGATAGGATGGCGAGAAGTAAATCCCGTTTTTCCTGAGTCTTCATTTACTAGCCTCGATCCCAGATTGCGCGCAGGGTCGTTACGTCAATAAAGTCTAACGGGCTAAAGCTTCGCTCACCCTTCTGATCTTCTTCGAATTGAGCTTGGGGTTCGGCGGGGCGGAAGAAATTCGCTTTCGTGATCCACCCCAACACCGCCTCCACCCGCCCCAAGGTCACCTCTTCGTCGGTGGTTTCCAGCGTGGCCGAGGATAGGCGGTAACACGGGCCGCCCGATGCCGCCGTCCGTTCCTCCAGCCTGGGCGGGAAGGGCAGTTCCTTCAGCAGTGCCCAAGCGGCGTATTTCCAGTCCCGCCGTTGGTCCACCGTTGACAGGTTCGCAAGCTCAATGCGGCGCGCTTTCTCAAAACCGCTGTCCCTGTCGACGATGTGTTGATATTCCTCGACAATCCGCACGATCCGCTCTGGCAGGCCCGCGCGTTCGCCCGCCATCGCATAGGCGCGGCGGCGCTTCTCCAACTCCGCCCAGACCCGATAGCTCTTGCCCTCTGCCCGCCACGGGGCCAGCGCGGGATCATAGCGGTCGCAGCCGAATGTCGCGACCAGATCCTGCGGGTCCACCCGCCGCACGGATGTGGGGTCGGCCACATCACCAAAGGTGACCAGCATCGGCATCCCCTCCGGCGGGATCGGCAAGACCGTGCCCGTGGGCAGGTCGCCCACCGCGCGCAAGACCTCGATCGTGCGCACGCCATAGCCCGCGTATTCGCCCAAGCCCGACCGCACGAGGGAGGGCAACAGCCAGACATCCGTGCCTTCCAGCAGCAAGAACAGCCAGCGCCCGGGGGTGACTTCCACCGCCACCGCCTCTCCGCGCAATTCCGTGGCGCTGCCGGGCGGCTGGCCTGCATAGCCCTTCAACGCCTTGACTACCTCAAGCGATTGCACCGCATGACCAGAGACGGGACCGGAGGGCGTTTCGACCGTCACGGTGATCTTCTGATGCCAGCGAAACACCTCATCCCGGCACCCCGGCAGGGCGAAGAGCAGGATCAGCGGCAGCAGGCGAAGCGGGGTCATGCCGTGCCCCTTGGGGGTATCGCCAGCGCCTTGCACGCGTGCCGCACTTTCCCAGACATCACGCACCCTCACCCACTCGGCAACCTTGGGGGCGAAGGCTAAACGCGACGGTGCCCCCCCGGCAAGTGCGGACCATCACAGGCCGTTTCGCACCTACCGCCCGCCGATCAAGAACCCCGGTTCGGCGAGTTCAAATCCGTCAAAGCGGAAGCCGGGACTGACGGTGCAGCTGACCAAGGACCAAGCGCCGGTCGGTTCCGCCGCCTGCCACCAGCCCTTGGGCACCACGGCTTGCGGATGTTGACCGCCCAGCACATCGCCGCCCAAGGGGATCACCTGCAACGGACCCGCTGCGTCCCGTGCCAAAAGCAGCGTCAAGGGCGCGCCTGAATGCCAAAGCCAAACCTCATCGGCGTCCACCCGGTGCCAGTGTGACCGCTCGCCTGCCTGCAACAGGAAATGGATCGCGGTTCCCACGGCACGGCCCGCCACCTCAGCCCCTTGCCATGTCTGGCGATACCAGCCGCCCTCGGGGTGGGGCTGCAAGCCCAGTCTGGCGATGATCGCTGCCGCCTGATCCGCTGTTTCCATCTCTGCCCCCGCATTCGCCATGCCAGCAGCATCCGCGAAAGGGGCGGCAATGCAAGGGGATGCCGGCTTGGGGGGCAAACGAAAAAGGCCCCCGACGATGCGGGGGCCTTTCCAGAACTCAACCTACCCAATCAGCCGCGCAGGATGGACCGACCGGCATATTCTGCCGTCTCGCCCAAGATTTCCTCGATGCGGATCAGTTGGTTATACTTCGCCAGACGGTCCGAGCGTGACAGCGACCCGGTCTTGATCTGACCGCAGTTGGTGGCAACCGCCAGATCGGCAATCGTCGCATCCTCGGGCTCGCCCGAACGGTGGCTCATGACGTTGGTGTAGCGCGCGCGGTGGGCCATATCGACGGCGCGCAGCGTTTCGGTCAGCGTGCCGATCTGGTTGACCTTGACCAGCATGGAATTGGCGCAACCGGCCTTGATGCCCTCGGCCAGACGGCGGGGGTTGGTCACAAAGAGGTCATCGCCCACCAGTTGGATCTTGTCGCCCAGCGTGTCGGTCAGCAGTTTCCAGCCTTCCCAGTCATCCTCGGAACAGCCGTCTTCGATGCTGATGATCGGGTAATCCTTGGCCAGACCGACCAGGAAATCGACGTTTTCGGCGATAGAGAGCGACTTGCCCTCACCCTTCATCTCATACTTGCCGCCTTTGAAGTATTCCGTCGCGGCGCAGTCGAGTGCCAGATACACATCCTGCCCCGGCTTGAAGCCCGCCTTTTCCACCGATTTCATGATGAAATCGAGCGCATCGCGCGCGGATTGCAGGTTGGGGGCAAAGCCGCCCTCATCGCCAATCCCAGTGTTGTGGCCAGCCTGCTGAAGTTCTTTCTTCAGCGTGTGGAAAATCTCAGAGCCGATGCGGATCGCGTCGCGGATATTGTCCGCGCCCACCGGCATGATCATGAATTCCTGAATGTCGATCGGGTTGTCGGCATGTTCGCCGCCGTTGATGATGTTCATCATCGGCACCGGCAGAATGCGGGCCGAGGTGCCGCCGACATAGCGGAACAGCGGCTGGCCCGTGGCCTCGGCGGCTGCTTTGGCCACGGCGAGCGAGACGCCAAGGATCGCATTTGCGCCCAGACGCGATTTGTTCGGCGTGCCGTCCATTTCGATCATGGTGCGGTCGATGCCGACCTGTTCGGTCGCGTCATACCCCACCAGCTCTTCGGCGATTTCGCCATTCACGGCGGCGACGGCTTCCAGCACGCCTTTGCCCTTGTAGCGGGTCTTGTCGCCATCGCGGCGTTCGTTCGCCTCATGCGCGCCGGTCGATGCGCCCGAGGGCACGGCGGCCCGGCCCATCGCGCCGCTTTCCAGATGGACATCAACCTCGACCGTGGGGTTGCCACGGCTGTCTAGGATTTCGCGGGCATGGATATCAATGATCGTTGTCATGGCGATCCGTTTCCTTATGCGGGCAGCGGGCGCTGCTATGGGTGCTCTCGACGCGGTCTTTAGCGCGGCAGGGCGGTCATGGAAAGTGCGTTACGCCTTGGACGCCGCCGCACGGGTGCGGGCGCGTTCGCGGGCAAAGGTATAAAGTCCCGATCCGATGATAAGCGCCGCCCCTGACAGGGTGATGACATCGGGGCTTTCGCCAAAGATCAGGATGCCGATCAGCAGGGCAAAGATCAGGCGCGAATAGCGAAAGGGGGTGATGACCGACATTTCGCCCAGACGGTTGGCCTTGGTCAGCGCCCAATAGGCCCCGATGCCAAAGGCCAGCGCGCCGCCGATGTAACCGGCCTGCGCCAGCGTCGGCCATTGGCTGCCGCCGGTGATCGCCAGCATGACGGCCCCCAAGGCGGCGACCGACAGAAACCCCCAGACCGAGAGTTGCGCCGTGCTGATCGCGGCCGGGATGCGGCGGGTGAAAAGATCGCGCCCGCCCAGACCGATCACCGCAAGAACGGCCCATAACACGTTGGGATCAAATCCTTCCATGCCGGGGCGCACAATCAGCACCACACCGGCAAATCCCACGACAATCGCCGTCCAGCGCCGCCAACCGACGGCCTCGCCCAAGAACAGCGCGGCCCCCATCGTCACGAACAAGGGCATCGCCTGCGCTACGGCAGAGACGGTGGAAAGGGGCGCCAGCGTCAGCGCGGTGACAAAACCAAAGGTGCCCAGCACCTCACCCAAGTTCCGCCCGATCACCGCCGGATGCAGCGCCGTGCGGGCAAAGGTGCGCTGCCCCTGCACCCGCGCCATCCCGGCAAACACCGTCCCGCCGATCAGCCCGATGGCCAGAAGGATCAGCCCTGCAGGCAGGTCGGCGGCGGCGAATTTGATGAACATATCCTCGGCGGCAAAACCCGCCATCGCGGCGACCATCAGGATGATGCCGCGCAGATTGTCAGATTGTGCCACGCGTCAGCCCTTTTTCACGGGAACGCCCAGCAGTTCCAAGCGGTGCCCCACAAGGCGATAGCCCAGACGGGCGGCGATGCGTTCCTGCAATTCTTCGATTTCGGGATCGACGAATTCGATCACCTCACCGGAATTCACGTCGATCAGGTGGTCATGGTGGTCGCGTTCGGCATCCTCATACCGTGCGCGGCCATCGCCGAATTCCAGACGGTCGAGGATACCGGCCTCTTCAAACAGCTTCACCGTGCGATAGACGGTGGCGATCGAGATGCGCGGATCGACCTGCGCCGCGCGGGCGTAGAGTTCTTCGACATCGGGGTGATCTTCGGCCGCGCCGATCACCCGCGCCACCACCCGGCGCTGTTCCGTCATGCGAAGGCCCTTCGCCTCGCAGCGGGCGATGATGTCGCTCATGCGCTGACCTTTCTGATGCGTCTTTCGGTGCTGTCTTTCTGGCGATTTACGGCAAAGGGCGGGGCAGGGCCAGTAGATTTAGGACGGCTGCCTTTGCCGCACGGGTTGACTTCGCCGGGGCCGGGGCAAAGGCTCAGCGCCACATCAGGGGGGCATCATGGCAGCGCGGCGCGACAGGTTGGACGGCTTTGGCGCAGGCGCGCTGTTTTCGGTGGCCTTGCTGCTGGCGATCAATCAGATCGTGGTGAAACTGGTGAATGTGGGCTTGCAGCCGGTGTTCTTTGCCGGGCTGCGCTCTGCCCTTGCCATCGGGTTTGTCACGCTGTGGATGTGGTCGCGCGGGCGTCCGCCGGTGATCCGGCGTGAGCATATCCTGCCGGGGTTGCTGATCGGCACCATGTTTGCCGCCGAATTCCTGTTCTTGTTTCTGGCGATTGACCTGACGACGGTGGGCCGCGCGGCGGTGATCTTCTATTCCATGCCGGTGTGGTTTTCGCTGATGGCACATTTTGGATTGGCGGGGGAACGCTTGACCCCCATCCGCGCCATCGGTCTGGGTTTCGCTTTTACGGGCACCGCCATCGCCATTCTTTCGCGCGGCACGGGAATCGGCCCACAGGGCAGTCTGGCGGGCGATCTTTGTGCGCTGGCCGGGGCCTTGGGTTGGGCGGCGACGGCCTATGTCGCCCGCGCCTCGCGGCTGAGCAAGGCCGGGGCGGAGATGCAGCTTTTCTGGATGGTGCTGGTGTCGGCCCCGATCCTGTTGGCGGTCTCGCCGCTGTTCGGCCCGCTGACCCGCGACTTGCACCCGCTACATATAGTGGGCCTGCTGTTCCAGGCCTCCATCATCGTGACGGGGGGCTTTATCTCTTGGCTGTGGCTCTTGTCGGTTTATCCCGCCGCAACGGTTGCCTCATTTTCGTTCCTGACCCCGCTTTTGTCGGTCTGTCTGGGCTGGGCGCTGTTCGGCGAGTCGCTGTCAGGGGTGTTTTTGCTGGCAGCGGGCATGGTTGCGGCGGGGATTGTGATGCTGAATCGTCGCACTGCCTAAGGGCACCATGTGCCCGGCAGAATCGGTTGCCAAAGCCTGTCCCCAGCTTCGGAATTTAATGCGCCATCGCAACTGCCCCGCCCAAGTCACGGCGGCGTGGGCACTTTTCGTGCGCCGTCCCCCGCACCACCCGCAGTTGTCCACAGGGTGGCCCACAGCCTGTGGACAAAAGCACCACCGAAAGACATCCGCGCCTATGCCGCACCTGAAAACGGTCAAGCAGAAAAACAGTCACGAAGGCGTAAAAAATTCGTTGAAAGGGCCGGAGACTTACGACAGGTTGTCAGCCGTGGGTCGAAGGCCACAACATTTAGTGGCCGCGAAGAACGAAATAGAGCAGGCGCTTTCACATCGACAGACGCGGATGCAGGGGTGGCATCCATTCTCGATCCCGTGGGGTCGGGGGTCGGTGACGTGTTGCGCCATGGAATGGGAACGTCGGCGGAACGCCGCAAAAACAACCGGGGCACAGGATGAAGATCGAACGCAAGTTCACAACAGATGCGACCGGCGCTTACGGCGCCATGGCTTTCACCACGACCGTGTCGGAGATTCGCAATCCCGACGGCAAGGTCGTGTTCCGCAACGAGGCCGTCGAAGTCCCCGAAGGCTGGAGTCAGGTCGCATCCGACGTGCTTGCGCAGAAGTATTTCCGCAAGGCTGGCGTGCCCGCCCGCCTGATGCGCGTCAAGGAAAAGGGCGTGCCCGAATTCCTGTGGCGCTCGATCCCCGATGAGGCCGCCTTGGCCGAACTGCCCGAAGCCGATCGTTTCGTGGGCGAAACCAGTGCCAAGCAGGTGTTTGACCGTCTGGCCGGGGCTTGGGCCTATTGGGGTTGGAAGGGGGGCTATTTCACCACCGAATCCGATGCCCGCGCCTATTACGATGAAATGCGCTTTATGCTGGCCCGCCAGATGGCAGCACCCAACAGCCCGCAGTGGTTCAACACCGGCCTGCATTGGGCGTATGGCGTCGATGGTCCGGCGCAGGGTCACTTCTATGTCGATTACAAGACCGGCAAGCTGACCAAATCCGAGAGCGCCTATGAACACCCGCAGCCGCATGCCTGCTTTATCCAGTCGGTCAGCGATGATCTGGTGAATGAGGGCGGGATCATGGACCTGTGGGTCCGCGAAGCACGGCTGTTCAAATACGGCTCTGGCACCGGCACCAACTTCTCCTCGCTGCGGGGTGAGGGGGAAAAGCTGTCGGGCGGCGGGAAATCCTCGGGTCTGATGGGCTTTCTGAAAATCGGCGATCGCGCGGCGGGGGCCATCAAATCGGGCGGCACCACGCGCCGTGCGGCCAAGATGGTGATCTGCGACATGGATCACCCCGACATCGAGGAGTTCATCAACTGGAAGGTGATCGAGGAGCAAAAGGTTGCCTCGCTCGTCGCCGGTTCCAAGATGCACGAACAGAAGCTGAATGAGATTTTCGCCGCGATCCGCGCATGGGACGGCTCGTCCGAGGCGTCGGTTGATCCGGCGAAAAACCCGGCGCTGAAGGCGGCGATCAAATCGGCCAAAAAGGCCATGATCCCCGATACCTACACCAACCGCATCCTGCAATATGCGCGTCAGGGCTTCACCAGCATCGAATTCCCGACCTACGACACCGATTGGGATTCCGAGGCCTATATCACCGTGTCGGGCCAGAATTCCAACAACTCGGTCCGCGTGACCGATGCCTTCCTGAACGCGGTCAAGAATGACGAAGATTGGGCACTGATCCGCCGCACCGATGGCAAGGTCGCCCGCACCGTCAAGGCGCGTGAGCTTTGGGATACCGTCGGTCACGCCGCTTGGGCCTGCGCCGATCCGGGCATCCAGTTCCACGACACCGTCAACGCGTGGCACACCTGCCCCGAAGATGGCGCGATCCGGGGGTCGAACCCCTGCTCGGAATACATGTTCCTCGATGATACGGCCTGCAATCTGGCGTCGATGAACCTGCTGACCTTCTTCGGCGGCGGGAAGTTTGATGCCGAGGCTTATGTTCACGCCTCGCGCCTCTGGACCGTGACGCTGGAAATCAGCGTGATGATGGCGCAGTTCCCATCTAAGGAAATCGCACAACGCTCCTATGACTTCCGCACGCTGGGCCTTGGCTATGCCAATATCGGCGGGCTGTTGATGAACATGGGTCTGGGCTACGATTCCCGCGAAGGCCGCGCTTTGGGCGGGGTATTGTCGGCGATCATGACCGGCGTTGCCTATGCGACCAGTGCCGAAATGGCGGCAGAGTTGGGCGCTTTCCCCG
>NKIT01000074.1 GCA_002256185.1 Rhodobacteraceae bacterium PARR1 | reverse complement strand
CATCATCTGCCCGATCAACTGCATGGCGAAGTCTTTGAACGCCAGCGTCGGCCCGTGGAACAGCTCCAGCAGGAAATGGTTCGGGCCCAGTTGGACCAAGGGCGCACGGGCGGCATGGCCAAAGCCCGCATAGGCCGCAGCGATCAGACCGCGGAATTCGTCATCGCCAAAGGTGTCGCCTAGAAACGGGCGCATCACGCGAAAAGCGATCTCTTCATAGCTTTGGCCCGCCAGCGCTGCGATATCAGCCTTGGCCATCACCGGCACCGATTGCGGCACATAAAGCCCGCCGTCACGGGCCAGACCCGTCATCATCGCCTCGCCAAACGTCAGCACCGGCGCTGCGCCGCGCGTCGAGATGTAGTGCATGGGTCGCTCCCCCTTCAAACCGTCCGCTGCCTGATACGCCACAGCAGATAGGCTGTCATCCCCAGCCACACCGCCGCGAGCGAAAACCATTGCACCGCATAGCCCCAATGATCGTTGGGAATACCCGAAGTGTCCACGGGCATCGCCTCAATTCCGTCGCCGGTTGGTTCGCGCGCGACAATGAATGTCGGCTCCGTATCCAAGGCCTGCGCCATTGCCGGAACGTCGCGGGCATACCAGAGGCCGGTTTTGGCGTCTGGTGGCGGGGTGAAGCTGTCGGTTTCCTGCGGCCAGTGCAGATTGCCGGTGATGGTGGCCGTGGTCACGCTCAGGGCGCGGTTCTTATCCTCATCCCGCAGGAAGCCCCGGTCCACCAGCACGCGGCGGCCATCCTCGGTCTGGAACGCCTCGATGATCCGCACGCCTGCGCCGATTTCCTTGCGGCTGACCAGAACGCTGAGGGCATTGCCGGTGAAGTGACCGCTGACCGTCACCGGCAGATAGCGGTTGTGTTCATCCTTCGGGTCGGGCGCGGCAGGCAAAGGCACAGGGGCGGCGGCAATCCGCGCTGTGATGTCGGCAAGGATGCCCTCTTTCCACTGCATGCGCTGCACCTGCCAGACCCCAAGCGAGATCAGGATGCCCGCCCCGATCAGGCCGAACAGCAGGGGAACAATCATGCGGCGCATCATGTCAGGATATCCCGGAAAAGGCAGAAGGCGCGGGGTTGTCCCGCGCCTTCCCGGCAAGGTCAAGGGTTGACGCGACCGACGCGCGAAACCGTTATTGGCCCCAGACGTAGACGGCGAAGAACAGGAACAGCCAGACCACGTCCACAAAATGCCAGTACCAAGCGGCAGCTTCAAAACCCACGTGCTTTTCGGGGGTGAAATCGCCCTTGATCGCCCGGATCAGACAGACGGTCAGGAAGATCGTCCCGATCACAACGTGAAAGCCGTGAAAGCCCGTCGCCATAAAGAAGTTGGCGTAGAAGACATCGCCGCTGAAGGTCCAGCCTTCGGCGACCAGATGGGCATATTCGTAGATTTGCAGCGCGGTAAAGGCGATGCCAAGCACGATCCCCAGCGCCAGACCGTTGATCAGGTCTTTACGGTTGTTCTCATGCACCAGCGCATGGTGCGCCCAAGTCACGGCAGCCCCCGAGCAGAGCAGGATCAGCGTGTTCATCAGCGGCAGGTGCCAAGCGTCGACTGGAACGATATCGGGCCGGACATAGGCGGTGCCGAAGTAGTGGTCCATCGGGAAGATGGCGTGTTTGAAGAACGACCAGAACCATGCCGCGAAGAACATGACTTCCGACATGATGAACATGATGAAGCCGTAGCGCAGACCGATCCGCACCACCGGCGTATGGTCACCGACGCGGCTTTCCTTCACGACGTCGGCCCACCAGCCGAACATGACATAAAGCACACCCGCCAGACCGATCAGCATCATCCACGGCCCCTTGCCGTGCATGAACAGCACGCCGCCGAACAGCATGATGAAAGCCGACACCGCCGCCATGAAGGGCCAGACCGATGGCGGCAGGATGTGGTAATCGTGGTTCTTCGCGTGTGCCATTCCGGGTTCCCTCGCGTTTCTTGTCAGTTTACTGCCTTGAGCGTCGGGGCGGCAAGGGCCGCCTGCGTCTCAGGCAGGGGAGTTTCGTAGAAGGTGTAGGACAGGGTGATTTCCTGCACAAACTTGCCTTCGGGATCTTTCAGCATTTCGGGGTCAACGAAAAAGCTGACCGGCATCTGCACCCGCTCGCCGGGTTTCAGGATCTGTTCGGTAAAGCAGAAGCAGGCAATCTTTTGGAAATAGCCGCCCGCCGCATCCGGGGTCACGTTATAGCTGGCAGTGCCACCCACCGTGCGGATCGAGGGATTATACGCCTCATAGAAGGCCAGCACGTTTTCACCGATGCGCACGGTCATTTCGCGCTGCACGGGGTGGAATTCCCACGGCATGCCGCGTTCGGTCGACGCATCGAAACGGACGCGGACGGTCTGATCAAGAATGGTGTCAGGCGCAACCTCGGCCACGCCGGTGGTGCCGCCAAATCCCGTGACCCGGCAGAACCAGTCATAAAACGGGACGGCTGCGAAAGACAGCGATGCCATGGTTGCCACGACGCCAACGAGGTAAAGCGCGGTGCGGTTCTGACCCTTCACGGTGTTCCCTCTTTGGTTGTGGTGCTGGTTTGTGCGACCGGGTCCTTCATGCCACCGCCTTGGGTGACTTTGACCACCGTCATTGCGAAAACGATCACGATGAACGCGCCCAGCGTCAGACCGACGCCAAGATTGCGGCCAAAGCGGCGAGTGTGAATTTCGTGGTGCGGGCGCAGCGCCATCTTACCAGCCCCCAAAGCCATAGGGGCGCAGCGCCGCCTCGGCCAAGAACGCGCCAAACAGCAAGAACAGGTAATACAGCGAGAAGCGGAACACTGATTTTTCCACGGCGTAATTATCCGCTTCTGCCACCACCTCATCACGCTTCCAGATGCGCCATGCGCCGCGCAGGAACAAGGCGTTCAGCACAACGGCCACGGTCATGTAGATCGGCCCGCCGATGCTGGTAAAGCCCGCCGCCAGCGCGACCGGGGCCAGCAGGATCGTGTAGACCAGCACATGTTTGCGAGTGGATTTCCGACCATGCGTCACGGTCAGCATCGGCACGCCCGCGTTGGAATAGTCGTCCTTCATGAACAGCGCCAAGGCCCAGAAATGCGGCGGCGTCCACATGAAGATCAGCGCGAACATCAGCACGCTTTCAATCGACACCCCGCCCGTCGCACAGGCCCAGCCGATCATGGGCGGGAAAGCCCCTGCGGCGCCACCGATCACGATGTTCTGCGGGGTAGAGCGTTTCAGCCACATCGAATAGATCACGACGTAAAAGAAGATGGTAAAGGCCAGCAGCCCCGCCGCCAGCCAGTTTGACGCCAGTCCCAGCATCAACACCGACAGGCCCGACAGGCCCATGCCAAGACCCAACGCCTCACCAGATTGGACACGCCCTGAAGGGACGGGACGGTTCTTCGTGCGGCGCATCACGGAATCAATATCCGCGTCCCACCACATGTTCAGCGCGCCCGACGCACCACCGCCCAAGGCGATGAACAGGATCGACACGAAAGCCAGCACCGGATGCACCGACACCGGCGCCACGAGTATCCCGACCAGCGCCGTAAACACCACCAGCGACATCACGCGCGGCTTGAGAAGCTGCACGTAATCGCCAAAGCCCGCTTCCTGCGGCCCTTCAAAGGCGCGGATATCCGTCATCTGCTACGTCCGATCTTCGTCGGGGCAGAAACCCGCCCCCGGTGTGGGAGAGCGGCCCCGCTTCCGGGACCGCCCCTGCCTTGCGCGACCCGCGCGGGATCAGTTGCTTGCGGCGACCTGAACCGGTGCCACAGCTTCAAGTTCTGCCTGCGACAGGACAACATCGCCGGTCTTGGCCTTTTCCAGCCATGCGGCATAGGCGGCTTCGGACACGACCTTGACCGTGATCGGCATGTAGGCGTGCATCTGACCGCAGAGTTCCGAGCACTGGCCAAAGTAGATGCCCTCACGCTCGGCCTTGAACCACAACTGGGCCAAGCGACCGGGAACGCCATCCTGCATCACGCCAAAGGCCGGGATCTTCCATGAATGGATCACATCGGCGGCGGTGACCTGCATCACGATGGTCTTGCCCACCGGCACGACAACGGCGGTGTCGGTGGCAAGCAGGAACTGTTCCTTGGTGTAGCCCGCATCAACCAGTTGCTTTTCAACCTCAGGCGTCATCATGTTCGCGCCGCCCGTTGCGGGAGAGCCGATCATGTAGCTGTCAAAGGCCACGCCATCATCGACATATTCATAGCTCCAGTACCACTGGTTGCCCGTCACCTTGATGGTAACGTCACCTTCAGGAATGGTCTGCTGCTTGAACAGCACCGGCAGCGAGAACGACCCGATGACGATCAGGATAAGGATCGGAACAATCGTCCACGCAATCTCGATCGGCGTGTAGTGGCTAAACCGCGACGGAACCGGATTTGCCCGCTTGCTGTAGCGCACGATCACATAGATCAGCAGGCCGGTCACGAAGATGGTGATGACCGTGATGATATACAGCAACAGGTGATCCAGACCCTGCAGGTCATGCGCAAGTTCGGTCCCGGCGGGTTGAAACCCGATGCCCTCGGCAACCGGTTGTCCAACAATTTCAAGCCCCTGCGCGAAGGCCGCCCCAGAAAAGACCGACGCGGCGATGCCGGCCGCCATACCGTTCAGAGTGGTCAGAAGACGCATGTTCTATTCCCGTTCGCGTGCGCGGCTTCGCCGCTGCCTTGTCCCGGACCGTCCAAAGCGCACAGGTCGCGCGAATGGACAGAATCCCGTTGTTTCCACGTCGCTTGAAACCATATTAGGAAGGTCGCGACAAGCAAAACCGTTGCGGCATAAACGCGCCGTTTGACGCAGATCAAGGACAGGCCCCATGACAAACCCGGCGACAGACACGGCGCAGGACGCCCCCTTCCGGCCCTTTGAAACCCTTTTGGACGAAGGGGTTGCCCTGTCGGTGCTGCGTGCGGCAACAGCGGGCGCGGATGATGGCGAGTTGTTTCTGGAACGCCGCCGGTCCGAGGCGATCGTGCTCGATGATGGCCGCATCCGCACCGCCAGCTATGACGCCTCCGAAGGGTTCGGCCTGCGCGCCGTGCGCGGTGAGGTCGCGGGTTACGCCCATTCAACCGAGATTTCCGAACGCGCCCTGCGCCGCGCGGCCGAAACTGCGCGTCTGGCTGTGGGTGATGGCGGCGGGGTGCTCGCCCCTGCCCCGCAAGGCACCAACGTCAAGCTTTACGGCGACACGGACCCTATGGCGGATGCGACCTTTGCGCTGAAAATCGACCTGCTCAAAGAGATTGACGCCTATGCCCGCGGCCTTGACCCACGTGTGGTGCAGGTCTCGGCCACGCTGTCAGCGGGCTTGCAAGAGGTTGAAATCCTGCGCCCCGAAGGTTTGCGCCTGACCGATATCCGGCCGATGGCGCGGATGAACGTGTCTGTCATCGTGGAACAGGGCGGTCTGCGCGAACAGGGCGGCACGGGCGGCGGTGGGCGCTTTGGTCTGGCCCGCCTGATGGCGCGCGATCATTGGCAGCCTCTGGTGCAAGAGGCACTGCGCATCGCCTTGGTCAACCTTGACGCCATCCCGGCCCCGGCGGGGATGATGGATGTGGTGCTTGGCCCCGGCTGGCCGGGCATCTTGCTGCATGAGGCGATTGGTCATGGGCTAGAGGGGGATTTCAACCGCAAGCAAACCTCGGCCTTTGCAGGGCTTTTGGGCCAGCAGATCGCGGCCAAGGGTGTGACCGTGCTGGACGACGGCACCATCCCGGATCGGCGGGGGTCGATTTCTGTCGATGACGAAGGCACGCCCTCGGGCAAGAACGTCTTGATCGAGGATGGCGTGCTGGTGGGCTATATGCAGGACCGGCAGAACGCGCGGCTGATGGGCGTGGCCCCCACAGGCAACGGGCGGCGGGAAAGCTATGCCCATATCCCGATGCCGCGCATGACCAACACCTATATGCTGGCGGGGCAGGATGATCCCAAGGACATCCTCGCCGATTTGAAGGATGGCATCTACGCGGTCGGTTTCGGCGGCGGTCAGGTCGATATCACCAACGGCAAGTTCGTGTTCTCCTGCACCGAGGCGTATCGGGTGCAGAACGGCAAGGTCGGTGCCCCGGTCAAAGGGGCCACGCTGATCGGTGACGGTGCAACCGCGCTGAAACAGATCCGCGCCATCGGCAATGATCTGGCGCTGGACCCCGGCATCGGCAATTGCGGCAAGGCCGGGCAATGGGTGCCGGTGGGGGTGGGTCAACCCACACTGATGATCGGCGGTTTGACGATCGGCGGTTCTGCCGCCTGAGGCATGAAAAAGGCCGCAGGGTCGCCCCTGCGGCCAAATCTCTCGGCAGTGGTCAGGATCAGGCTGCGCGACCGACCAGAACCTCACCGACCTTTTTCTGTGCGCCCGCCTCATCAACGCCAGACACAGCCGCGACTTCACGGGTCAGGCGTTCCAATGCGGCTTCGTACAACTGACGCTCGGAATAGGACTGTTCGCGCTGGTCATCGGTGCGGTGCAGGTCGCGGACAACCTCGGCAATCGAGAGCAGATCGCCCGAGTTGATCTTTTGCTCATATTCCTGCGCGCGGCGCGACCACATCGCCCGCTTGACCCGCGCCTTGCCCTTCAGGGTGTCCAGCGCCTTTGACACGATGTCAGGGGTGGAAAGCTGACGCATCCCCACTTCGGTCGCTTTGTGCGTCGGCACGCGCAGGGTCATCTTGTCCTTCTCGAACGAGATGACAAAGAGCTCCAGCCGCAGACCGGCGATCTCTTGCTCTTCGATCGAGATGATTCTGCCCACACCATGGGCCGGGTACACGACGAATTCGTTGGGACGAAAGTCGGGCTTCTTGGTCTTGGTCATCAAGTCGCTTCCTCGGTTGCGACGCCCGTAAAGAAGACAAAACCACCGTCCGGGGCGAAGGCCGCCCCGGCGATCCGGTAGAATTGTCACAAGAAGAACCTTCTCAGGCGAGCAGCGCCGAGCAAGGGATCAGGCTTCCGTGCGTTCTGTCCACGTCTTGTATCACAAAAATGACGCGATTCCAACGGGGGCCAAAACACGCACTTGCGGCGCAAGCCGTTGAATCAACGCCATTCCAGCCTGCAACACTGATTCGTCATGGCACCCGACGCGAATCATTTCGGGAATCACGCCATAAATCAGGCGAGCCCCATCCAGGTCTCAACTGCCTTCGCCTGCCGCTTCCGAGAAATACTTTGCCAGTTTACCGGTTTCGCCGTCGCGGGCTTCGGCTTCGGGCAGTGCATCCTTCTTCACGGTCAGTACCGGCCACATTTCCGAATACTTCCTGTTAAAGGCAACCCACTGGTCCATATCCGGTTCCGTGTCCGGACGAATTGCGTCCGCCGGGCATTCTGGTTCGCAGACGCCGCAATCGATGCACTCATCCGGGTGGATGACGAGCATGTTTTCGCCTTCGTAAAAGCAGTCCACCGGGCAGACTTCGACGCAGTCGGTGTATTTGCAGGCGATGCAGTTGTCGATCACCACATAGGTCATGGCGTTGCTCCCAAGGCTTGGTTGGGCTGTGACTTAAAAGGGTTTGCCGGATCATTCAAGCGGCGACACCGCCGCAGCGGGGGCATCCAGATCAAGATACATCTCTTGCGCCTCGGTCGCGGGGCCGCGACGTTCGCCCAAGGACAGCACGCGGACCAGTCGGATGCGCCCGCCTTGCGGAAATGTCAGCACATCACCCACCGCCACAGCATGGCCCGGTTTGCGGCTGCGTTGGCCGTTGACGCGCAGGTGGCCGGTTTCCACCATCTCGGCGGCGAGGGCGCGGGTCTTGAAGAACCGCGCCTGCCAAAGCCATTTGTCCAGCCGCAGCGTCGGGCGCTGCAGCGGCGCGGTCTTGGTTCCCTTGCCTGAACCGGGTCCAGCCAAAGGCGATCCGATCAGACCTTGTTCTTCAAGGCCGCGAGGACCGCGAAGGGGTTGTCAGGGTCAATCGGCTTTTCAACGCGGGGGGGACGGGCCTCAAACGACTTGGCCCCCTGCGGTTTGCCGCCGTCTTTGCCGCCATCCTTGCGGTCGTTGCGGTCGAACTTGCCACCACCCTTGCCGCCCTTGAAATCGCCGCCCTTGCCACGATCCCGACGCTCGCCTTGTGGCCGCTCGCCTTGTGGGCGATCACCTTGGGGCCGGTCGCCCTGCGGACGCTCTCCCTGCGGGCGGTCAGCACGCGGCGGACGCTCGCCCTGCGGTTTGGCATCGCCTTCGGCGCGCTTGGGTCGATCCCCCTGCGGACGATCTCCTTGCGGGCGGGCCGGACGGTCGCCACGCGGGCGGTCACCCTGCGGACGTTCGGCGCGTTGGAAGCGCGGCTTGGGTGCCCAAGAGAAGCTGAAATACACTTCCATCTCCACCGGCGCGGCCTCTGCACCCTCAACCGGGGCTTCGGGTTCCGGCGGCGGGGCCAGAACCGATTCTTCTTCGGGAATCGGCGCGGTCGAGGTGGAGGGCGCAGGCAGTTCCACCGTCTTGACCTTGGGCCGTTCTGCCTTTTCCGCCTTGTAACCAAGGCCAGTCATCAGATCGGCGAATTGTTCCAGCGTCATGCCGGTGATCGACAGCATCTCGGGCATGGCCTCAAAGCCCGCGCGGCTGTCCTTGGCGCGCAGAAGATCGGCCAGTCGTTCCAGCATGTCGATGCGGATCGCCCGCGTCCCTGCCGGATGATAGCCCGACAGCGTGTAATGCTGCTTTGGCACCTCAGTGATGTTCGGAATCGTCACCAGACCCGGCGGCGGGCTTTCGGGGAATTCCTGAAGACCATTGTACAGCGACCACAGAACCAGACGCAGGCGCGTCGGCGCGGGTTTCAGCAGCGCAGGCAGGAAGATGGTGAATTGGCCAAAGCGCACACCGTGCTTGCGCAGCGCGCCGCGCGCGTCCTGATCCAACTGCTTGACGTCATCGCCCACCGCATCGCGCGGCAGAACGCCCAAAGACTCAACCAACCGAAAGGCAAAGCCACGGGCCAGACCCGTCAGCGCCTCATCCCGGCTCATGGCCAGAAGCGGTTCGAACAGGGCGGCGGTCTTGCGGTCGATGAAGTGCTGCAAGCGGCGGCGGACTTTTTCCACCACATCAGGGCCAGCCTCTTCGTCGACAAACGCCTCGACCTGCGCGCGCAGGGGTTCGGCACCCTTGACCAGCTTGCCGACCGCCGTGGTGCCCCACATCAGCCCGCCCTGTTCGGTGAAATCCATCTCCGTGTCGGGCGCGTTGTAGAACCGATCCGCCCGCAGGTGGAATTCGGGCTTCAGCGCCTGCATCGCCGCCTGTTGCAGCGTGCGCGCCTCATCGGGCGACGAGGAAGCATCCTGCCGGAACCGAAAGCCGTCCAAACGGCCGACGAATTCGCCTTCCACCGTCACTTCGCCCTTGTCATTCACCTCGGCCACGAGGGTCTCCTTTTGCTTCAACCGCCGCATCAAAACCGATGTGCGGCGGTCAACGAACCTTTGAGTCAGCCGCGCATGCAGCGCATCTGACAGGCGGTCTTCTACAGCGCGCGTTTCGTCGCGCCAATGGGTTTCGTCTTCGACCCAACCTTTGCGTTGTGCCACATAGGTCCAAGTTCGGATATAGGCCAATCGTTTTGAGATGGCATCAATATCGCCTTCGGTCTTGTCGATCCGCTCCATCGCCTTGGCAAGCCAGTCCGATGGCACGCGTCCGGCTTTCAGGAACTCGAAGATACGCACAAGCAGGCTTGCATGTTCCATCGGAGCGGATGACCGGAAATCCGGCACGCGGCACACGTCCCACAGCAGGCGCACATCCTGCGGGCTTTTCACCCTGTCGCGGACTTCGGGCATTTCCGACAGGTTTTTCAACGCCACAAGGTCATCGGAATCCCGCGCGCGGGTCAGCCAGTCGTTGGAGGTAGGCGCTTCCAGACTGCGCACCAGCCGTTCGACCGTGCCGAATTCCAGCGTTTCATTGCGCCAGTGCAGTTTCTTGACCGGCGCGAAACGATGGTTTTCGATGGCGTCGATCATGTCGTCGTCCATCGGCCGCGCCTCGCCGGTGATGCCAAAGGTGCCGTTTTCGGTGTGCCGCCCGGCCCGGCCCGCGATCTGCGCCAACTCCCACGGGAAAAGCCCTCGCATCCTGTGGCCATCAAACTTGGCGGTCGAGGAAAACGCCACATGCCGGATATCAAGGTTCAGCCCCATGCCGATGGCATCCGTGGCCACCAGATAATCCACGTCGCCGTTCTGATAGAGCGCCACCTGCGCATTGCGTGTCCGGGGCGAAAGCGCGCCCATCACCACAGCGCAACCGCCCTTTTGCCGCCGGATCAGTTCGGCAATCGCATAGACGTTTTCAACCGAAAAGCCGACGATGGCGCTGCGCGGCGGCATGCGGCTGATCTTTTTCGAACCCGTCCATGTCAGGGTGGAAAACCGGTCCCGCTTCATGAACTGCACGCCCGGCACCAGCGCAGCAATCGCGTTGCGCATGGTGTCAGACCCCATGAACAGCGTTTCATGCAGTCCCCGCGCCCGCAGCAGGCGGTCAGTGAAGACATGGCCGCGGTCGGCATCGGCGCAAAGCTGAATCTCATCCACCGCGACGAAATCGGCCCCGATTTCCAGCGGCATCGCCTCGACGGTGCAGACCCAATACTGTGTGCGTTCGGGAACGATCCGCTCTTCGCCCGTCACAAGCGCCACGACAGAAGGGCCACGCGCCTTGACGATGCGGTCATAAACCTCACGCGCCAGCAGACGCAGCGGAAGGCCGATGACCCCGGTGCGATGCGCCAGCATCCGTTCGATGGCGTAATGGGTCTTGCCGGTGTTGGTCGGCCCAAGGACCGCCGTCACCCGCGACGGGGTGGCCATGGTGATTTGCCTTACAGGTCCTGCCCGCCGGTTTCTTTTTCCAGCGCCTCGACGGCTTCCAATACGCTGCCAAGGTGGGGATGTATAGCCAGCGCGGCGCGGTAGACCTCAAGCGCCTTTTCAGGTTGGTCAAGTTCCTGAAAGATCATCCCCAAGCCCGACAACGCGCCGAAATGCCGTGGGTTCAGGGTCAGCGTCTGGGCGATGTCTTCGATCGAGGGACCGAACTCACCTTCCATGTAATAGGCCGTGGCACGGGCGTTCCAGCCTTCGGCAAAATCGGGGGCGTGGTCCACCAGCGCGGTAAAATGCTCAATGGCCGCAGGGTAATCCCCCGCCGCCATCGCCTCTTGCCCGCGCTTGAGCAGCAAATCCATCGCGGGTGACCCGCTCTTGGACCATTCGTTCAGGATTTCCCGCTCGATCCGCTGCGCTTGCGTCGCATCGGCGGATTTCAGGTCGTCGAACAGGGTATCAAGATCCGCCGTTTGCGCCCAAACCGCGCCTGTCAGCGCAAAAAGCACCAAAAGTGCCGCAACGACATGATTGTGAAGGATGGCCCGCGCTTTCATGATGCAGAAGGTATCGCATCGCCCGCAAAAGGCCATAGGCTTACGGTCACGAGACAGCGACATTCGGGCGATAGGCAAGGATCAAGGCAAAGGACAAGACATGAGCGACATCATCGACGCGGCAGTTGCCGCTTTGACCGAAAAACTGAACGGCGGCTTTGACGGTGTGGCAAAATTCGTCATCCCCGGCGAAGGCGCGATCATGATGGACGGCGCAGGCGTGCGCGCGGGCGACGATGACGCCGACGTGACCCTGACCGCCGATGCAGACACGTTCCGCGCGATCCTTGAAGGTGACCTGAACCCGACGATGGCCTTCATGACCGGCAAACTGTCGGTCGATGGCAACATGGGTCTGGCGATGAAACTCGGTTCGGTGCTGGGCTGATGGTCGCTGATGCGCCCTATTTCGCGGACTTGGCAGATGGACCGGCCGAAGTGCACGTGGCTTGGCTCACCACACGGGATGGCAGGCGCATCCGCGCGGCGCATTGGCCGCTGACGGGGGCCAAGGGCACGGTCATCCTGATGCCGGGGCGCACGGAATACATTGAAAAATACGGCCGCGCCGCCAGCGATCTGGCCCGGCGCGGCTATGCTTGCGCCAGTGTCGACTGGCGTGGACAGGGGCTGGCGGACCGCAGCGATGCCGACCGGATGATCGGCCATATTGGCGATTTCGATGAGTTCCAGCGCGATGTCGATGCACTGCTGGCATGGGCGCGGGCCGATGGCGCGGAAGGGCCGTTGTTCCTGATCGGCCATTCGATGGGCGGTTGCATCGGCCTGCGGTCACTGGCACGCGGCCTGCCGTTTCAAGCGGCCGCATTCTCTGCGCCGATGTGGGGCATCAGCATCGCGGCGTGGATGCGGCCGCTGGCCCCGTTTATCGCGCAACTTTCGGTCTGGGCCGGGCGCGCGCAAAGCTATGCCCCCACCACAGGGGGCAAGACCTATCTCTTGTCGGTGCCGTTCGAAGGCAATGTCCTGACCAGTGATCCGGCCATGTGGGACTACATGCGGTGTCAGGTCGCAGGCGCCCCCGATCTTGCGCTTGGCGGTCCCAGCATGGGCTGGCTGCACGCGGCCTTGCGTGAATGCGCGGCACTGTCGTCGCTGCCGTCACCCACCCTGCCCTGTATCACCGCGCTTGGCACGGCGGAAAAGGTGGTGGACCCCGGTCCGATCCACCTGCGTATGACACGCTGGCCGCAGGGAAAACTGGACATGTATCCGATGGCCGAACATGAGGTGATGATGGAAACCCCCACCCATCGCGCCCGGTTTTTTGACACCGCCTGCGGGCTGTTTGACGCGCACCGCTGACGGGTTTTCTGCGAAGATCCCAAGACGATCCTTCTGCGACGGACCCGCCCCCCCTTTTCGCAGAAAAGGCGGCAATCATGATATTTCGCAGAAAAATCTGGCGGTTACAGGTTGATCTGCAAGAAGCCGTCGCGCAGCGCCTTGGACCAGGCCTCGGACATGGCGCGGAACTGGGCATCCCCCGCCTCGATCCGGCGCCGCGACGTGACCTTGCAGGCATCGCGTTCGATCACGCACAGATCCAGCGGCATGCCGACCGACAGGTTCGACCGCAGCGTCGAATCCATCGACAACAGCACCGCCTTTTGCGCGTCGGCGAGACTGGTCGTGGGCTTCACCACGCGGTCTAGGATCGGCTTGCCATATTTATGCTCGCCGATCTGCAAAAACGGCGTGTCCTCGGTCGCTTCGATGAAATTTCCCTCGGGGTAGATCAGGAACAGCCGCATCGCGCCGCCCTTGCGCTGGCCTGCCACGATCATGCTGGCGGTTGCCCCCTGATTCATCGCACTCAGCTTTTCGTCGATTTCGGTGCGCACAGAGGCCAGCATGTTGCCGACAATCTCGGCCACCTTCAGCATCGTCGGCGCCTTCATGATTGAGGTTTCGGCATCCGAATCAGGGCTGTCAATCACCTCACGCAGACGGGCCAAGGTGGTTTGGGTGATGGACAGGCTGCCCGCCGTCATGATGACGATCACCCGTTCACCGGGGTCTTCAAAGACGAACATCTTGCGATAGGTGGATATGTTGTCCAACCCCGCATTGGTGCGGGTGTCCGACAGCATCACCATGCCGTCATTCAGCAAAAGCCCCACGCAATAGGTCATCCCCGCCCTCCCCCGTATCAATATGGGGATAAGTGCTAACGAGAGGTGACGAAGATGGAAAGCCCAAGTGCGGGCTTGGCGCGAATAGTCTGCCCGAAGTCCGGGCATCTGCCCATCAATTCACCACGCGGCCCAACAGACGTGACATCAGGCCACCGGGTTTCTGGACGGACCGCCCCGCCTCTGCCCCGCCCGTGGCCATCCGACGCGCGCGCTGCGTGGCCAGCCAATCTTCCAGCGCATCATCCGCTACAGGCCGCGCCTCAAACAGGTGCGTCAGCAAGTCTTGCAACTGAAACGTCCCCCAGCCTTGCGGCGTCTCTGCCGCCTTGGGCAAGGGGAAGCGCCCCACATTGGTGGCCATGCGCTCCATCAGACGCACACGCAGCGCCTCTTCGCGCAGGGGATAGATGCCCTTGGGCACGTCGGACACATGGTCCGCCCCCGAAAAGCCCGAGGCGATCAGATAGGTCCGCAGCGGCTGCGGCGCATCCCGAAACGCCCGCAGTGTGCCGGGATCACGGAACAGCGCCACGTGATGCGCGGCGATGGTGGACCGCGCCCTCGGCCCGTTCAGCAAGCCTGCCAACTTCGGGTCGGAAAACACCACATCCGGTTGAACGGCCACCATGTCGAAATCGTAATTCAGCGACATTCTACACACCATGACAAGGAACCAACGACGGTATCCTTGTGCAAGATGCGCGCCATCCTATGGCCGATGGGTGGCAGGATCGTGGCAGGCTATTGCTGGCTTTGCGCCTGTGCTGCCGTTTCTGTCACGGTCACGCTGACCTCAAGCGCCTCATGCCCCGGTCCGCGCGCAACGCCCCGGATCGGTGCAGCATCCTGCGCGTCAAAACCCGACCCCAGCCGGATATAGCGCGCATCCGGGCAGCAACGGTTGGCCGGATCAAAGCCGACCCATCCCAGACCCGCGACATAGACCTCGGCCCAGGCATGCGCCGCCTCATACGCCGCGCCCTCCTGATCGGCGAAGAGATAGCCCGAAACATAGCGCGCCGGCAGTCCCGCCGCCCGCGCCACCGCGATCAGCGCATGGGCATGGTCCTGACAGACGCCTTCGCCCAGCGCCAAAGCCTCAGCCGCCGTGGTGCGCGCTTCGGTCACGCCGGGGCGGTAAACGATGGCATCGGCCACGGCCCCCGCCAGCGCATGGGCAGCGGCAAGCGGTCCTTCGGTGCCCTTGGCGGCCGCCGACAGGTCGCGCAGGGCAAGGTCCGCCGCTGTCGCGGGTGTATCGGTCAGATAGGCATCGGGTGGCACGCTTTCCCGGTGCCCGCGCAAAACCCCCGCCAGATCGTGGGTTTCCACCGTGCCGCGCACCCGCACCTCAACCACTGAAACCGGTCCCTTGACCGTCCAGCTTTGCAAGGCATCCCCCGCCCCGTCGCGGAACTGCGCGCCCTTGGTGGCGTCGGACACCATGACGGACCACGACAGCACGCGCTGCCCGTCAAAGATCGATGGCGTCAGGCGATGGCTTTGCGCCACCCCGCGCACCGGATGGTCATAGCGATAGCGCGTCACATGATCGACCGTCAGCAGCATCAGCGATCCCCGTCCAGATAGGTATTGCGCACCAAGGCCCCCATATCGGCATTGACCCCGATGAAGCGCGACAGGAATTCGTGCAGGCCTTCGTCAAAGATGCCCTCGACAGTCAAAGTCTCAATCCCTTCGCGCATGGCCCGCGCCGCCTCTTGCGCCGGGGTGCAGGCGCCATAGGCCTTGGCCAGTCGGTCCAGATGGTCTGACAAACCCGCCACGCAGGTGATCAGCGACCGTGGGCTTTGCGGGTTCAGGATCAGGAAATGCGCGATCTTGGCCGCTGTCACCTCGCCCCCGTAGGCCCAATGAAACGCCCGATGCGCCCCCATTGCGCGCAGCATCGTGGTCCATTGGTAATTGTCGTAGCCGGAACCGACGAAATCCACCTTCGGCAACAGGACATAGTATTTCACATCCATCAGCCGCGCGGTGTTGTCGGCGCGTTCCAGATGATAGCCAAGGTTCAGGAAATCCCAGCCGTCATTGCGCAACAGCGTGGCGTCAATTGCGCCGCGCACCATGGCGGAATGGCGCATGGTCCATTCCGTCAGGCGCGACAGCTCCAACTCGCTGCGCGGGGTGCGTTCCAGATGGCGCAACTCCTGAAACGCAGAGTTCAGCGCATCCCAAACCTGCGCCGTCAGCGCCGTCCGCACGATCCGCGCATTTTCCCGCGCGGTTGTGATGCAAGAGGCCACCGAATTGGCATTGTCCCGGTCAAAGAACAGGAAACTTTCGATGTTGCGCTGGACAGGCTCGCCATATTTCCGGGCAAAGGAATCCGCGTTGCCTGAGGCTTGCAAGAGCGAATCCCACTCATTGCGATAGCCCGCGGCTGAGGGCAGCAGCGCGATCCGCGACCCCACCTCCAGCAATCGAGCGGCGGTTTCAGCCCGCTCCATATAGCGGGCGATCCAGAACAGGTTGTCGGCGGTTCTTGAAAGCATATCCGTTACTCCGCCAGCACCCAAGTATCCTTGACGCCGCCACCTTGGGACGAGTTGACGACCAAACTCCCCTCGGTCAGCGCCACCCGCGTCAGGCCACCGGGGACAAGTTCAATCCGCTCCCCCACCAGACAATAGGGCCGCAGGTCCACATGGCGCGGTGCGATGCCTTCGGCGACAAAGGTGGGCGTGGTCGACAGCGCCAGTGTCGGCTGGGCGATGTAATTGCCGGGATCGGCGATGATGCGGGCGCGGAACGCCTCAACCTCATCCTTGGTGGATTTGGGGCCGACGAGCATGCCGTACCCGCCTGAGCCGTGGACTTCTTTCACCACCAGTTCCGCCAAATTCTCCAGCACGTATTTCAGATCATCGGACTTGCCGCACTGCCACGTCGGCACGTTCTGCAAGATCGGCTCTTCGCCCAGGTAAAAGCGGATCATCTCGGGCACAAAGGTATAAACCGCCTTGTCATCGGCCACCCCTGCCCCCGGTGCGGAACAGATCGTCACCCCGCCGGACCGATACACATCCATCAACCCCGGCACGCCCAGCATCGAGTCGGGCCGGAAACACAAAGGATCAATGAAAGCATCATCAATCCGGCGATAAATCACATCCACCCGGCGCGGGCCTTCGGTGGTGCGCATCCAGACAAAACCGCCCTCAACGAACAGATCCTGCCCTTCGACCAGTTCCACCCCCATCAGATCGGCCAGGAAGCTGTGTTCGTAATAGGCGGAATTGAAATGTCCCGGCGTCAGGATCACCACGGTCGGCTCGCCGTCGCATTTGTCAGGCGCCACGCTGGCGAAGGTGCGGCGCAGCAGTTCGGGATATTGCTCTACCGGCTGAATGCGGTTCTCACGGAACAGGTCCGGGAACATCCGCATCATGATCTCACGGTTTTCCAGCATATAGGACACGCCAGACGGGGTGCGGCAGTTGTCCTCCAGCACAAAAAAATCATCCGGGCCGGTGCGGACCAGATCGATGCCCACGATATGGGAATAAACCCCCTTGGGCGGGCGGAACCCCGCCACCGCCTTTTCATAAGCCGCGTTCTGATAGACCAGCTTTGATGGGATGCGCCCGGCACGGATGATCTCACCCCGGCCATAGACATCCACCAGAAAGGCATTCAGCGCCCGCGCCCGTTGCTTGATCCCCCGCTCCAGCCGCGACCATTCCGAACTGGTGAAGACGCGGGGGAACATGTCGAACGGGATCAGACGGTCCGGATCCCCACCTTCGCCATAGACCGCAAAGGTGATGCCGATCCGGCGAAACAGCGCCTCGGCCTCGGCCTGCTTCATGTGCCGCAACTCGGCGGGCATGGACTTCATCCAGTCCTCAAGCCGGGCATAGGGGGGGCGGACGGACTTGCCCGAGGAACTTGCCTGATACATCTCGTTGAAATAGGTCGTCACGCCGTTCTCCCGTCGCGTCGGTTGCCCTGATGTAAACAGCCCGCTTCGCCGGGGAAAAGGGGCCGCGTGCCACAGACTGGGTGCAGCATGTGCATCTGCACAAAATTCAGGCAGAACTCAGGTTTGGCTTGCAGGGCAGACCGCCCTATCTTCCCCCAATGGCCCGCGCACCCGTCCTGACCTTCACAGATCGCGGCATCTATTGCCCGGATGGCGATTTCCACATCGACCCGTGGCGCCCAGTGGGCCGCGCACTGATCACGCATGGCCATTCCGATCATGCGCGTTGGGGGCACGGGGAGTATCTGTGCACCCACCAAGCCTTGCCCGTCATTCGCCACCGCCTTGGCGACATCACGGCTTCAGGCATCGCCTATGGAGAAGAGCGGCGCATCGGCGGCGTCACGGTCAGCTTCCACCCCGCAGGCCATGTCCCCGGCTCTGCGCAAATCCGCATCGAACGCGCGGGCGAGGTCTGGGTCGTCTCGGGCGATTACAAGGTCGAACCCGACGGGCTTGCAGAGACGTTTGAACCTGTGCCTTGCCACACCTTCATCACCGAATGCACCTTCGGCCTGCCGGTGTTCCGCTGGCAAGCGCAAGCACAGGTGATGGCCGACATCAGCGCATGGTGGGCGGCCAACGCCGCAGAAGGCCGGATTTCGGTGCTGGCAGGCTACAGCTTTGGCAAGGCGCAGCGCCTGATCGCAGGCGTCACCCCGCAAGGCCCGATCCTGACCCATGGCGCGGTCGAAGAGATCAACCTCATCCTGCGCGCCCAAGGCTACAGGCTGCCCGCCACCACCCGCGTCACAGCCGAGATTGGCGCAAAAACCCATCCCGGCGCTTTGGTGATCGCACCACCCTCGGCCCTCGGCACCCCATGGCTGCGCCGTTTCGGCCAACCGGATGAGGCCTTTGCCTCTGGCTGGATGGCCCTGCGCGGAATCCGCCGCCGCCGGGGTCTGGGCAACGGCTTCGTCGTCTCGGACCACGCCGATTGGCAAGGCCTCAACGACGCTATCCGCGCCACGGGCTGCGAGACGGTCTTTGCGACCCACGGCTACACCACCCCCTTCCGCCGCTGGCTGGAAGAACAAGGGTATAAGGCGGGCATCGTCTCCACTGAATATGGCGAGGAAAGTGACGAAACGGCAGAGGTGGCAGACCCATGACCCATGACCCCGGCTTCATCTTGGCGAAAATACCCTCGGGGGGCGCCGCCGGAACGGCGGCGTGGGGGGCAGACAGCCCCCC
>NKIT01000073.1 GCA_002256185.1 Rhodobacteraceae bacterium PARR1 | reverse complement strand
GATGCACCGCCAAGGCCGATATGCCGATACCGAAGTGCTTTGTCGGCAGGTTTTGGCCATAGCTGCGGCAACAATCGGGACGGCTAATGGGATCTATTGCATGCGCATTTACCAGCTTGCCAACGTGATTAGAACAAACCTCAGATTTTCTGAGGCCGTAGAACTGTATCGGCAAGCGCTTGATATTAGCGGTCAGCGGAATAGAAATATACAGGAAGGTAACCGCTTGTCTGGGCACGGCTACTGGTTCAATTATGACATGCTAAATTATGATGCTCAAATCGCCCGCGCCCTCCTCACCCTCCTCCAAACCCACTTCCCCGACGATCCCGAAATCCCCGCCCTTCAAGCCCTCCTCGCCCCCACCCCCTGACTTCCCCCTTTCCCACACCCCCCACTTCCCCTATCCCTTCGCCAGCAGCCAAGGGGAAATCAGATGATCGCGGTGCAGGGGTTTGCGGGGGCGAAGGTGGCGGTGCTCGGGCTTGGGCTGTCGGGGCTGGCCACGGCGCGGGCGCTGGTTGCGGGGGGGGCGGAGGCGCTGCTCTGGGACGACAGTCCTGAGGCGCGGGCCAAGGCAGAGGCGGAGGGGTTCACCCTCACCGACCTGACCCGGCAAAGCGCCTTTGACGGGGTGGCCTGCCTGATCACCAGTCCCGGCATCCCGCATCATTTCCCGGCCCCGCACAAAGTGATCGCCCGCGCGATGGAGATGGGCGTGCCGGTGGACAATGACATCGGGTTGTTCTTCCGCTCTTATGCCTCGCAGGAATGGGATAACTTTGAGGTCACGCCCAAGGTTGTGGCGGTGACCGGATCGAATGGCAAATCCACCACCACGGCGCTGATCCATCATATCTTGGCCGAGGCGGGCCGTCCCACCCAGATGGCGGGCAATATCGGGCGCGGGGTGCTGGACATTGATCCCGCGCAGGATGGCGAGGTGGTGGTGCTGGAGCTGTCGTCCTACCAGACCGAGCTTGCGCGCAACCTGACCCCGGATGTGGCGGTGTTCACCAACCTGTCGCCGGATCATCTGGACCGTCACGGCGGCTATGGCGGCTATTTCGCGGCCAAGCGGCGGCTGTTTGCCGAAGGCGGTCCGGATCGCGCCATCATCGGCGTGGACGAAGCCGAGGGGCGGTTCTTGGCCAACCAACTGGCGACCGGGCCGCAGGATGACCGGGTGATCCGCATTTCCTCGGGCCAAAAGCTGGATGACTTTGGCTGGTCGGTCTTTGCGCGCAAGGGGTTCTTGGCCGAATGGCGCAAGGGGCGGCAGGTCGCCTCCATCGACCTGCGCGGGGTGTCGGGCCTGCCGGGGGCGCATAACCACCAGAACGCTTGTGCGGCCTTTGCCGCCTGCCGCGCCTTGGGTCTGGCCCCGCGCCAGATCGAGGCGGCGTTGCACAGCTTTGCGGGCCTGCCGCATCGCAGCCAGTTGGTCGGCACGCGCGGCGGTGTGCGGTTCATCAACGACTCAAAGGCCACCAATGTGGACAGTGCCGCCAAGGCGCTGCAAGCCTTTCCGCGCATCCGCTGGATCGCCGGGGGTTTGGGCAAAGAGGGCGGGATCACCGCCTTGCAGCCCCATCTGCCTGCGGTGGTGAAAGCCTATCTGATCGGCCACTCCGCCCGCGATTTCGCGCTGGAGATCGGCGACACCCCGCATGAGATTTGCGAAACGATGGAGCGTGCCGTCGCCCTTGCGGCTGAAGAGGCGCAGGAGGGGGATGTGGTGCTGTTGGCCCCGGCTGCCGCCAGCTTTGACCAATATCCGAACTTTGAAAAACGCGGTGAGGATTTCACTGCCCGTGTCCACGCCCTGTCCGGCGTGGTGCCGGCGGGCTGAGGCGTTACTCTGCCGGTTCTTGCCGCGCCTCGTTGCGGTCTGGTCTGCTGAGCAGACGTGCAACGGGCGGGCGCAACAGCACGCAGCCAATGATCAGCGCCGCCCCACCCCAGATCGGGCCGTTCAGCCAGGTGATCCAGCCCAAGAGCGGAATTCCCAAGACAACCAGTCCCATCGCAGCCCAACCTTGACGGTTGGGACAACTGACCCGCGCGGTCAGCACAGTGGCCAAAAGCCACAAGACAAAGGCACCAAGCGGCCACATCATTCCGGTTCCCCCCGCGCCAGTGCCGCTTGAAACGGTCTTGCGGCGCGATGGGCAGTTTGGCCCGGAACCGCCGATTTCTCCAAGCGGGAATTTTCCTTGGGATTCAACCTCACGCCGCGGCACCGATCAGGCGGGCGGGCAGGGCATTGGCCCAAGCCGAGATTGTGCCGGCGCCAAGACAGACGAAAAGATCACCCGGACGGGCCTGTTCGCGGAAAAGTCGGGCCAAATCGGCCTCATCGAGAATCGCGCGCGCGTGGCGGTGGCCATGGGCGATCAGCCCCGCGACCAGATCATCGCGCGATGCGCCGGGGATGGGGTCTTCACCTGCGGCATAGACATCGGCGATGGCCACGACGTCTGCCTCATTGAAGCAGGTGCAGAAATCCTCGAACAGGCTGGACAGGCGCGAATAGCGGTGCGGCTGGTGGATGGCGATGACGCGCGCGCCGGGGGTGCCTGCGATGGCCTGACGCGCGGCCTTGAGCACCGCTGCGATTTCCACCGGGTGGTGGCCGTAATCGTCGATGATGGTGACGCCGTTCACTTCGGCCACCTTGGTGAAGCGGCGGTTGACGCCTGCGAAACTGGCCAGCGCCTCGCGGATTTCGTCGCGCTTCATGCCCAAGTGACGGGCGACGGCGACAGCGGCGAGCGCGTTTGACACGTTGTGATCCCCCGGCATCGGCAGGGTGCAGCGGTCGATGCGGGCATCGTCGCCTTCGTTTTGCAAGAGGATGTCGAACTGTGCCGTGCCCTTGTCAAAGCGCAGGTTCACCGCGCGCACATCGGCTTGCGCGTTGAAGCCGAAGGTCTTGACCCGGCGATCGGTCAGTTTGCCCACCAGCGCCTGTACCTCGGGGTGGTCGGTGCAGCAGACGGCCAGACCGTAGAAGGGGATGTTCGACACGAAATCGAGAAAGCCTTTGCGCAAGGCGTCAAAGCTGCCCCAATGTTCCATATGTTCGGGGTCGATGTTGGTCACGATGGCGATGGTGGCGGGCAGACGGTTGAACGACCCGTCGCTTTCATCGGCTTCCACAACCATCCATTCGCCTTCGCCCGCGCGGGCGTTAGAGCCGTAGGCATGGATCACACCGCCGTTGATGACGGTGGGGTCAAACCCGCCCCGGTCCAGCAGGGTGGCGACCATCGTGGTGGTGGTCGTTTTGCCATGCGTGCCCGCAACGGCGATGTTGGAGCGCAGGCGCATGAGCTCGGCCAGCATTTCCGCGCGGCGCACGACGGGCAGTTTCTTGCGGCGGGCTTCTTCAAGTTCCGGGTTGCCCTTTTTGATGGCCGAAGAGATCACCACCACCGCTGCCGCACCGATGTTTTCGGCGCTTTGGCCTTCGAAAAAGGTCGCTCCCAGTTTCACCAGACGGTCGGTGATCTTTGACGCTTTGGCATCCGAGCCTTGGACGCGATAGCCAAGGGTCATCAGCACTTCGGCAATACCCGACATGCCGATGCCGCCGATGCCGATGAAATGGATGGGGCCGAGTTCGCCCGGCAGTTTGGTCGCGTTCATCGCGTGTTTTCCTTTGTCAGGGACAGGACCAAGTCGACCAGACGCTCTGTCGCGTCGGGGCGGCCCTGTGCCACGGCATTGCGGGCCATCTTCACGGCGGCCTCGGGCGTTGTCAGCACAGCTTCCAATTGCGCGGTCAGGCTGGCGGGGTCAAGCGCGTTTTCGGGGATCAGGATCGCGGCATCGGCGTCAACCAGCCCGCGCGCATTGGCGCTTTGGTGATCGCCCGTGGCGGCGGCAAAGGGGATCAGGATCGCCGGGCGTCCGATCACACTGATATCGGCAACGGAGGATGCACCGGAACGCGAGATGACCAACTGCGCCTCGGACAATCGCCTCGGGATGTCGGTGAAGAAGGACCGTACCTCGGCCATCACGCCCGCAGCCTCGTACGCTTGTTCGACGCGGGGCATGTCTTCCTCGCGCGCTTGGTGGGCGACGCGCAAGTGGCGGCGCAGCGATGCGGGCAGGCGGCCGATGGCGGCAGGCACGACATCGGACAGGATGCGCGCGCCTTGGCTGCCGCCGATGACCACAAGGCTCATGGGGTAATCCCCCGGCGGGATATAGGCGGCCCCGGCGCGCTCGAGAACGGCAGCGCGGACGGGGTTGCCGGTGTGGATGCCTTCGACCCCCGCAGGCAGGTCGGTGGGCCATGTGCCACAGGCCACCTTGTCCACCCGTGCTGCGAACAGGCGGTTCACCCGGCCCAAGACGCCGTTTTGTTCATGGATCATCCGGGGCAAGCGCAGCACCCAAGCCGCTGACAGCGCCGGGATCGTGGGATAGCCGCCAAAGCCCACCACCAGCGCGGGCCGGTCGCGCAGCATCGCCACCACGGCGGCAAGTACGCCACCTGCGATCTGGAACGGCACCACCAGTTTGGCCAGCGCCCCGCCACGGGCAAAGGTGCCGGACCGCACCTTCTCGACGGTCACCACATGGGGAAAGCCGCCCGCATAGCGCGCGCCACGATCATCCGTCGAAAGTTTCACTCGCCAACCGCGCCGCACCATCGCTTCGGCAAGGGCTTGGGCGGGAAACATATGTCCGCCCGTGCCGCCTGCCGCGATCAGAAGCAGCGGTGTCTTACCACCCGCCGCCGCCATGTTACCGCCCCCGCCGGTGGAAGATGTCACCCATCTGGCCCTGTGGGCGTTTGCGTGTCATGGCCAGCAAAGCCCCGCCCGTGATCCCCGCCGCGATGACGGACGACCCCCCGTAACTGACAAAGGGCAGCGTCATCCCCTTGGCGGGCAACAGCCGCACGGCGACCCCCATGTTGATCATCGCCTGAACGCCAAAGATGCAGGCAAGTCCAGTCCCCGCCAATCGGATGAAGGGATCACGCTCTTTCATCAGGCGGAACAGGCTGCGCACGACGACGGTCGCATAAAGCCCGATGATGACGCAGACAAGGATCAGGCCGTATTCTTCGGCAGCGACCGCGATGATGAAATCGGTATGGGCATCGGGCAGGGACCATTTCACTTGCCCCTCGCCCACGCCGACGCCGAAGAACCCACCCTCTTGGATCGCGTTCGTCGCATATCCCAACTGGGTGCGTGGATCGACGTCGGGGGTCAGGAAGCCGTCAATCCGGCGGGCGAAGTGTTCCGACGATTCATAGGCAAAAAACCCGCCGCCGACGACAAGGGCCACGACAATGCCGATCAGCGTCATGGGGGCACCAGCCACGAAATAGATCACGCCCCACCCAAACAGCACCAGCGCGGCCTGCCCGAAGTCAGGCTGCATCGCCAGCATCAGCACGACGGTGATGGTCAGACCAAGCGAGGCCAGTTTGCCGGGCTGTCCATTCAATTCAAAGCTCGCGGCGATCAGCCATGCGACGACGATGATGAAGGCGGGCTTCAGGAATTCCGACGGCTGGACCGAAGCAAAGCCGAACGAAAACCAGCGCACCGCACCTTTGCCAAAGTCGGTGCCGACAAAGGGCAGCACGCACAGCGCAAGGAAGGTCAGGATAAAGCCCACGACACCGGCGCGGCGCACCGCCTCGGGTGGCATCATGGAGACGCTGAACATGGCGATCATGGCGATCAGGCCAAAGGCGGCTTGGCGCTGGACGTAATAGAAGGGCTCCAGCCCGTTGCGGGTGGCCAAGGGGACCGATGCGGCAAGGCCAAGCAGCAAGCCGATGCCGAACAACACCATGATCGAGGTCAGCGACCATTTGTCGATGGTGCGCCACCAGCGCGGAATCACGGGTTCGCGCACCCGCGCAGGGTTAGCGCCATAGACCATCTCTGTCATGGTATCCGCCTGTGTGTCTGCCCCGTTGCGGGGTCGTTGCTGCCGATCGCCCGGTTTTCCGGGTCTGGGGATGAGTCTAGCGAAGAATGGGCCGCCTTTCCAGCAATAAACAGGCTATGATGGGGGGCTGCGGCGCGTTTGGGCCAATCCGCGCCAGCGGGATTTGCGCGGCCCTTGTTGCGCCCCTCTTGCACTGCCGGGTGCAAGGGCGATAGCTGAACGCATGACCCAGACACGTCTCATGACCCTACCCACCCCACGCGGCGCGCTGACCCCGAACCGGCCTTTGGCCGAACTGACATGGCTGCGCGTGGGCGGGCCTGCCGACTGGCTGTTCCAGCCTGCGGATGAGGCCGATCTTGCCGCCTTCCTGCGCGACCTAGATCCTGCGGTGACAGTGTTTCCGATGGGCGTGGGGTCCAACCTGATCGTGCGCGATGGCGGCATCCGGGCGGTGGTGATCCGTCTGGGGCGTGGGTTCAATGCCATCACGGTTGACGGCGGCCATGTGACCGCCGGGGCGGCGGCGCTGGATGCCCATGTGGCGCGGCGCGCGGCAGAGGCGGGGTTGGACCTGACCTTCTTGCGCACGATCCCCGGCAGCATCGGTGGCGCGGTGCGGATGAATGCGGGCTGCTATGGGTCGTACGTTGCCGATCATCTGGTCAGCGTGCGGGCTGTGACACGCTCAGGCGACATCGTGACCATACCCGCCGCCGATCTGCACTTGCAGTACCGCCAATCCACCCTGCCCGAAGGCTGGGTGGTGATCGAGGCGAGTTTTTCCGCACAGCCCGGTGATCCTGCGGCGCTTGAGGCGCGGATGGTAGACCAGATCGCCAAGCGCGATGCCAGCCAGCCGACCAAGGACCGCTCTGCCGGATCGACCTTTCGCAATCCGGTCGGCCATTCTTCGACGGGCAAAGCGGATGACACGCATGAACTCAAGGCGTGGAAGGTGATCGACGACGCAGGCATGCGTGGCGCGCGGCAGGGCGGGGCGCAGATGTCCACCATGCATTCCAACTTTCTGATCAATGCAGGTGGGGCGACCGCAGCCGATCTGGAAGGATTGGGCGAGGAGGTGCGAAAAAGGGTTTTCCAAACGAGCGGGATCACGCTAGAGTGGGAAATCATGCGGGTGGGTGAAACATCCGTTGATTAACGAATAAAAACAAAGACTACAGCACCGGCCGAAAAAGGCTGGGCAGAGGCGGTTATACATGGCGGGCGGTTCAGGCAGGGCAGCCCCCCGAATTGCGGTCCTATTGGGCGGACTCTCGGCTGAGCGCGAGGTGTCTTTGTCCACAGGTCGCGAATGCGCCAAGGCGCTTCGGGTGGCGGGATTTGAGGTGGTTGAGGTCGATGCCGGCCGCGACCTGCCCGCACGTCTGCATGACATTCAACCGGACATCTGTTTCAATGCCCTGCATGGTCGCTGGGGTGAGGATGGCTGCGTGCAGGGCATCCTTGAATGGTTGGGGATTCCCTATACGCACTCGGGCGTGCTGGCCTCGTCGCTGGCGATGGACAAAAGCCGGGCCAAAGATGCCTATCGCGCGGCGGGTCTGCCGGTGGTGGAAAGCCGCATCGTGCACCGTGATGTGGTGGCGGCGGGTCATGTGTTGCCCGCGCCCTACGTGGTGAAACCGAACAACGAAGGATCATCGGTCGGCGTGTATATCGTGCGCCCCGGTCAGAACGCTCCGATGTTGTCGGCTGAGATGCCCGAGATGGTCATGGTCGAAACCTATGCGCCGGGCCGCGAACTGACGGTCTCGGTCCTCGGCGACCGCGCACTCTGCGTGACTGACATCATCACGGATGGCTGGTATGATTACGACGCGAAATACGCCCCCGGCGGGTCGCGCCACGAATTGCCCGCGAAGCTGCCCACCGAGATCACCGAAGCCTGCCTTGACTATGCCCTGCGTGCCCATCGGGCGCTTGGCTGCCGGGGGCTGAGCCGGACCGACTTCCGCTGGGACGAAGCGCGGGGGCTGGACGGGCTGATCCTGCTGGAAACAAACACGCAACCGGGGATGACGCCCACCTCACTGTCACCCGAACAGGCGGCGCATGTGGGCATCAGTTTCCCTGAATTGTGCCGGTGGATCGTGGAGGATGCCTCGTGCAACCGCTGAACGCCGATAACCGCTATCGCGTCTATGACCGTGCGCAGGCGCGGACGGCAGAGCAACGCCCTGCGGCGCGTGCGGGCGTGCGCCGCGATCCGGCCCCAAGCCGTTGGGCTTACCGGATGCAGCGGCTGTGGCTGACGCCCATGTTCCGCGTGGCGTTTCGCGTTGGTTTGCCGGTGTTTCTGGTGGCCTTGGTGGCCGGGCTTTACCTGCGCGATGACACGCGGCGGGCGCAGTTGACGGGCGTTTTCACCGGGATGGTGGACAAGTTCCAGGCCCGCCCCGAATTCCGCGTAAGCCTTGTGTCCGTCGAAGGTGCCGCCCCCGAACTGGCCGAGGCGATCCGCGCGCGGCTGAAGCTGAACCTGCCGCAGTCGTCCTTTGATCTGGACCTTGACGGGGCGCGCCAGCGGATCGAGGCGCTGGATGCCGTGGCGACCGCCGAATTGCGCGTGCGCAGTGGCGGCGTGTTGCAGGTGCTGATCACCGAACGCGTCCCCGCGCTGGTCTGGCGCGAGGGGGAGCGGATCGAAATGCTGGATGCGACCGGGGCCCGTGTGGCAGGCTTGTCGGCCCGCGATGACCGCCCCGACCTGCCGCTGATTGCGGGCGACGGGGCAGACCACGCGGCGGCCGAGGCGCTGGAACTGTTCACCATTGCCCAAGGCATCACGCCGCGTATGCGCGGGTTGGTCCGCGTGGGGGAACGGCGCTGGGATATCGTGCTGGACCGCAATCAAAAGATCATGCTGCCCGAACAGAACGCTCCGGCAGCGCTGGAACGCCTGATCGCGCTGGACAAGGCCGAAGACCTGTTGGCGCGGGACATTCTGACCGTGGACCTGAGAAACGAAAAACGACCTGTGCTGCGGCTGGCGCCAAGCGCCATGAACGAACGCCGCAATGCCATGGGCATCGAGACGAGCGGGAGCGAACTATGACCGATCTCTATCAATCGCAGCGGGCGATGCGCCACATGCGCCGCGCGGCGATGCAACGGGGCGTCGTGGCCATTCTGGACGTCGGCACCTCAAAGATTGCCTGCCTGATCCTGCGCTTTGACGGGCCGGACGCGATGCGCGAAAGCGATGGCGTCGGACCGATGGCGGGGCAGTCGCAGTTCCGGGTGATCGGGGCGGCGACCACACGGTCGCGCGGGGTGCAATTTGGCGAAATCGCCGTGATGAACGAAACGGAACGCGCCATCCGCACCGCCGTGCAGGCGGCGCAGAAGATGGCCAACGTGCGGGTGGACCATGTCATCGCCTGCTTCTCGGGGGCGGAACCGCGCAGCTACGGTCTGGCGGGGGACATCGAACTGGCCGACAGCGTGGTGACGGAACAGGAAATCGGCCGCGTGTTGGCCGCCTGTGACGTGCCCGACATCGGCATGGGGCGCGAGGTGCTGCACGCCCAGCCCGTCAACTTTGCGCTGGATCACCGCACCGGTCTTGGCGATCCGCGCGGGCAGATCGGCAATCGTCTGGCCTGCGACATGCACCTGTTGTCGGTCGAAGGATCGGTGGTGCAGAACCTGCTTTACTGCATCAAGCGCTGCGATCTTGAGGTCGCGGGGGTGGCATCGTCTGCCTATGTCTCGGGTATCTCGGGACTGGTCGAGGATGAGCAGGAACTGGGTGCCGCCTGCATCGACATGGGCGGCGGATCGACCGGCATTTCGATCTTTATGAAAAAGCACATGATCTATTCCGATGCCGTGCGCATGGGCGGGGATCATGTCACCTCGGACATTTCCAAGGGCTTGCAAATCCCGGTGGCCGTGGCCGAACGCATCAAGACCAAGCATGGCGGCGTGCATGCCACCAGCATGGACGACCGCGAGATGATCGAGATCGGCGGCGACTCGGGCGATTGGGAAAAGGATCGCCGTCAGGTCAGCCGGACCGAGTTGATCGGGATCATGCGCCCGCGCGTCGAAGAAATTCTGGAAGAGGCGCGCGTTCGTCTGGATGCCGCCGGATTCGAACATTTGCCCAGCCAGCAGATCGTGCTGACGGGCGGCGCAAGCCAGATCCCCGGTCTTGATGGGTTGGCGGCGCGTATCCTTGGGCAGCGGGTCCGGCTTGGCCGTCCGCTGCGTGTTCAGGGCCTGCCGCAAGCCGCGACCGGACCCGCCTTTGCCAGTGCCGTGGGGCTCTGCCTTTTTGCCGCACACCCGCAAGACGAATGGTGGGATTTCGACGTGCCGAGCGAGCGCTATCCGGCACGGTCGCTGAAACGGGCCTTTAAGTGGTTTAAAGAGAACTGGTAACCCCGACATACAGCGTCTTTGGCGAAATACCGCTGAAACCTGCGACCGAAGGCCCATATTTTGTGGGCTTGCGGCGTTTTTCGCGTGACCTGAACGCACTCTGTGGATAGAATCGTGGATAAATTCGGATTCCTGCGCCCGGGACAGGCGCGAAACCAAGCCGGACGGATACAACAGGCGGCACAACGAACAGCAGGCGGAGTGGCAATGACCCTGAACCTTTCGATTTCCTCGCAGCGGGAAGAACTCAAGCCGCGCATCACTGTTTTCGGTGTGGGTGGTGCTGGTGGCAACGCTGTCAACAACATGATCGACAAGCAGCTAGAAGGCGTGGAGTTCGTGGTTGCGAACACCGACGCGCAGGCGCTGCAACAGTCGAAAGCCCACTCGCGCATCCAGATGGGTCTGAAAGTGACCGAGGGTCTGGGGGCGGGCGCCCGCCCGACCGTCGGGGCCGCAGCCGCAGAGGAAACGATCGAAGAGATCGTTGATCATCTGGCAGGGGCGCATATGTGCTTCATCACCGCCGGTATGGGTGGTGGCACCGGGACCGGCGCGGCCCCGATCATTGCGCAGGCCGCGCGTGAATTGGGTGTGCTGACCGTTGGTGTGGTGACCAAGCCCTTCCAGTTCGAAGGTGCCAAGCGGATGCGTCAGGCCGAAGAGGGCATTGAGGCCCTGCAAAAGGTCGTCGACACGCTGATCATCATTCCGAACCAGAACCTGTTCCGTCTCGCGAACGAGCGCACCACCTTTACCGAAGCCTTCGCCATGGCGGATGACGTGCTCTATCAGGGCGTCAAGGGTGTGACGGACCTGATGGTGCGTCCGGGTCTGATCAACCTCGACTTTGCGGACGTGCGCGCCGTGATGGACGAGATGGGCAAGGCCATGATGGGCACGGGCGAAGCCACCGGCGAAGACCGGGCGGTTCAGGCGGCCGAAAAGGCGATTGCCAACCCGCTGTTGGACGAAATCTCGCTCAACGGGGCCAAGGGTGTGTTGATCAACATCACCGGCGGCTATGATCTGACCCTGTTCGAATTGGACGAAGCCGCGAATATCATCCGCGACAAGGTCGATCCCGACGCGAACATCATCGTGGGGTCCACGCTGGACACCAGCATGGAAGGCGCGATCCGTGTGTCGGTCGTGGCGACCGGCATTGACGCCACCGCCGCGAACCGTGCCGAAACCCCGGTTGCGCGCCGCAGCATGGCCGCCCCGCTGCCGCCGCAGGCCGCGCCGCAGCAATATGCCCCGGCCCCGCAGTCGCGCGCCGAAATGCCGCTGACGATGCAGGTTCAGCAGCCCGCGCCGCAGCAATACGCGCCGCAGCCGATGGCCCAGCAGCCGCAACCGATGCCGCTGCAAAACCCGGCCCCGTCGCTGTTTGACGCGCCGCAGCCGTCCTTCCAGCCGCAGCATGAAGCCGCAGACGACATGCCCGCCCCGGCCTATCGTCCGCAGCCCGCGCCGCAGCAGCGCCCGATGGCAACTGCGCATGACCAGGATGCCGCCGCTTTCGTGGCCCCGCGTCCGCGCGCGCCCGGCACCCCCTCGCCCGAAGCGCTGGCTCGTCTGCAAGCCGCTGTGACCAAGGGCAATGGTGCCCCGGCCCCGCGTCCGCAGGCACCTGCCGCACCGCAGCGTGCCGCAGCCCCCGCGCCGAAACCGGCGGCAGAGCCGCGCCCGCGCTTTGGGATCGGATCACTGATCAACCGCATGGCCGGTGGGGCCGCTGAGCCTGCCCCGCAGGCCCGCCAGCAGCCCCCGGTGAATTCCTTCGATGACGAGCCGGAACTGAGCGCGGATCAGGAACGGATCGAGATTCCCGCCTTCCTGCGGCGTCAGGCCAACTGAAGCGCGATCACAACCCGATCACAGATTGAAACGGCCCGGGGGAGACCTCGGGCCATTTTCATTTTGGATCAACGGGTTGGCGCCAACTTGATCTGTGACATATTCAGTTACAAAGAGTGAGTTGAGATTGCCGCAGTGCGGAATTACCAAAGCCCTGCGTCAAGGGGGCTTGGCGCGCACGCAAGGCTTGCGCCATTGGCCGCTGACCTTGCCAGAACGGACTGAAAGCAAGTGCAGAACACGCTCAAGACCACTGCCATCTTCAAAGGCCTCGGCCTGCATCGTGGCATGCCTGTTCGCATGGCCGTCATGCCGGCCCCTGTGGATCATGGGGTGGTGTTCCGGCGGACGGACGTTGCGGCCCGTGATGCGATGATCCCGGCCATTTGGGATCATGTCGTGCCGTCGCGTCTGTGCACGCTGGTGTCCAATGCGGCGGATGTGTCCGTCTCGACCATTGAACATGTGATGGCGGCGCTGGCGGGGTGCGCGATCCACAACGCGCTGATCGAAATTGACGGGCCGGAAGTGCCGATCCTTGACGGGTCCGCCGTGCCCTTTGTCGAAGGTTTCCTTGCCGCCGGGATTGAAGCGCAGGACGCCCCGGTAATGGCAATCCGGGTGCTCAAGCCTGTCGAAGTGCGCGATGGCGATGCCGTGGCGCGGCTGGAACCGGCGGATATGCTGGAAATCGACTTCCAGATCGACTTTGCCGAAGCCGCGATTGGCCGTCAGACCAAGCGGCTGAATCTGGCCAATGGTGCCTTCGTGCGCGAATTGTCCGACAGCCGCACCTTCTGCCGCCAGATTGACGTCGATGCGATGCGCGCCAATGGGCTGGCACTGGGTGGGACGCTGGAGAACGCGGTCGTTTTCCAAGGCGATCAGGTGCTCAGCCCCGGCGGGTTGCGCCATGCCGATGAACCTGTGCGCCACAAGATGCTGGATGCGCTGGGGGATCTGTATCTTGCCGGTGCGCCGATCCTTGGCCGCTATACCGGCATCCGCGCGGGCCATGCGATGACCAACCGTCTGTTGCGTGCGCTGTTCGCCCAGCCCGATGCATGGGAACGGGTTGAGGTGGGGGCGCAGACGCTGGGCAAACTGCCGGGCGTGGGCGTGATTGCCGCCGATCTTCCGGTGCGTGCCGCCTGACGCTTCACTTGGTTGGCACTTGGCTGACACCGGGGCACCTGCGACGCGAAAGCCGTTTTGCGCCCCGGATTTTTCTGTGCTAGGACGTCACCAAGACGGGGCGAACGCTCGTCCTGAGGTATGTTTTGCTCCTCAGTTGGGGCGGTCCGAAGCAATGCGTGGGGTAGGCGGAATGGCAGTCGTGACAGCAGGCGCGCGGGTTCTTGGCGCAATGCTTCTGGCGGCCACGGTGTCGGCCTGCGCGCCGGGTGCAACCCGTGACGCCCCCATGGAAAGCTACACCGCCGAAGAACTCTACAAGCGCGGCGAGTTGATCCTTGAAGGCGACGGCAAACCCAAAGAGGCGCTGCGCTATTTCGAAGAGGTGGAGCGGATTTATCCCTACACCGAATGGGCCAAGCGCGCGCTGATCATGCAGGCCTTCAGCCATCACAAGGCCAAGGAATACGAAGAGGCGCGGGTTGCCGCACAGCGTTTCCTTGATTTTTACCCAGCGGATGAAGACGCGGCTTACGCGCTGTATCTGATGGCACTGTCCTATTACGACCAGATCGAGGCCGTGGGCCGCGATCAGGGTCTGACCTTCCAGGCGCTGCAATCCATGCGCGACGTGATCGAAACCTATCCTGACAGCGATTATGCCCGCTCGGCCATCCTGAAATTCGAACTCGCCTTCGACCATCTTGCCGCGAAAGAGATGGAGATCGGGCGCTACTACCTGAAGCGTGGCAATTACACCGCCGCCATCAACCGCTTCCGGACGGTTGTGCAGGATTTCCAGACCACCACCCACACCGCCGAAGCGCTGCACCGACTGGTGGAATGCTATCTGGCGCTTGGCCTGCGCGATGAGGCGCAGACGGCGGGTGCGATCCTTGGCTATAACTACCAGTCCAGCCCGTTCTATCAGGACAGCTTCAACCTGCTGAAAAAGCAGGGGCTGGAACCCGAAGCCAAGGGCAACTCGTGGTTGGCCAGCATCTATCGCCAGATGATCAAGGGGGAATGGCTGTAAGCCGTTTCACGACAGGAACAGAATGCTCCGCTCACTCGATATCCGCGATGTGCTGATCATCGACCGGCTGGCGCTGGAGTTCCAGCCGGGCCTGAACGTGCTCACCGGCGAAACCGGGGCGGGGAAGTCGATCCTCTTGGATGCGCTTGGCTTTGTGCTGGGCTGGCGGGGCCGCGCGGAACTGGTCCGCCAAGGGGCCGCGCAGGGCGAGGTGACGGCGGTCTTTGATCTGTCGCCCGACCATCCTGCACGGGCCGTGCTGGCCGAGGCGGGGATCGAGGCCGAAGATGACCTGATCCTGCGCCGCGTGAACAGCGCCGATGGCCGCAAGACGGCTTGGGTCAATGACCGGCGGGTGTCGGGTGAGGTATTGCGCGACCTGTCCGACACGCTGGTGGAATTGCACGGCCAGCATGATGACCGGGGCCTCTTGAACCCGCGCGGGCATCGGGCATTGCTGGATGCATTTGCGGCTCTGGACCTTGGCGCTTTGCGTGCGGCATGGCGCGCGCAATCGCAGGCCCGTGCGGCGCTGGCCGAGGCAGAAGTGGCCTTGCAGGCCGCCCGAAAGGAAGAAGATTTCCTGCGCCATGCCGTGGCCGAACTGGACAAGCTGAACCCCGAAGCGGGCGAGGAGGCCACACTCGACGCCCGCCGCCGCATGATGCAGGGGGCAGAACGCATCCGCAGTGACATCAGCCGCGCGCATTCGGCGATTGGTGAAAACGGCGCGGAACAGGCGATGCGTGATGCGATGCGCTGGCTGGAAGGGGCTGCCGACCGGGCCGAAGGGCGGCTGGAACCGGCGCTTGCCGCTTTGAACCGCGCTTTGGCGGAACTCTCAGAGGCGCAGGTCGGGGTTGAGGACACGCTGCAAGCGCTGGATTTCAATCCGGCAGAGCTTGAGGCGCTGGAAGAACGCCTGTTCGCCATCCGGGCACTGGCCCGCAAACATGGCGTGGCGGCGGATGATCTGGGCGGACATGCCGATGGGTTGCGCGCACGTCTTGCGGCGCTGGATGCGGGCGAAAGCGGCATTGCCGCGCTGGAGAAGGCCGTGGTGCAGGCCGAACGCCGCTATCGCGACGAGGCGGCGGCGGTGACACAGGCGCGTCTTGCGGCAGCCAAGCGGCTGGATGTGGCGATGGCGGCAGAACTCGCCCCGCTGAAGATGGAACGCGCCGTCTTTGTGACCGAGGTGACAGCGGGCGAACCGGGGCCTGATGGCGTTGATGCCGTGACCTTTACCGTCGCCACCAATCCGGGCGCACCGTCAGGGGCGTTGAACCGCATCGCGTCGGGCGGGGAACTCAGCCGGTTTCTGTTGGCGCTGAAGGTGTGCCTGACCGGCGATGCACCGGGCCTGACGATGATCTTTGACGAGATTGACCGCGGCGTCGGCGGGGCCACGGCGGATGCCGTGGGCCGCAGGTTGAAGGCGCTGGCGGGGGGCTGTCAGGTGCTGGTCGTGACGCACTCGCCGCAGGTCGCGGCACTGGGTGGGGCGCATTGGCGGGTGGAAAAGCGCGTGGTGGCGGATCAGACGCTGTCGACCGTGGTGCAGCTTTCGGCTGCGGATCGGGTCGAGGAAATCGCGCGGATGCTGTCGGGCGACACCATCTCGGACGCCGCAAGACAGGCCGCAAAATCGCTGCTGTCGGCGTAAACGCCCCCTCATGCTAACCCTCTCCCCCTTAAGGGGAGAGGGAATAGCGCCCAAGTTGCCACTCTCGGATGTCGTCAGAACCGGGCTTCCCCTCTCACCGCCGGGGGGGAGGGTTAGGGTGAGGGGGCTTTTGTCCAAGGCATCAGCGGCCATCCCTGCCTTGCGTTTGCTGCAATGCAGCAATTCGGGATCGCGGGTTCTCGCCGGCCTCGTCTCGCCCTATTTTGTGCGCAGGGAGGAACAACCCGAAAGGAGCGTTCCAAATGTTTGAGTCCGTGAAAAAATTCGTCAGCGCCTTCCGTATTCCCAGCCGGGCTGAGATGGAGCGCGCCTATCTCGACAGCGCCTATGACCGCGTCGATCTGGAACACCGCATGCGCCAGATTGACCATGGCCTGTTCCGCGAGCGGTATATCTGACGCTTAGCGCCCCGGAACCAACTTGCCGGGGTTCAGCAGGTTGTGCGGGTCCAGCGCGCGCTTGATGGCTGCCATCACCGCCCAAGCCTGCCCATGTTCCTGCGGCATCAAGGCCAGTTTGCCGATGCCGATGCCATGTTCGCCGCTGATCGTGCCGCCCAGACGCAAGGCGCGTTCGGCCATGCGATTGGCAAGGCGCTTGGCCACGGCGACTTCGGACGGATCGTTCGGATCGACAAGCAGGATGGCGTGGAAATTGCCGTCCCCGACATGGCCCAGAATCGGCCCGGGCAGGGGGCTGTCGTCGATGTCGGCACGTGTTTCGGTCACTGCTTCGGCCAGTCTGCTGATCGGCACGCAGACATCCGTTACAATGGCCTTTGCCCCCGGACGGGTGGCAAGGATCGCCGGATAGGCGGCGTGGCGCATTTTCCACAGGCGGGTGCGGTCCTCTTGCTGGCTGGCCCAGTCAAAGCCTTGGCTGCCGAACTCGGCGGCGATGCTGCCAAAGCGGGCGGCATCCTCTTTCACCCCGCGCGGAGAGCCGTGGAACTCTACCAACAAGAGCGGTGCAAGTGGCAGCGCCAGCCCGGAATGGGCGTTGCAGGCGGCAACCGTCGCTTCATCCAGAAACTCGATCCGCGCCATGGGAATACCGGTCTGGATCGTGGCAATGACGCATTCCACCGCCGAGGCCAGATCAGGAAAGGCGCAGGCGGCGGCAGAGACTGCCTCAGGCTGGCCATGCAGACGCAGGGTCAGTTCGGTGACAAGGCCAAGGGTGCCTTCGGACCCGACCATCAGCGCGGTCAGGTCGTAGCCTGCCGATGACTTCGGGGCGGCACTGCCGGTGCGGATGATCTGCCCGTCGGCCAAGACCACCTCAAGCGCCAGAACATTGTCACGCATGGTGCCATAACGGACAGCGGTCGTGCCAGAGGCGCGGGTCATTGCCATGCCGCCAAGGCTGGCATTGGCCCCCGGATCGACCGGGAAGAACAATCCCGTCGCGCGCAATTGGGTGTTCAGCGCCTCTCGCGTCAGGCCGGGCTGGAGGCGGGCGCGCATGTCATCGACATCGACCGACAACAGGGCATCCATGCGGCTGAAGTCGATCGTGACCCCGCCCCGCAACGGAAGGGCGTGCCCTTCCAAAGAAGTGCCCGCGCCCCAGCCCGTCATCGGCAGACGGTGGCGGTGGCAGATTTGCGCGATGCGGCTGACCTCTGCCGTGGTTTCGGGGAAGGCCACGGCTTGCGGCGCACCGGCGCGGATCAGGCTTTCGGATTGGGCATGCTGCGCCAGAACCGCCGGGGCGGTTGAGAGGCGCGGACCCAGAAGGGCGGCAAGGTCGGTGAGGGCGGCAACAAGGGCATCGGACATGGCAGCAGAGTAGCGGGGTGGCGCAGCAGGAGCATCCGAAAAATGCCGCATCGGGGAACCGAAGCCTGACGCAGGCTTCGGGGCGGAGTTTGACGCAAACTCCGCATCCCACGGTCGGCGCGTTTCCTGCGTCAGGAAACGCGGCAAAGCCTGCGTCAGGCTTTGCGGCGTCGCGTATTGTCAGACTTCGGCCAGCACCACCGCCAGATCGCCATAGCCGGTGAACCGCCGTTCATAGGCCAATCCCAACCGCGCGGCGCAATCCTCGGCCTTGCTGTCCAGCGCGGGGTCGTTGGTCTGCGCCTGATAGACCAGTTTGGAATAATTCCCGAAATACATGTCACGAAGTTCCGGGTGACGGTCCAGACCCATCGGCCGCCAGACAAAGGCATCAAATTGCCGGACCAGAAAATCGGTCAGGTAAAAGGCGTCAAACTCGGTTTCCGACTTTTCGGCAAAGACGGCGTTGCCCTCAAAAAACGAATAGCAATGCGGGCCTTCGACCATGCCCACGCCAAGCTCGGCGCATTTGGCCTGCAAAAGGCCTCCCGTGCCGCAATCGGCATAGACGACAAAGGTGCTGGCATAGTCGCCGCGCCGCTGAGTCACTGCCGCCTCAACCGCCGCCGGGATGCGGTCCGGCCAGAGGTGCAGGTTGGCGGGCAGGCAATGCAGGTCCAGATGATCCCAGCCGTTGATCCGCTTCAGCGCTAAAATCTCATGCGCCAGCGCGCCACAGGCGATCAGCAGCACGCGGCCCTGACCAGAGGGCGCAAGGCCCGCCTCGGCCAAGGTCACGTCATCGGGCAGCGTCAGAGCCGCAGTCGGCGCCGCAGTCAGAGCCACCGGCGCATCCCCAGCGCGAAACTGGCGCTCAGGGCGGCCAGACCCAAGGCGACCAAGGGCACCTCGGCCCAAAAGGCCAGACCCAGCGTCAGCGCGGCGGCGACAAGGACGAAGGCAATCATCAGCAGAAACTGGGGCAGGGGCATGGGCGAGTCTCCTCTGCCCCCAATCTGGCGTGTCAGGGCGGTGAATCCAAGGGTGCGCGTCAAAAGGTTGCGGGGCAAAAGCCCACAGGTATCGCTTGCGTTTTGCGCAAAGAAAAAGGCCCCGCGCGCGGTGCGACGGGGCCTTTGTTATCACTGCAAAAGGATCAGGCGCCCAGTTGGTTGTGCTTGCGTGCGACAAACTGCTTGGCGGTTTCCACAGCGACGGCTGCATCGCGGCAATAGGCGTCCGCACCGATGGCGCGGCCGAATTCCTCGTTCAGGGGCGCACCGCCGACCAGCACGATGTAATCGTCGCGCAGGCCCTTTTCCTTCATCGTGTCGATCACGACTTTCATGTAGGGCATCGTGGTCGTCAGCAGGGCCGACATGCCAAGAATATCGGGCTTTTCAGCCTCCAGCGCGTCAAG
>NKIT01000272.1 GCA_002256185.1 Rhodobacteraceae bacterium PARR1 | reverse complement strand
GCCCAATCATTGCCGTCCAGCCGACGGTGGAACTGGCGAAGCGCAATTCGCAGCAGCGCATCGACCCGCTGATCGATGATAGCGAGGCGCTCCGGAAGATCGTGGCGCCTGCACGCTCAAGGGACTCAGGGAACACGGTACTGGCGAAGCGCTTTCCAGGCGGGCAGTTGGTGCTGACGGGCGCCAACAGTGCCACGGGGCTCCGTTCGATGCCGGCACGCTACGTCTTCCTTGACGAGGTTGACGCCTATCCGGGTGACGTGGATGGCGAAGGTGACCCGATTGCGCTCGCCGAGGCGCGCACCGCTACGTTCGGGCACCGCAAGAAGCTGTTTCTCGTTTCGACGCCCACCATCAAGGGCCTGTCTCGTATCGAGCGGGAGTATCAAGCCTCCGACCAGCGGCGCTACTTCGTGCCGTGTCCCCACTGCGGCGCGATGCAGTGGCTGCAGTTCGAGCGATTGCGCTGGGAGAAGGGAAAACCGGAGACCGCTCACTACCTGTGTGAGGCCTGCGACGCGGAGATCGCGGAAGCTGCCAAGACCGAGATGATGGCCAAGGGCGAATGGCGCCCCACAGCCGATGGAAATGACCCTCGTACCCGCGGATATCACCTCTCCGCACTCTATTCGCCGATCGGATGGACAAGTTGGGCCGGAATTGCCCGGAGCTGGGAGGATGCCCAGCACAATGATGCGGCTCTGAAGACAGCGAAGAACGTGCTCCTCGGCGAAACCTGGATGGAATCGGGCGAAGCGCCCGACTGGCAGCGGCTTTACGACCGCCGAGAGCGCTGGACGCCGGGATCCGTGCCGGAAAGGGCGCTGTTCCTGACGGCAGGCGCCGACGTCCAGAAGGATCGCATCGAAATCGACGTCTGGGGCTGGGGCCGGGGGCTCGAAAGCTGGCTCATCGACCACATCGTCATCGAAGGTGGTCCCGACCGGCCGGCTGCATGGTCAGAATTGACCGCACTGTGCGCGAAGATCTGGCGTCACGCGTCCGGTACGCCAATGCAGATCGTGCGGCTTGGCGTTGACACAGGCTACGAGGCGCCTGCGGTCTACGCATGGGCGCGTGGTCAGGGCTTCGAGCAGGTATCACCCGTCAAGGGCGTCGACGGCTTCAACCGGCTGAGCCCGGTTTCAGGGCCCACCTACGTGGACATGACGGCTGGGGGCAAGCGCATCAGGCGTGGGGTGAGG
>NKIT01000072.1 GCA_002256185.1 Rhodobacteraceae bacterium PARR1 | reverse complement strand
GGGCGCCTTGATCCCGTCCGGGGCATGGGGGCCGGCTGCCCCCCCCTGGCGCGTGCCGCGCCATTCACCCCCCGAGGATATTTTTCCAGAGAAGACCGAGGCAGCAGGATGCGTCTGACGGCGGACCTTTGGGTGTCGGCGTATCTGACGCGGCTGCGGTTGGCGGATATTGCGGTCTATGTCGTGGCCAAAGGCGATCCGACCGCCGGGGCGGTCATCGTCAAGTCTGCGACTTTGGATGGCCGGGCGCGGGCGTTTCAGCGGTCTTTTGATCTGCAAAGCGGCGCGCGGGTCTGGGTGGTGTTGGCCGACGGGCCAGAGGCCGAGGTGGACGCCGTCCTGCGCCGCCAGCGTGACCGCGACCGCGATCTGTGGGTGATCGAGGTCGAGGATCGCCAGGGCCGCACCTTGCTGGATGAGCCGGGATTGTCCGAGTGACCGCTTGCGCCTTGGGCGCGCGCGGCGGATAGTCGGTCCATGTTGGAATGGCGCGACGAAGGGGCGGTGCTGTCCATGCGCCCGCATGGCGAAACTGCCGCGATCATCGAGGTTTTCACGGCCCAGCATGGCCGTCACGCTGGTGTGGTGCGCGGGGGCACCTCGCGCCGGATGGCCGCTGCCTTGCAACCCGGATCACAGGTGGCGGTGGCATGGAAAGCGCGGTTGGATGGGCATATGGGCGCGTTTAGCGTCGAGCCCTTGCGGTCTCGTGCTGCCGTCTTGGCGGATCGTCTGGCGCTGGCGGGGCTGTCTGCCACCTGCGCCTTGCTGCGCGCCGCCCTGCCGGAACGCGAGCCGCATGTGTCGCTGTGGCAGGGCAGTATGGTCCTGCTGGATGCCTTGGCCGAAGGCGGCGATTGGCCCGCGCTTTATCTGCGCTGGGAAATGCAGTTGCTAGAGGAGTTGGGCTTTGGTCTGGACCTGTCGCGCTGCGCCGTGACCGGGTCACGCGACGATCTGGCCTTTGTCAGCCCCAAGACCGGGCGCGCGGTCAGCCGTCAGGGCGCGGGGGACTGGGCAGAACGGTTGTTGCCCTTGCCGCAAGGGCTGTTGGGGCAGGGGCCGGTCAGCCGGGCGGAACTGGCGCAGGGTTTGGCAATCACCGGGCATTTCCTGAACCGCGAATTGTCGCCGCTGATGGATGGCAAGCCGCTGCCCGAGGCGCGGGGGCGGCTTCTGGACCGGTTCGCCAAAGCCTAGGCGGAGTCTGTTCCCGACGCGGCCTTGTCGCCACCATCGCAGCGGTTGTGCCGAAACTCCGGCACGTTGCCCAAAAGTTAAGCGCAGCATGGCCACCAAGAACATCCCCCTTTTCCTGCGGCACAGCCCCACACCCAGTGTGCGGGAATTCGCGCTTTTGGCCGGGATCGAGGCGGCGGTGCGGGGGACGCTGATTTCGGCCATGCCGCTGACGGTCTATGCCGCGCTAGGCAATGCCGAAGATACCTCCGCCGCCTATTTCCACGCCGGGATTGCCGCGCTGATCTGGGGGCTGATGGTGCCATGGTTCACCACGATCATCCCGCGGCGCTGGGTCTATACCGGCGGTTGCCTGATGTATCTGGTCGGGATGACGCTGGCCATTCTGGGCACGGCGCTGACGGTGCAACTGGCGCTGATCTGCCTGTCGATGGCGACGGCGACGACGTTTGTCTGCTTCAACGCCTATGTCTTGGATTACATCGACCGCGCCGATCTGGGCAAGAACCAGTCGATGCAGATGGTCTTTGCCGCCGGGCCTTGGGCCATCGGGCCGATGACCGGGGTGTGGCTGCATGGCGTTTCGGGGCCTGCGCCGTTTCTGCTGGCGGGGGGCTTTGCCATCACGCTGTTGACGGTGTTCTGGGTGCTGCGTCTGGGCAACGGCAAGCAAATCCAACGCGCCAGAAAACCTGCCACCAATCCTGTCGCTTATCTGGGGCGGTTCTTTCGCCAACCGCGCCTGATTGCGGGGTGGCTCTTCGCCGTGATGCGGTCCTGCGGGTGGTGGGTCTATGTGGTCTACTTGCCAATTTTCTGTATCGAAAGCGGCTTGGGTGACCATGTCGGCGGGGTGGCCTTGTCGATTTCGAACGCGCTTTTGTTCATCTCTCCGCTTTTCCTGCGCTTTGCGCGGCAAACCTCTGTCCGGCGGGCGGTGCGGGTGGCGTTTGGGTTGTGCGGGGCCTGTTTCTTGCTGTCGGCGGCCTTTGCGCCGCTGCCTTGGCTTGCCGTCGTGGCGATGATGGGGGCGTCAATCTTTCTCGTGCTTCTGGACGTGGTGGGGGGCTTGCCTTTCCTGATGGCGGTGAAGCCATCGGAACGCACAGAGATGAGCGCGGTCTATTCCAGTTTCCGCGATGTGTCGGGCATCCTGACGCCGGGGGCGGCGTGGCTGGTGCTGTTGGTGGCGCCCCTGCAAGGGGTGTTTGCCGCAGCCGGGGTCGGCCTTTTTACCGCCTTTGCCGTGGCGGGGCGGCTGCATCCCCGGTTGGGGACGCCGCGGCCATCGAGTGGTGGGGCCAGCAGCGGACCTAGCCTGTCACCCAACGCGACGTCGCAAGCAGCGCCTCTGCCGGGGGAATGAAGCGCATGTCCATCCGCGTGACGGCCTGTGCGTTGCTGACGGTTTCGACATAGCCGAGTTTCGGCAGGATCGACTGGATTTCAGGATCGAACAACGCCATCAGGCGCACCACCCATGCGGGCGCAACATGGCGAGCGATGCGGCGGTCAGGATAGGCGGCGCGCAGGATCTGCGCCATATCCGCAAAGCTGAGCGATCCGGCAGACGCGATGAAGCGGCTGCCCGCCAGTGTGGGATCATCGACGGCTTTCAGATGCATCCGTGCCACGTCCCGTACATCGACGATGGGCAGGCCGATGGGCGGCTGCATCGGGTCTTTGCCCGAGAGCAGGCGGCGGACAACGCTGACGGAACTGCCTGCCTCAGCCCCGATGGGCGGGCCGAGGACGAGGCCGGGGTTGATCGTGGTCAGCGCAAGGTCATTGTCGCGCGCAAAGTCCCAAGCCGCCCGTTCGGCGAGGGTCTTTGACCGCGCATAGGCGGTGGCGGTAGGTTCGTCCGGGTCGCACCAGTCGGTTTCGTCATGCAGGCTGCGGCGGCCATCTTGCAGGATCGCAACGCAGGACGAGGTCACGACCACGCGCCTGATCCCGGCCGCATGGGCCGCGCGCAGCGCACGCAGGGTGCCTTCGACGGCGGGGCGGATCAGGTCATCCACAGCCTTGGGTTGGGCAATGGGAAAGGGCGATGCCGTGTGCACCAGCACATCCGCGCCCGCCGCTGCGGCGTCCCACCCTTCATCTGCGGTCAGGTCGGCGCGGTGCAGCGTCAGGCGGTCCAGCGCGGCGGGGTCGGTCAGATGGGGGCGCAGGTCGGCGCGCAAAGCATCGCCCTTGGCTGGATCGCGCAGGGTGGCGCGCAGGCTGTGACCCGCGTTCAACATCTGGACGGCGCAATGGCGCGCGATAAAGCCGGTGATGCCGGTCAACAGGATCGTGCGCGGGGCAGGCATCGGACACCTCGGGTTACGGCAGGACAGGGCAAAGCCGCCCCGACCGCCATGTAACCACGACTTGGCTTAATCCAAGAGACGGCGCGCAATAACCTGTGCCTGAATTTCAGCCGCCCCTTCAAAGATGTTCAGGATGCGGGCATCACACAGCAGGCGGCTGATCTGGTATTCCAGCGCGAAACCATTGCCGCCATGCACCTGCAAGCCGTTGTCGGCGCAGGACCACGCCACCCGCGCGCCCAGCAGTTTGGCCATCCCGGCCTCAAGATCGCAGCGCTTGTCGTTGTCTTTTTGCCATGCGCTGAAATAGGTCAACTGGCGGGCCATCATGATTTCCACGGCCATCATCGCCAGCTTGCCCGAGATGCGCGGAAAGGCGATCAGGGGCTTGCCGAATTGCTTGCGGTCTTCGGCATATTTCATCGCCACATCCAGCGCGGCCTGTGCCACGCCGATGGCCCGCGCGCCGGTCTGGATACGGGCGGATTCAAAAGTCTGCATCAACTGCTTGAAGCCCTGACCTTCGACGCCGCCCAGAAGGTTCTCGCCCTTGACGCGGAAATCGTCAAAGTTGACGGTGTATTCCTTCATGCCACGATAGCCCAGCACCTCAATCTCGCCACCCGACAGGCCGGGATCGACAAAGGGGGTCTCATCGGTGCCGGGAGTTTTCTCGGCCAGAAACATCGACAGCCCGCGATAATCGGTGGTGCCTTCGATGCTGCGGGCCATGACCGTCATCACATGGGTGCGGGCGGCATGGGTGATCCATGTCTTGTTGCCGCTGATGGTCCAATCGTCGCCATCGCGCCGCGCGCGGGTGCGCAGGCTGCCAAGGTCAGACCCGGTGTTGGGTTCGGTAAAGACCGCCGTCGGCAGGATTTCCCCGCTGGCGAGTTTCGGCAGCCATTGGGTCTTTTGGTCAGGTGTGCCGCCACACAGGATCAGTTCTGCCGCAATCTCGGTCCGGGTCGCCAGCGACCCCACACCGATGTAGCCGCGCGACAGTTCTTCGGACACGACGACCATTGAGGCTTTGGACAGGCCCAGCCCGCCAAACTCTTCGGGAATGGTCAGTCCGAAGACGCCCATTTCCGCCAGCGCGTCGATGATCTCCATCGGGATCAACTCGTCGCGCAGGTGCCAGCCGTGGGCATGGGGGGTGACCTGTTCATCGGCAAAGCGGCGGAACTGGTCGCGGATCATCTCAAGCTCGTCGTCCAGGCCCGTCGCGCCATAGGTGGCACGGCCATGGTTTTCGCGCATCAATTCGACCAGCCGCGAACGGGCGGCAGGGGTGTTCCCTTGGGCCATAAGGGTCACCACCGCCGCCCCCGGCTGGCCGGGCGTCACGCGCAGGTCCTGCAGCCGCGCGATTTCGCCCTGACTCATCGGAATGCCGCCATGAATCTGCGACAGGTATTCGCCAAAGCCGATCTGAAGGATCAACGCCTCCATCTCGGTGAATTTCCCCTCCGCCTGAATGCGGTGGGCCCAAGCGTCCATCTGGCGCAGGGACTCGGTATAGGTGGCCAGCCATGCCAGCGCATGGGCGGCGAATTGGTGTTCTTCCAGCGCCGGGCCAGAGACCTTGCCCGCGATGGTGACCGTGCCGCGCAGGGTTTCACGTGCGTCGATGAAGATCGCCTCAACCTCAGGCAGGGCCGCAGCGGTCAGGGACAGAAGATCAGCCAAAAGCGGGGTCTGGGTCATCGGTTGGCCATCATGCGGCATGGTCTGTCCCTCGGGTCGGAATCGTTTCTGCAACTGCGAAAGACCTAGAGTGGTTTGGGCGGTTGGGCAAGAAGATTTCAAAAGATGGCACCGCTGCGAATGAAAATGTCGCATGCGTTTCGTGCAATAATCCTGCTTCGGACCTTGCCGCGCGGTGCGGCGCGTTCCACTCTGCCCGCCCCGGGGCTGGAGGCGTGATGGATATTTTCGGGTTGGGCCTGACGCTGGGCGGCTTTGCCGCGGCGATGGCGGTGGCCATGGTTGCGGGCTTTGTCAAAGGTGTCGTGGGCTTTGCCATGCCGATGATCATGATCTCGGCGCTGTCCTCTTTCATGCCGCCCGAACTGGCCTTGGCGGGGTTGATTGTGCCGACGCTGGTCACGAACCTGTCCCAAGCCCTGCGCCAAGGGGTCATGCCTGCCGTGCAAAGCGCCAAGGACTACCGCCTGTTCCTGCGCGCGATGATTGTGGGCATCGCGCTGTCGGCTTTTGGGATGCAGTTCGTCCCGGTTGAGGCGCTGTTTCTGGCGCTGGGCGTGCCGATCACTGCCTATGCCGCGCTGCAACTGGCCGGGCGCAGTCTGACCTTCCGGGTGGAACATCGCCCCGCCGCTGAACTGACCTTGGGCGCAATTGGCGGGCTTTACGGTGGGTTTTCCGGCGTCTGGGGGCCGCCGATGCTGGTTTTCCTGATGTCCACCGGCACGGGCAAGGTCGAAACTGTGCGCGCGCTGGGGGTTTCGTTTCTGGTCGGTGCGCTGATGCTGCTGGCAGTCCATATTCAGACCGGGGTGGTGACGGTCTGGACCTTTGCCTTTTCCTGCCTGCTGACCTTCCCGGCGCAGGTCGGCATGCAGGCGGGTTATTGGGCGCAAGACCGGCTGGACGCTGCACGCTTTCGCTGGTGGGCGCAGGTGGTGTTGGTGGTGATGGGGCTGAACCTGATCCGCCGCGCCGTGATGTGAGGGTTTGCCTGCCGCGTTGCATTTGATCAAATTCCGCGCCATAACGGGATCGACCGTCAGGGACCGTTGCAAGATGACCACCGACACAATCGCAGGCGTGCCGCGCCACCGTCTGGAAGCCCTTTCCGCGCAAGAGGCCACGCGCTTTGCCGAAACACGGCCAAAGGCGCTTGCTGCCTTGCAGGCAGGGGCGGGGCATTTCCTGAACAGCGTGCCGATGCATTGGATGCGCGACTGGCCGATGCCGCATTTGCCTTTGGTCAAAAAGGCCAAGGCTGCCACGATCACCGATATCGACGGCCACACGATTGACGACTTTTGCCTTGGCGATACGGGGTCGATGTTCGGCCATTCCCCTGCCCCTGTGGCACGGGCGATCAAAGAACAGGCCGGGCGCGGGCTGACCTATATGCTGCCGACCCCTGCGGCGTTGGAGGCCGGGCGTCTGCTGACCGACCGCTTTGGCGATTTCCGCTGGCAGATTGCCACCACCGCCACCGATGCCAACCGCTTTGCCCTGCGCGTGGCGCGGGCAGTGACGGGGCGGCCCAAGGTGCTGGTGTTCAACGGCTGCTATCATGGCACGCTGGATGACACGATGGTGGAACTGCGCGACGGTGTGCCCGTCAACCGCGCAGGACTGGTCGGGCAGGTGCAAGACCTGACCCGTGCCGCCACGGTTTGCGAATTCAACGACCTTGCGGCAGTTGAGGCGCTGCTCAAGACCGGAGAGGTCGCCGCTATCCTGACCGAACCCGTGATGACCAACTCCTGCATGGTTCTGCCCGCGCCGGGGTTCCTTGATGGTCTGCGCGCGCTGACCCGCCAATATGGCGCGCTGCTGATCATTGATGAAACACACACCCTGTCCACCGGGCTTGGCGGTTATACCGGTGTGCATGGGCTGGACCCGGATATCTTTGTGGTCGGTAAATGCGTGGCGGGGGGGATGCCCACGGCCGTCTGGGGCTTGCGTCCGCAGGTGGCTGAGGCGTTCAACCGCTATGACGCCGCCCGCGAAGGGGGCCATTCCGGCATGGGCACCACGCTTTCCGCCAATCCGATGCAATTCGCCTGCCTGCGCGCCACGCTGGCCGAGGTGATGACGGCAGACAATTACGCCAAGATGGAAAAGGGTGCCGCGCGTCTGGCCAAGGGGCTGGCCAAGTCCATCGTCCGCCACAAGGCCCCGTGGCATGTGGTGCGTGTAGGTGCGCGGGTGGAGTTCATCTGCGCCCCCGGCCCCTTGCACAACGGGGCCGAAGCCGCGCTTGCCCATCAGCCGCAGGTCGAGGCCGCGTTGCATACAGCGCTGCTTAATCGTGGCTGCCTGATCGCGCCCTTTCACAACATGATGCTGGTCAGCCCTGCCACCAAAACTGCCCAGATCGACCGCCTGATCGCGGCCTTTGACACCGTCTTGACCGACCTTTTCGCCTGAGAGTGCCCATGACCGATCCACGCAGCCCCTCGGGCTCCACCGTCGCCGAGGCCGAGGCATTTCTTGCCGCCCATCCAGAGATCGAGGCGTTCGACATCGTCTTGCACGACGCCAATGGCATCGGGCGCGGGAAGATCATTCGTCGGCATGAGCTTTTGCCCTTTTTCAAGAACGGGCGGCATTTGCCGATCTCGATCCTCGGGCTCGATATCTGCGGCGAGGATGTGCATGAGACCGGATTGATCTGGGATCAGGGCGATGGCGATTTGCGCGCATGGCCCATCCCCGGCACGCTGGTCCCCCTGCATGGCACCACCCCGCCACGGGGTGAGGTGTTCATGTCGATGTATGACCTCGACGGGCACAAGATGACCTCCGACCCCCGGCACGCCTTGCAGGCACAAGTCGATGCGCTGGCGGCAGAGGGGCTTTATCCTGCCGGTGCCTTCGAGTTGGAGTTCTTCCTGCTGGCCAATGACCGTGGCCCGGATGGCAAGGTTCAGCCCGCCCGCGATGTGCTGGACGGGCGCGGGTCGCATAAGACCGAGGTTTATAGCGTCGATCACCTGCACGGGATGCTGCCGCTGTTTTCGGACATCTATGCCGCCGCCGGAAAGGCCGGGATCACGGCAGAGACGATGATTTCGGAATATGCGCCGGGGCAGTATGAGTTGACGCTGCATTACCGCACCGATGTGATGCAGGCCGCCGATGACCTGATGCGGCTGAAGCGGATCGTGCGGATGCAGGCGCGTCTGCATGGGGTGACGGCCTGTTTCATGGCCAAACCGGTGGAAAAATATGCCGGGTCCGGCATGCACTTCCATGTGTCGCTGTGCGATGCGGCGGGCAAGAACGTGTTCATCGAGGATGTTGAGGGCGACTGGTCCCCCACGATCCTGCACGCCCTTGGTGGCCTGCGCGCGACGATGGGCGAATCGATGCTGGTCTTTGCGCCGCATGCCAATTCGTGGCGGCGCTTTGCCAGCCAATCCTACGCGCCCGTCAGCCCGACGTGGGGGGTGAACAACCGCTCTGTCGCGCTGCGGATTCCGGCGGGGGATATCAAGGCGCGGCGGATTGAACATCGCCCGGCGGGGGTGGACGCCAACCCCTATCTGGTGGCGGCCACCGTGCTGGCCGGTCTGCGCCACGGGATGAAGCACAAGATCGACCCCGGCCCGGAAACCAAGGGCAATGGCTATGAAGGCGGCCAAGACGCCCCGCCGATCCCGGTGGATTGGCGTATGGCCATCGACGCGGCGCAGCGGTCAGATTTCCTGAAAAAGGCGCTGGGTGCCGACATGCACCGCACCTTCACCGCGATCAAGGCGGCAGAATATGCCCGCGTGATGCGGACGGTGTCGGACGTGGATTACGACCTGTATCTTTATACGGTCTGACGGCGCAGGGCGGTCAGACCGCCCCGCCCTTGCCGCCATCCCGCGCGATCATGGCGGCATGGGTGCGGTTCTTGGCGCCCAGTTTGCGCGACAGCGTCTTGACGTGCAGCTTGACCGTCACCTCTTGCAGGTCAAGGTCGCGGGCGATTTCCTTGTTCGACTTGCCTTCGCAGATGCCGCGCAACACATCCGTCTCGCGTTTGGTCAGGCTGCCCAAGGCACCGTCCGGCGGTTCTTCTTCCTGCAACAGTGAAATCGGCGCGAACACCTCGCCCGAGGCCATGATCTGCACCGCCGCGACCATAGACCGGGCGGCCAGCGTCTTTGGCACGAACCCCGCCGCCCCTTCGCGCAGGGCGGCTTCTGCCAGTTCGCGCTGCGTGGTGCCGGAAATGATGGCAACGGGCGTGCCTACCGCGATGGCCTTGGCGCGGGCCAGACCTTCAAATCCGTTCATGCCGGGCATGTTGTAATCCAACAGGACCAAATCAAACCGCTGATTAAGCAGCGCCAACGCCTCGTCAAAGGTGCGCGCCGAATGCACTTCGCCCAAACCCTCGGCCAGCAGGAACGCGGCAAGCGTTTCGCGGACCAGATCGTGGTCATCCGCCAGTAGTATTTTCATCGGGTCAAAACCCTCGGCACATTTTACCCTCACAGCCTGCTCTTTCGGCTGCCTTGCCCCTATACGGGTTTGTTTCTGGCTGGAACGCAAGGCCCTTCTGGTCTAGCCTACGTCCGGAATGGTTGTATTGGGCGCAGGATGATACCGTGACGGCGTGGATCAGGCCACCGGAATGGGTCGACAAGCCTGAAAAATCGCGCCTTTGGCGGCGTGGGCCAATTGCCGTGGCCATCATCGTCTGCATCGTCTCTATCGTCATGCTCGTTTCTGATGTGCGCAACCGCCTTTTCGCGCTTGAGGCTGCCAATTCCGACAACCTGCAATGGAACGTCATGCAGACCGAGGTCGAGGCGCTGCGCCTTCATCAGGCGGTCGTCTCGGCGATGCAGGCCGGCGGCCCGGCACAACGGCCCGAACCCGCCGCACTGGACGAGGTGCGCCGATGGTTCAACGTCTATTTCAGTCGTATCGCCATGTTGCAAAGCAGCGACATCCACGGCGTGCAGTTGCGAAAGCCCAAGTATCAAGACGATGTGCAGACGATCCGGCGGATTCTGGACACCTCTGTTCCGCTGATTGACGGCGGCGATGCCACGCTTGCGGCAGCTTTGGGGCGGCTTGAGTCGGATGCGTCCACCTTGCGGCAGGCATCGCGGTCGATGACGCTGAAATCCCTGGCCGAGTTTTCCGCACAATCGGATGGGGAACGGGCCCAGATTTCCGCGACGCTGTTGCGTCTGGCGGCGGTGACGACGTTCCTCATGCTGATGCTGGTGACCTTTTCCGTCGGGACGGCGCGGCTTTATCGGACAGCCGCCTTGCGGGCCGATGCGCTGCGCGAAACCGGGGGGCGGCTGTCCACCATCGTCGCCAACTCTGCCGATGCCATCGTGGTGACTGACCGCGAGGGGTATATCCAAGAGTTCAACCCGGCGGCACAAAGCATCTTTGGCCTGTCGCGGGAAACCGCACTGGGCCTGCATGCGCTGGAACACCTGTTCGCCGCGCCGCGCGGCAACGGGCAGCGCCGCATGCTGGTTGCCGCGCTGGAGGAAACCGCGATGGCGGGTCGTGGCTCCCTCCGGATCGAGGTGGATGGCCGCCGCGCCGATGGCAGCGCCTTTCCCGCCGAAGTGTCGATTGCCGTGACCCAGCCCGATGACAGGCGTCTGGTCGTGGCCTTTGTGCGCGATATTTCCGACCGCCGCCGCGCGCAGGCAGAACTGGAAGAAGCGCTTGATCTTGCCCTTGCCGGGGAAAAGACCAAGGCCCGCTTCATCGCCGTCATGAGCCATGAGATGCGGACGCCCCTGAACGGCTTGCTCGGGTCGCTGAACCTCTTGGCAGACGGCCCGCTGACACCGGATCAGCGTGAGCTTCTGGAGGCGATGGAAAACTCGGGCAAGATATTGCTGGGGCATGTGAATTCCGTCCTCGACATCAGCCGCGCCGAAGCTGGCGCGATGAAGGTCGCGACACAGTCCTTTGACCTTGAAGGATTGATCCAAGAGGTCATCGCCAATCAGGCCGGTCTTGCGGCAGCCACGGGGACGCGGTTCTCGTTGACCCCGATCAACGGGCCGGTCGGGATGGTGGCGGGCGATCCGCAGCGTCTGCGGCAGGTGCTCTTGAACCTTGTCGGAAATGCGGTGAAATTCACCCGTGACGGATTGATCACCGTCGAAACCGAAGCCCTGCCGCCGTTGGACGCGTTGCAGGGCAAGCGCGCGGTGGAAATCCGGGTGATCGACACCGGCATCGGCATCCGCGACGACCAGATCGACACGATCTTTGAGGATTTTGTCACACTCGACACGCGCTATGAACGTGTGACCAGCGGCACCGGCCTTGGCCTTGGCATCGCGCGGCGTCTGGTCGAAGCCATGGGCGGTGAGATCGGTGTCGAAAGCGAAGAGGGCGAAGGAAGTCTGTTCTGGCTGCGCCTGCCCTTGCCTGCTGCCACCCAGCCCAACATCGGCCCTGACCTGACCCTGCCCGCCCTGACGGCGTCTGCGACGGATGAGGACGAGGGCGCGCAGACGATGGCCGCCCTTCCCCCACCGTCCACACCGACGCTGCCACCCTGCAAGGTGCTTGTGGTTGAGGATAACGAAATCAACCGCTTCCTGTTGCGGCGCTATCTCGAAGGGTCTGGCCATCACGTGACCGAAGCAGTGGACGGCGAAGAGGGTGTGGCCATCGCGACGGAGCGCGCCTTTGACATTATCCTGATGGACATCTCCATGCCGCGCATGGACGGGGTCGAGGCGACGCGCCGTATCCGCGCGGCAGGGGCATCGCGAAAGGCGCGCATCCTTGCCTTGACCGCGCATGCCCTGCCTGAAGAACTGGCGCAGTTCCGCGCGGCTGGAACCGATGCCACCCTGACCAAGCCGATTGGCGGTCCGGCCCATGTGTCGCGGATGCCCGCCGGCACAACCGTCGATGCCGAAGGCGGGGTTGTGGACCGCCGCGCCCTTTGCGACCTGCGCCAGCAGATCGGTGCCATGGCGGCGGCGGGCTTGGTCAAGCGTTTGATCATGGACGGGGATGACACGCTGGCCTTGATCCGCGCCGCCCCGATTGCGGGGCGCGAGGCTGCGATCAGTGCCCAGTGCCATCAACTTGCCGGAACGGGCGGCACCTTTGGCACGGTGCGCCTGCGCGAATGCCTTGTCAGCCTGCAACATCGCCTTGACCGGGGCGATCTTGCAGGGGCCGAACTGGACATTGCCAGTCTGGAGCATCTCTGGTCGGAAACCCGCGCCATTTTGGTTCAGGATACGGATCGCATGGTGGCCGAAGCGGTTTAAACCCCCGCCCGCAGCGCCGCCGCGATCAGCGCAGGCACCCGGCAGTCCAGCCCGACCGGCTGCAAGACCGTGCCCGTGAACCCGGCTTCGTCCAGCGCTTGGGGCAGATCGTCGATCACATGACCACCGCGCGCGGCAAAGAAGGGCAGCACGATGCTTCCGGGGGCAAAGCCCGTGGCCACCTCGGCGATTCGGGGGGATTGGTCAATGAACCCGGACGCCACGCGGGCAAAGCCAGTCTCGGTCTGGATACGATTTGCCATCGCGCGGGCCACTTCGGACGGGGCGGGGCTGCGAAACGACCCATGCGCCGCAAGCAGAACCTCGACTTCTGCCACAGGGCGCAGGGCGGCGGCCTCACGCGCAAGGGTGACGGTCAGCGCCTGCACGGCGGCGTCCTCGCCAAAGGGCGGCAAGACGCGCCACGCGGCCCCCCCGGCCTCGGCCAGACGGGCGGGCAGATGTGTCCGGGTGAACCATCCCCCCGACATGAACATCGGATAGACCACGCCTGCGGGGCCAAGTTCTGCCACCCGATCCGCCAGCGCGCCGGGGGCGGCCAAAGTGGCCGAGGCCACGCTCCAATCCGGCATAAAGGCCTGCACCTTGGCGGCCAGCGCGGCCAACTCTGCCTCGGCGGGCGCGGGATCGGATGGCTGGCCGTGGGCGACGATGAGGGCGGCTTTGGTCATGATCTCTCCTGTCGTTCCGCCATCTATGCGCGTGGGCGGCAGGGTCAAGACGGGCTCAGCCCTTGGGCACGGGCAGATTGTGGATCAGGCCGGGCAAAAGATCAGCGGTCACGGTCTGGCGGCAGTGGTCAAGAAAGGCGGCGACCGCGCGTCGATGCGGCCCGGCGGGCAGGATCAGACCCATCTGCATCGGCCGGAAGGGCGGTTCCAGCGGCACATGCACCATCTGGCTGCCATCGGGCGCGCGGTCTGACCCAAAGCGGATATTGGCGATGGAATAGCCAAACCCATTGGCCACCATCGCGCGCATCACCCCGATATCGCGCGTGCGTTCTGCAATGCGCGGACGCAACCCGTTGTCGGTGAACAAGGACAGGAAATACCCCGCGCTATAGGGCAGGTCTAGCAGCACCATCGGATAGGGTGCCAGTGCCGCCAGACTGACCGACGCCCCCCCGGCCAATGGATGATCCAGCGGCAGCAGGGCATAAGGTTCCAGCGTCAGAAGGGGATGAAAGGTCAGGTCGGCGGGAATTTCCATGTCATAGGACAGCGCCGCATCCAGCCGTGCTGACCGCAAGCCTTCAAACAGCGCCGCCTGATCGCTTTCGCTCTGGCGAAACTCCACCGCCGGAAAGCGCGCGGCAAAGCCCCGGCGCAGGCGCGGCAGCATGACTTGGGCAAAGGTCAGCAGACAGCCTATGGACAACGGCCCCCCCACTTCGCCGGTCAATTCGGCGGCGGTGTCGGTCAGGCGGGTCGCGGCGGCGATCACCGCACGGGCGGACTCGACGAATTGTCGCCCGCCTTCGGTCAGAGACAGGCCCTGCGCGTGGCGGCGGATGAACAGCTGTAGACCGAACTCCCCTTCCACCTGCGCCACGGCGGCCGAAACAGAGGGGGAGGACACATGGCACCGCTCTGCCGCCAAAGCGACAGAGCCGCATTCCGCGACCGCAATCAGATATTCCAGTTGGCGCAGGGTGACTCGCAGCGGCATGGCGACAGGCTAACGCCAGCCAGAAGGGCCGTCACGCGGTTCCGTCATCGCCGGGCACGCCATAAGACGGGGCCTCACGCGGGTCGCGGGCGCGTTGCAGATAGGCAGCCATTTGGGGGGCATAGACGTCCCACGCCCGCGCCACGGCCTCGATCGGGCAATCGGGATCGGTCCAGTCCGCGCGCAATTCGGCGCAGGGCCATGTGTCGGCATCCACCATCAACATCCCCGCCGAATGCACGGGCCCCGCTTCGCCCCCCGCATCACGGCCTGCGCGCAGGGCGGCGATCAGACGGTCGCCCAAAGCGCCGGGGGCGGCGGCAAAGCCATCCACCATCGCCTGCGGCACCTGCTGGTTGGCCAACAGGTTTCCGCCAGCAACCACCCCGTCGCCTTGCGCCAAAGCCCAGATGCCCAAAGTCTTGCTGCCCGAATGTGTCGCCACCCGCCCTTGCGCGTCCACGCAAAGCAACTGGCGATACTCGACATAAGGCGCTGTCGCCACCACCTCGGCCATAGCCGCTTCGGCGCTGGCCCCCGCCTGCATCAGATCAAGCAAGCGCGGCCCCAGCGTCGGATCGGTGATGTTCTGCGTCGCCGCCACCCCCACACCCGCCCGCGCATGCGCGCAGCGCGCGGCCACGGCGGGCGAGGACGAAGAGATTGCCATGCCAAAGCGCCCCGTCTCAGGGCAGCGGGCAAGCAGGGAAAAGGTCATCAGGCGTGGCTCCTTTTGGCTGGCCCCGGGGGCCGTCTGCCCCCGGACCCCCGAGGATATTTCCAGACAGAAAATGACATCTCCCGCATTTTCTGTCCTTCAAATATCCTGCAGGGGGTCCGGGGGACGCAAAGTGCCCCGGCGGCGGGCATGATCAATCCGGGATCACAGCGGTCGCGTCGATTTCCACCAGCCATTCCGGGCGGGCCAAAGCCACCACAACAAGGCCGGTGCAGACCGGATGCACGCCGCGGATATAGTCACCCATGGTACGATAGACCGCTTCGCGGTGGCGGACATCGGTCAGGTAGACCACCAGTTTGGTCACATGCTCCATCTTGCCGCCGCATTCTTCGACCAGTTGGCGGATGTTTTGCATCACCTTGTGGGTCTGTTCGACCGGGTCGTGACTGTCGATGTTCTTGGCAGTGTCCAAATCCTGCGGGCATTGGCCGCGCAGAAAGATCATTGTGCCGCGGGCAACAACGGCTTGGGCCAGATCATTGTCCAGCTTTTGTTCGGGGTAGGTTTCTTTGGTGTTGAACTTGCGGTGGCGGGTATGGGCCATGTTTGCTTTCTCTGTCGGTTTGGCGGAGCACGCCGGGGGTGTTGCACCCCCGGACCCCCGCAGGATATTTGAACAACGGGGAAGGGAGGTCAGTCTGGCATCATTCCGGCAAGGTATTGCGCGAATTCGAAGTTCGGGCGTTCCAGATGCGACAGTGGACCGGGGGTGGACATCGCAGCAAGCAGACCGCGGTACACTCGTTCGGTACAGCATTTGTCTTCGACCTGCACCTCATCCAGCAGGGTTTTCACGGCGATGAGGTGGGCAGTGGCATCGGGATCGGCCATCCAGTCGGCACTCATCCCGCCGCCAAACAGCACCTTCACATGCCCCGGACCATCGGGGGTGAGGGCAAGGTACCAGAAATACCCCGGCGTCAGCGTGATAAGCAAGGCCGGGTAGATCGCCAGCAGCCATGTGATGCGGCGGTCATCGCCGGTCAGGCGGGTGTTGGAGGGATGCGCCAAGGCCAGCGGGACAAGGTCGTTCTTGACGATCCAATGGTAGTTGAAGGCATCGGTGCCTTCGGGGCATTCCATCAGCGCAAGATCACAGGTGCCGCCGATGGTGCCCGCATGGCAGGCGGGCAGATGGTAGGATTCCATGAAATTCTCGGCCAGCACTTTCCAGTTGGTGGCCCAGCGGAACTCTTCGCGGAAGGTTTCGGAATAGCTGGACATGTCCAGATGGCCGACCAGCCGTTCCACATCGCGCAGTCGGTCATGCACATCCGGTGCGTCAGGGTTCAGCGTGACCATGATCCAGCCGTGCCAATCGCTGACGCGGATTTTCGGCAGGTGGATCTGGTCTTTGCAGAATGTCTCGTTCAGCGTCATCGCGGGCGCGCCGCGCAGGCTGCCGTCGAGGTTGTAGGTCCAGGCGTGATAGGGGCAGACGATGGCGCGGACGCGGCCCCGCCCTTCGAGCAAGGTCGACATGCGGTGGCGGCAGACGTTGGACAGGCCGCGCAATTGCCCGTCGCGGTCGCGCAGGATGAGGATCGGCTCTCCCGCAATCTCCATTGTCAGGTAGTCGCCCGGTTCCTTCAGCGCATCAACGCGACCTGCGCACAGCCAATCACGCGCGAAGACGTGGCGTTGTTCGGCCTCGGCAAAGGCCTGCGATGTATAGACCGATTTAGGCATCGCCTGCGCACGCTCGAAGGGGACCGAGACATTGGCGCGCAATTCGCGGATTGCTTCTAGAGCGGGGTCATGGGCGGTCATGGCGAGTCCTGTGGCAGGGAGGTGGCCGATGTTCGGTCAGCGGCGGACGGGGTGAAAGCATCTTGTTCCGCCCCTTGGGTTAGGTAAAGGCTAATCAAGCCCCGCATCACTGGTGCCGCTGGTGATCATGCCGACCAATCGTTGCGCGGCGGGCGTCAGGATGGTGCCGCTGCGGGTCAAAAGGCCAAAGGGTTCGACCACGATGCCAAGGTCCAAGGGCAGCACGGCATAGGGCGCATCCGGGCCGGTGCCGAATTGGTCACAGACCGCGCGGGCCAAGGGGGCGATGGCATTGGATTGCTGCACCATCGCCAGTGTCAGCAGGCGGCGTGCACACGCACATCGGTGCGTACCACATCCTGCACGGCGTGGACCTGGCGGCACTGCAGGCCAAGGGCCGCCAGGCGCGCAAGGACAGAGCGGGTCAGGATCGCCTCTGGCCCGGGCATCACCCAGTCGAAGTCCAGCAGGTCTTGCACCGTCAGGTCCGCCATCCGCGCCAGACGATGGCCGCGCCGGACCATAAGGCGCACGGGTTCGCTGTCGATGGGGGCCGAGAGGGTGAGTTGCTCTTCCATGCCCGCAGGCATCCGGCCGATGGCGAAGTCGAGCCGACCCTGCACCAGTTGCTGGCCAAGGATGTCGGATGTGGCGACCACCACCTCGGCCGTGATGCCGGGCAGGGCAAGGCGGGCGGTGCGCAGGGCGGGCAGCACGCGTTCCAGCGCCGGGCCGGTCACGGCACCGATGCGGATATGCCCGGTGCTGCCTGCGCCGATTTCCGTGATCTCGCGCGCGGCGTCGCGGATTTCATTGACCACACGCGCCGCGCGTTGCGCCAGTGCCTGACCCATCGGGGTCAGCGTGATGCCGCGCCCCGTGCGCAGGTGCAAGGGCTGACCGGAGATCCGCTCCACCTCGGCCAAGAGCCGCGAGGCGGCGGGCTGGGCGATTCCCATTTGCGCCGCGGTCAAGCCGATCTGCCCGGTTTCCGCCAGCCCGGCCATCAGGCGCAGATGGCTGAGCTTCAGCCCTTTGCGCAGGAAATCGGTCGGGCCAATCATACCAAAACCGCCATATATTTATGTTGAAACATTCTTTGACGGATATGCCATAAGATTGCAACGTCCGCGCACGGCTTCACCGGGGGAAACCCGGCGATTTGACCGGCTTTGGCCGCGCACCCGGCGCGGCATTGGGAGGAACACTGATGCATATTTCCAGACGTGCGCTTTTGGCGCTCGCATCCGCTACGACCGCGCTTTCCCTTGTCGGCATGCCGGCTTTCGCCCAGTCCAAGGGCACCATCGGCATCGCGATGCCGACCCAATCCTCGGCGCGCTGGATTTCGGACGGCAACTCGATGGTCGAGCAGTTCAAGGCCGCAGGCTATGACACCGACCTGCAATATGCCGAAGATGACATTCCGAACCAGTTGGCCCAGATCGAGAACATGATCACCAAGGGTGTCAACGTTCTGGTCATCGCAGCCATCGACGGCACCACGCTGTCGAACGCGCTGGAAAATGCTGCGGCTTCGGGCATCAAGGTCATCGCCTATGACCGCCTGATCCGTGACAGCGGCAACGTCGACTATTACGCCACCTTTGACAACTTCAAGGTCGGCGTGCAGCAGGCGGAATCGCTGGTCAAGGGCCTGAAAGAGCGCTTCCCGGATGCCAAGCCGTGGAACGTCGAACTGTTCGGCGGCAGCCCGGACGACAACAACGCCTTCTTCTTCTACAACGGCGCGATGTCGATCCTGCAGCCGATGATCGACTCGGGCGAGATCGTCATCGGGTCGGGCCAGATGGGCATGGACGTTGTCGGCACCCTGCGTTGGGACGGTGCGGTCGCACAGGCCCGTATGGACAACCTGCTGTCCGCCAACTACGGCGACAAGCAGTTGCACGGCGCGCTGTCCCCCTATGACGGGCTGTCCATCGGCATCCTGTCGTCGGTCAAGGGCGTTGGCTATGGCTCGGGCGATCTGCCGATGCCGATCGTGACCGGTCAGGACGCCGAAGTTCCTTCGGTCAAGTCGATGATCGCGGGCGAGCAGTATTCGACCGTCTTCAAGGACACCCGCACGCTGGCCGGTGTGACCGTCAAGATGGTGGATGCGATCCTGTCGGGCGGCGAGCCTGAGATCAATGACACCTCGACCTATGACAACGGCGTCAAGGTCGTCCCGTCCTACCTGCTGGAGCCGGTGTCGGTCGATGCCACGAACTACGAGGAAATCCTTGTGGGTTCGGGCTACTACACCGCAGACCAACTGAAGTAAGCGCACGTCGCTTTGGCCCGTCCCCGTATTGTCGGGGGCGGGCCGTTTCGGGTTCGGGGGAACCAATGCCTACGCTTCTTGAAATGCGGGGGATCGATAAGGTCTTCCCCGGTGTCCGCGCGCTTGACCAAGTCAACCTGACCGTCGAACAGGGCGAAATCCATGCCATTTGTGGCGAGAATGGCGCGGGCAAATCCACGCTGATGAAGGTTCTGTCGGGGGTCTATCCCCATGGCAGCTATGAGGGCGAGATTTTCTACGACGGTGCTTTGCTGGAAAACCGTGGCATCCGCGACTCTGAGGCAAAGGGAATCATCATCATCCACCAAGAGCTTGCCTTGGTGCCGCTGCTGTCCATCGCGGAAAACCTGTTTCTGGGGCACGAGGTTGCCAGGAACGGCGTGATCAACTGGGCGCAGGCGTTCCAGATGACGGGGGACTTGCTGAAGAAAGTCGGGCTAGATGAGGTGCCGACGACGCAGGTCGGCAAGCTGGGCGTCGGCAAGCAGCAACTGATCGAGATCGCCAAGGCG
>NKIT01000071.1:5367-19587 GCA_002256185.1 Rhodobacteraceae bacterium PARR1 | reverse complement strand
AAATACGGGCCTTGGATTTGGCCTGACGGGCCTTGGCCCCGGCGCGAATCCATTCCAGTTCCTTTTCCAGAACCTTCTGCTTGGCCTTGTCTTCGCGGGCTTCCTGCGCAAGGCGCTTGGCCTTGGCATCCAGCCACGAGGAATAGTTGCCCTCATGCGGCAGACCGCGACCGCGTTCCAGTTCCAGAATCCAGGTGGTGATATCGTCAAGGAAATAACGGTCGTGGGTGACCGTCAGGATCGTGCCCTTGTATTCGATCAGGTGTTTTTGCAGCCAAGCGATGGTTTCTGCGTCAAGGTGGTTGGTCGGTTCGTCCAGCAGCAGCATGTCGGGCGCTTCAAGCAGCAGTTTGCACAGCGCGACGCGGCGGCGTTCGCCGCCTGACAGCGTGGCCACATTGGCGTCATCGGCCGGGCAGCGCAGGGCTTCCATCGCGATGTCGATCTGGTTGTCCAGTTCCCACAGGTTTTCGGCGTCGATCACGTCCTGCAGGGCGGCCATTTCATCTGCCGTCTCGTCGGAATAGTTCATCGCCAGTTCGTTGTAACGATCCAGTTTGGCCTGCTTTTCCGCAACGCCCAGCTTGACGTTTTCACGCACCGTCAGGGATTCTTCCAGCTTGGGTTCCTGCGGCAGGTAACCGACCTTGGCCCCCTTGGCGGCCCATGCTTCGCCCTGAAAATCCTTGTCCCAGCCCGCCATCACGCGCAGCAGGGTGGATTTCCCCGCGCCGTTGACGCCGACGACGCCGATCTTGACGCCGGGAAGGAAGTTCAGGTGAATGTTTTCAAACACCTTCTTGCCACCCGGATAGGTCTTGGACACACCGTCCATGTGATAGACGTATTGATACGAGGCCATTCCGCCGCTCCTGAATCCGATGATTGGGCGCACATGTAGCGATAATGCTGGACAAGGGCAACTTGGGGTGCTTCCCCTTCGGCCCGTATCTGCGCGAGGGAGGGTTTGGCGTGCGGGCAGGCTTTCCTCCGGCGCGCCGGGGCATGGTGATCGGGCTTTTGGGCGGATCGTTTGATCCGGCTCACAGCGGCCATGTGCATATCACGCGTGAGGCGCTCAAACGGATGGGGCTGGACCGGGTGTGGTGGCTGGTCAGTCCGGGCAATCCGCTGAAGGCACGCGGTCCTGCGCCGTTGGCAGACCGCATGGCGCGGGCGCGGGCGGTGATGCACGATCCGCGCGTGACGGTGACCGATTTGGAAAGCCGCTTGGGCACGCGCTTTACCGCCCAGACCATCCAGCGGCTGAAGTCAATCTATCCCGGCGTGCGCTTTGTCTGGCTGATGGGGGCGGACAATCTGGTGCAACTGGACCGCTGGAACCATTGGCAGGATATCTTGCGCATGGTGCCGGTGGGGGTGCTCGCGCGTCCGGGCTGGGGCGTGGCCGCCCGTACCAGCCGTGCCGCGCGCATTTTCGGCGAACATGGCGTTGACCGGGGCGAGGTGTTGCGAAACCGCGCTGCCCCGGCGTGGTGTTTCGTCAATTTGCCGATGGATGGCAGTTCCTCCAGCGCGATCCGGGCGCGGGGGGAGTGGCGGGGCTGATCGCTCTGCTTCGGCGCGCTTGATAAAGGGATGGCCTCGCACGTAACCTCTGCCGCAGGATAACGGGGGTGAGTGATGATTTCACGGCGTGGCGTCTTGGGCGGGCTTTTGGCCGGTGTTGCGTCTCCGGTTTGGGCAGAAACGCGTCCTAAGCCGCGCCCGGGAAGTGCAGCCGCGCGGCAAACTGCGGCGGGGCCGGACGCGGCGGCGCTGGTGGCGGCGGCCAATCTTGGCGGGAAAACCGGGCTTGTAGTCGCAGATGCGCGCAGCGGTCAGGTGCTTGAGGCGGTTGAACCCGATGCTGCCTTGCCACCCGCAAGCACGGCCAAGACCATCACGACACTTTACGCGCTGGAGCGCCTCGGCCCGGCGCATCGCTTTGTGACGCAGGTTCTGGCGACGGGGCCAGTTGCGGGTGGCATCGTGCAGGGCGATCTGGTGCTTGCGGGATCGGGCGATCCCTTGCTTGACACCGACGATCTGGGCGATCTGGCTGCCGCACTGAAAGGGGCGGGGGTGCGGGGGTGCACCGGGCGCTATCTGGTCTGGGACGGCGCCTTGCCAGAGATTGATGAGATCAGCACCGACCAGCCCGATTACGTTGGCTATAACCCCGCCATTTCCGGGCTGAACCTGAATTTCAACCGCGTCTACTTTGAATGGAAGCGTCAAAAGGGCGGCTGGGGCACCTCGGTGGATGCGCGGGGTGAACGGTTTGTGCCACCCGTCAGCATGGCGCGTGTGTCCGTGGCGGACCGCGAAACCCCGCTTTTCACCTATCGTAATGGCCAAGAGGCCGAAGAATGGACCGTCGCCGCCGCCGCTTTGGGCAAGGGCGGCAGCCGTTGGCTGCCTGTCCGCCATCCGGGGCGCTACACGGCAGAGGTGTTCCATGTGCTGGCACGCGCGCAGGGGATCGACCTGCCCGCGCCTGCGCTGGTGGGCCAACGTCCGTCGGGGCAGGTGCTGGCGCAATTCGGATCGGACGCTTTGCCAGACATCCTGCGCGGGATGCTGCGTCATTCCACCAACCTGACGGCTGAGGTGATGGGGCTGTCCTCATCCGGTGCGGGGCGGTTGGCGGCGTCCGGTGCGACGATGACCGATTGGGCGGCGGACCGCTTGGGCGCACGCGGCAAGTTTGTTGACCATTCCGGGCTTGGCGCTTCGTCGCGCATCAGCGCTTTGGAATTTGCCCGCGCCTTGGTCGCAGCACAGGCCACGCCCATGGCGCAGACGTTCAAAGCGGTATTGCGCGATCTTGGCACTGCGGAAGAGGGCGAAGAGGGTTTGGGCGGCGCGACAAGGGTGATCGGAAAGACCGGGACGCTGAACTTTGCCTCAAGCCTTGTGGGGTATATCCAGCCAGCCTCGGGGCGCGAGTTGGTCTTTGCCATCCTGTCTGCCGACACCAAACGCCGCGACGGCTTGAGCATGGCCGAACGCGAAAGCCCGCCCGGCGGCAAGGCATGGCTGCGCCGCGCCCGTGGATTGCAGCGTGACCTTTTGGCGCGATGGGCCGGGCTTTACGCTTGATCTGACGGCGGCACTCTAACAGCGGCCGTGTTTCCGGCGTTCTAGACCGCGTGGCGTGGCAGGAACAAAGCAAACATGGATATCGCATCGCTTATCGGCATCATCGGTGCCGTCGTCATGATCATCGGCTCGATGGTCTATGCCGGCGGCGTTGCCCCGTTCGTCGATTACGCTTCGCTTGTGATCGTTTTCGGCGGCACTGTGTTTGTGGTTATGCTGACAAAGCCTATGGATGTTTTCCTAAGCCATTTCAAAGCAATGGGTAAGGCGTTCAAATCCTCGGTCCCGTCAGTAGAGGAATTGATCGCGCGGATGGTCGAATTGTCCACCATCGCGCGCAAGGACGGCATGATGGCACTTGAAGGTCAGGCAGTGCCGGACAAGTTCTGCGAAAAGGGCCTGCAAATGCTGGTCGACGGCGCTGATGAGGCGAAGTTGGTCAAGCAATTGAAACTGGAAATCAAGGCGATGAAGTCCCGGCACGAGGCCAACCAAGGCGCGGTCAAGGCATGGGTCGACTACGGCCCGGCCATGGGCATGGTCGGTACCTTGATTGGTCTGGTGCTGATGCTGGGCAATATGTCGGACCCGAAATCCATCGGCCCGTCCATGGCGGTGGCGCTGTTGACCACGCTTTACGGTGCTTTGGTGGCGAATGTCATTTTCGGTCCGATTCTGGTCAAGCTAGAGGGCCTGACGGGCGATGAGGTTGAATATCGCCAAATGGTGATCGAAGGGCTGCGCGGAATTGCGCGCGGTGACAGCCCGCGCAACGTGCAGGAAAACATGATCTCGATCCTGCCGCCAAAGGCGCAGGAAAAGCTGATGGCGGCCTGACATGGCCAGCAATGTGAAGCAACTGCCGCTCAAGGGCGCGGCCCCGGCAGTTGTCGATGACGACGATGATGACGAATGCCCGAAATGCCCGCCCGTCGGTGCACCGGCCTGGCTGGCGACCTTTGCCGACATCGCGACCAACCTTATGGCGTTTTTCGTGCTGATCCTTGGCTTTGCCAAATTCGACGAGCCGTCTTTCGAAAAGATGGCTGGGTCAATGCGGGAAACCTTTGGGTCGTCGATGATCGCGCCAATCATGCCACATCCTGAAAACGGGCAGGTGATCGAGTTGGATTTCAACGGCGGGGCAGGGCACACCAAAGACCCCGCGGCCGAGTCGACCGCACCCGAAGGAGAGACCGCCCCGCCCGTCGATGACCGCCGCGGTGAGGCCAAGACTGACGCCGAACAACAGGCCGAAGCCCAGGGACAGGCGGCAGCGCAGGCGCTGTTGCAGGCGCTGACATCGGGTGAGGTCAAGATCGAGCAGGGAGACAGCAGCGTCACCCTGCGCCTGCCCAAAGGCGAAGGCCAGCCCGACGCCAAAGCGCTGGCCGAGGCTTTGGCCAAGGCGGCAGGCACCGTGCCAGAACCTGCGCCAGAGGCCGATGCCTCGGGCGGTGCGGCCCCCATCGACGCGGCCACAGGCACAGACCCCGCCACCGGCGACACCCAACGCGCCGAAGGCGAGGTTGGCCAAGGCGGCGAAGGCGGCAGTCAATCCGGCCCCGGCCGCAGCCCCGGCTTTGCGAAGGCAAAGCTGTCAGTGGCCTTGGAACAGGAAATCGCCGAAGGCCTCGTGACTGTCGAACGGCGTGACGGGCAAATCCACGTCACCATCGGAGAAGGTGGCGGCTTCGAATCCGGCTCGACCGAATTGACAGAACAGGCACGCGACCTGATGGCGCGGATCGCAGACAGTGCCCTGTCCATGGATGCCCAAGTCACTGTCACAGGCCACACTGACAACGTGGCTGTGGCAGAAGGTTCGCCCTATGTCGACAACCTTGGCCTTGGCGCGGCGCGGGCGGCGACAGTGGTGCGCGAACTTGTGGACAGTGGCAGGGTTGATCCCGCCCGGATCGACGCCGTGTCAAAAGGCGAGATGCTTCCCATCGCCGACAACACCACCGAAGAAGGCCGCGCCAAGAACCGTCGGATCGAAATCGAGATCGACTATCCGCAGGTTCCCGAACAGGCGACGGGCCATGTCGAATAGCGGTCAGGCGCGCAGGTGCCTGACCCTTGCGCCCCATTCGATGGCGGCGGCGTGCAGGCGGTCCACGGCCAATTCCTCGCGCACCTCTTCCAGCATACGCAGTTCCATGTCCGGCAATTTGCCATCGGCGGCCACCACATCGCAGGCCAGCGCATAGGCGGTTTCGTTCAACCTTTCCGGCAGGGCGTCGCGGATCAGGCCGAACAGGGCGTCCAGCCCGTCTTCCTCTTCGAACAGGTCAAAGACGGTCTGGCTGATCTGGCGGATGCGGTCGCTGTCATAGCCGGCAAAGATCGGCGCATGGTTGACGATGCGCTGGATGGCCACCAGTTCCGCCGTCCGCAACTGTTCGTCCGAGGCTGAGACCGCGATCATCACGGCGACCAGCGCATCCTGCGGGGACATTGACGGGGGAGAGTCGGACATGGTGCTTACCTTTCTGTTTCGTCCCATGATTATTGACGCGGGGCGGGGGCGGCAATAGAGGACGGGGGCTGCGGTGACATGGGGTTTCCGCACGTTTCCTTGAGGATTGCCGATGTCTGCCCTGCGTGACGCCGCGATGAAATCAAAAGCATGGCCCTTTGAAGAGGCGCGGGCGATCCTCAAACGCTTTGAAAAGAAGGCACCGGCAAAGGGACATGTGCTGTTCGAGACGGGTTACGGTCCGTCGGGCCTGCCCCATATCGGCACCTTCGGCGAGGTGGCGCGCACCACGATGATCCGCCGCGCGTTCGAGATCATCAGCGACCTCCCGCCCCGTCTGAACTGTTTTTCCGACGATGTGGACGGCATGCGCAAGGTGCCCGAAAACGTGCCGCAGCAGGATATGCTGCGCCAGCATATGCAAAAGCCGCTGACCTCGGTCCCTGACCCCTATGGCGAGTTTGAAAGCTTTGGCCATCACAACAACGCCATGCTGCGGCGCTTTCTCGACACGTTCGGGTTCGAGTATGAGTTCATCTCGGCCACGGAATTCTACAAATCGGGCCGCTTTGACGACACGCTGCGGATGGCGGCAGAACGCTATGACGCGATCATGGCGATCATGCTGGCATCGCTGCGGGATGAACGGCAAAAGACCTATTCCGCCTTTCTGCCGATCCATCCGGAAACCGGCCGAGTGCTCTATGTCCCGATGAAAGAGGTGAACGCCAAGGATGGCACCATCACCTTTGACGATGAAGATGGCCGCGAATGGACCCTGCCGGTCACCGGCGGCAACGTGAAGCTGCAATGGAAGCCCGATTTCGGTGCCCGCTGGGCGGCGCTGGATGTGGACTTTGAGATGTATGGCAAGGACCACTCCACCAACACCCCGATCTATGACGGGATTTGTGAGGTCTTGGGCGGGCGCAAGCCTAACCACATGACCTATGAGCTGTTCCTTGATGATCAGGGTCAGAAGATTTCCAAATCCAAGGGCAATGGCCTGACCATCGACGAATGGCTGTCCTATGCCGCGACGGAGTCGCTGTCCTACTTCATGTATCAAAAGCCCAAGACCGCCAAGCGGATGCACTTCGACGTGATCCCGCGCGCGGTGGACGAATATCACCAGCAACTCCGCGCCTATCCGACGCAAGATGTGGACGGACAAGTGAACAATCCGGTCTGGCACATCCATTCCGGCAACCCCCCCGAGTCAAAGATGGTGGTGCCGTTCTCGATGCTGCTCAATCTGGCAAGCGTTGCCGGGGCGAAGGATGCCAAGGGTCTGTGGGGTTACATCCGCGCCTATGCGCCCGAAGCCTCGCCCGAGACGCACCCCGATCTGGACGCGGCGGCGGGCTTTGCCGTGCGCTACTTTGCCGACAAGATCGCCCCGAACCGGGTGTTCCGCCTGCCCAACGATCAGGAACGCGCCGCGATGGAAGATCTGCGCGCTCGTTTGGCGGCGTGGGATGGCGGGCTTGATGCCGACGCCCTGCAATCCATGGTCTTTGCGGTGGGCAAGGATCACGGGTTCGAGCCGCTGCGGGATTGGTTCAAGGCGCTGTATGAGGTGCTCTTGGGTGCATCGGACGGCCCGCGCTTTGGCGGTTTCGTAGCCCTTTATGGCGTGGCCGAAACGATTGCGCTGATCGACAAGGGTCTGGCCGGCGCGTTGGTCGGCTGATCCCGCCCCGCTTTGCTCTTCATCTTGGGATAAATACCCCACGGGGGGTGCGGGGGGTGTGAAACCCCCCGCTTCTGTCACGTCAAGCCATGCCAGGCTGGACTTCCATCTGGCTGGCCCTACACTCTTTTCCGGGGACATCACCGCGAAAGGAACCTGCCATGCGCGGACCTGCTTTTGCTTTCCTGCTCGCTCTCGCCGCTTTGCCTGCTCAAGCGCAGGATAATCCGCTGCAGTCCACCATCCTGAACCAGATCGAGGCGTTCAAGGCCGACGATTTCAACCGGGCCTTCAGCTTTGCCTCGCCCGTCATCAAGGGCATCTTCGGCACGGCGGACAATTTCGGCATGATGGTCCGGAATGGCTATCCGATGGTCCACCGGCCCGCCGAGGTGCAGATGCTGGAACAGCGCCAAGTCTCTGGCGCGACGGTTCAGCGTGTGCTGATCACCGATGCGCAGGGGCGCGGTCATGTGCTGGATTACCAGATGGTCGAAACTCCGGACGGCTGGCAGATCAACGGGGTGACGCTGGTGCCTTCGGGCGGCTTGGGCGCGTGATCGGCGTACGCTGGTCGCAGGGCGCGTTAACCCTGTCTTGATACCCACCCTAGCCATCTGGCGCGGGCACATCGCCTGCGGCTTTGCTGGCGAGGTGAGGGATGAACAAAGCGATTACCGACGGGCTGGTGCTGATGCCGCCGCCCTTTGCGGCAGGCTTGAACCTGTGGTCGCGTGAGGATGGCTTGCCCGGTCAGGGCAGTTATGCAGGCCAGCCCAACGCGGCCTTTGTCGCGGCCGATCAGGATTTCGCGGGCTGTCTTGAGGTGCAAAAGGCATTGTCGGTGCAGAAACTGCGCTGCTTTCAGCAAATCCCCTATCTGCCGGGGATGTATCTGCGCGTGACCGCGCGAGTGAAGGCGGTGTCGGGTGCGCTTCCATCGGTCCGTATCGCGGGATACGCGGCGCTGACCAATGGCAGCAACGTCGCCACGGTCGCCCAGACCGGGCCGGTGGTGCAACTGACCGGCTATGGCACGGTCTTTACCGTGACCGCGATCATCGGCTCGGGCAATCGCGGCGGGGTCAATATGGTCTGGGGCACCACCCCGGCCTATTGCCATCTGGGTCTTGACCTTCTGGGTGCCAATGGCGGGGTGGTCCGCATCGACGACATCGTGGTCGAGGATGTGACCGAGGTGTTTCACCGCGACATGATGGACTGGGTGGACATCCGCGATTACGGCGCGCGCGGCGATGGGTCGACGGATGACACGGCGGCCTTTCTTGCCGCCGATGCTGCGGCTGTGGCCAGCGGACGGGAGCTGATCGTGTCAGACGGCGATTACGTGGTCACGAACCATCTGACGCTGAACGCGCGCGTCAGGTTCGAGGGCACGCTGATCATGGCCGAAAGCCTGCGCCTGATCTGCACCCGCAACTATGATCTCGATACTTATATCGACGCTTTCGGATCGGAATCGGCGGGCTTTCGCAAGGCGTTGCAGGCCCTGTTCTACTTTTCCGATCATGTGGTGCTGGACCTGAAGGGGCGTCGGGTCGATCTGACCGGACCTGTCGATGTGGCGGCACTGGCGGGGCTGACCACCTTTACCAACCGGCGAATGGTGACCAACGGGCAGTTGAACGCGGTCGGTGGTCCGGCATGGGACACGACCAGCGTCATCTCTGTCGCCACCTACGCCACAAACAACCCGAACCGACTGACCGGGGTCTCCAACGTCGCCAACATCGCCGTCGGGTCGCGCGTATCGGGCAGCGGCGTCGGGCGTGAGGTTTACGTCACCGCCCGCAACATCGGTGCGGGGACGTTGGACCTGTCATCGCCCCTGTTCGGCGCGGCGGGGACGCGGACCTTTGCCTTTGACCGCTACCGCTATCTCTTGGACTTTTCCGGCTTTGACAACCTTGCCCGGTTTGAGGTGGAAGGGATCGAGTTCGGCTGCAACGGCACCGCAAGCGGCGTGATGCTGGCGCGCGGCGGGCTGATCTTTCAGCTTGAAAACTGCGTGTTCAACCGGCCCCGGGATCGGGGCGTCACTTCGATCGGCACGGGTTGCGCGGGGATGTTCGTGGATCGTTGCCAGTTCTGGTCGAACGAGCAACCCGTTCCCGCACAGAACCGCACCACCATCGCGCTGAACGTGAATACCAATGACACCAAGATCCGTGACAACCGCGTGGTGCGCTTTGCCCATTTCGCGATCATGGCGGGCACCGGGCATATGTTCATCGGCAACCACTTCTTTCAGGGCGATGACCAAGAGGTTGGGCCGCGTCGGGCGGGGATTGTCTTTACCTCAACCCATGCGCGGTCCTTGGTTACCGGGAACTACATCGACAATTGCTTCATCGAATGGTCGAATGAGCATGACGCCAGCCCGGCCTTTGACTCTGGCTTCAGCTTCAGCGGGCTGACCATCGGCAACAACATCTTCATGGCGACAGGGGTGGGGACATCTTTCCGCTGGCTGGTGATCACGCCGCGTGGACCGGGGCATTTCCTGAACGGTGTCAGCATCGCCAACAACGCCTTCCGCACGGTCGGCGGGGCTGTTGACCGGGTGGATGGCATAGACGCCACCTTTGCCACGCTGGACTTCGGGCGCTTCCGAAATGTCACCTTCGAGGGCAACACCTATCACGGGGTAACGCAGGCGACGGTCAACCCCTTGGTGATCGAACACAATCAGGGCACGGCGGCGGATGTCTGGGTGGTGGATACTGCCGGGTTCATGCCATTCGGGTCTTGGGCGCGCAACGTCACCGCCGTTGTGCCAGAGAATGCGATCAACAATACGGCCAACGTGGCGCAATACGCCATGCCATGGGCGCAGGTGGAACAGGGGCCGACGCGCACCTTTGTCAATCTGCGCTGGCCGACGGCGGTGCGAGGGCGGGTCAATGCGACGATCCGCTGCGACAATCCGATCTGAGCGGCAATTCGGAAAGGCGGCCCCCGGGCCGCCTTTCTCACAGCGCGGATGGGTCGATCCGGAACGCTTTGCCGAACCCACCGTTCAACAGGATCGACACGGGCGCAAAGCGGACAAAGCCGAAGTCGCCGAAATCGACATAGAGTTTCGCCTTGGGATGCGCCTTCAGCCAATGGTCGCGCAACGCCGCGCGCTCTGGCGCGTCCTGCGCCACAAACACAGCCCGCGCTTTGACCATCAGCCGGGGATGGGTCAACGGATCACCCTTTTCCCCCGGTTCCCCGACCATCAGGGCGCAGGCGGGGTCTGCCCGCAACGCGCCGTGATGGGTCGACAGCGATGAGATCAGCGTCATCGGCATCCCCTCTGGCCCAAGGCCAAAGGCGATGCGGCTGATCCCCGGCAATCCATCGGCAGGATCGGTCACGGCAAGGGCGGCATAGGTCGCGCCGGCCAGCAGGCTGCGGGCGAGCGCCAGCGCCTCAGGGTCGGCATCGCGGACAGGATCGGGGCGTGTCGTCATGGCGCGGGTCCGTTTGTTGACAGCGGCGAAAGACGGGCGTCTGTTGGCAAGGCAAGGTTCAGGAATACCGCCATGACCACGCCGCAAACAACCCCGCAACCCGCCGCACCCGAATATCTGCCCAAGCTTTGGACCGTCCTGCGCGAAGGTTACGGGCTCAAGGACTTGCGCGCCGATGCCTTGGCCGGGCTGACTGTCGCTATCGTGGCGCTGCCATTGTCGATGGCCATCGCCATCGCCAGCGGGGTGGGGCCAGAGCGCGGATTATACACCGCCATCGTCGGGGGTTTTCTGGTGTCTGCGCTTGGCGGGTCGCGGTTCCAGATTGGCGGGCCTGCCGGGGCCTTCATCGTGCTTGTCGCCGCCTGCGTCATGGCGATTGGTCTGCCGGGTCTGATCGCCGCCACCTTCCTGTCGGGGCTGCTGCTGCTGGTGGCCGGGGGGCTGCGGCTGGGCACCTATATCCGTTTCATCCCCTATCCGGTAACCGTGGGCTTTACCGCAGGCATCGCCGTCATCATCTTTGCCAGCCAGATCAAAGAGCTTTTCGGCCTGACCCTGCCCGGCACAGAACCGGCTGAGATTTTGGCCAAGATCGAAACCCTTTGGGCGGCACGGGGAACGGTAACGCCCGCTGCCCTTGGCATCGCCCTTGGCGTGGTGGTTGTGATCCAACTGACCAAGCGCTATCGCCCGCATTGGCCGGGGATGCTGATCGCGGTCGCCTTGGCGGCCATCGGGGCCGCACTGCTGGGCCTGCCCGTGCAGACCATCGGCACCAAGTTCGGAGAGTTGCCCCGCGTCCTGCCCGCACCCGAACTGCCTGATCTGTCGATGGCGATGCTGACGCAGGCGCTGCCTTGGGCGTTGTCCTTTGCCCTGTTGGGCGCGATTGAATCGCTGCTGTCGGCGGTGGTGGCTGACGGCATGTCCGGGCGTCAGCATCGCCCGAATGCGGAACTGATCGCCCAAGGCATCGCCAACATGGGGGCTGCGCTGTTTGGCGGGTTCTGCGTGACCGGCACCATCGCGCGCACTGCGACCAACGTGCGCGCCGGATCGCGCGGGCCGGTGTCGGGGATGCTGCATGCGCTGTTCCTGCTGGCCTTCATGGCCATCGCAGCCCCCTTGGCAGCCTATATCCCGCTGGCCGCTTTGGCGGGCGTGCTGGCCGTCGTAGCGTGGAACATGGCCGAAAAAGAAGAGGCGTGGCATCTGATCCGGTCGTCTCGCGGCGATGCGCTGGTGCTTTTGGTGACCTTTGGCCTTGTGGTGTTCCGCGACCTGACCGAAGGCATCATCGCCGGCTTTGCCCTTGGCGGTCTGCTTTTCATCGCCCGCATGTCCGGCGCAGCCGAAGTGGCAGACGAAGAACCCGTCACCGAACAATCGGGCGACCGCGTCATCTGTCGACTCTCAGGACCATGGTTCTTTGGTGCGGCGGCGCGGCTTGGATCGGTGCTGGACCGCATTGCCGACCGTCCGCGCCTGTTCATCCTCGATCTGTCAGACGTGCCGATTATCGACTCATCGGGTGCGCGGTCGTTCCAACTGTTGCAGCGCAAACTGGCGCGGCGCGGGGCGGAACTGGTGATCCTTGGCGCAAAGCCGGGGGTGCGTCGCAGTCTTTCGGCACAGGGGTTGGCTGAACCCGCGCTGCGTTTCGTCAGTAATCTGTCTGAGGTCTGACACCCACCCGGATCATGACGAATCGGTGCCTGTGCAAGAATGGACCTGCACCGGTTTCGTTCCGGTCGGGTGCTCATGTTGGGCGGCCGTCTGTTCGAAGGCCACGGGGGATTTCCAGCCGAGGGCTGAGTGTTTGCGTCGCGGGTTGTAGAAGCCGTTGATGTATTTGAAGAGGGCGATCCCGACCTCGCGACGGGTTTGCCAGTTGCGGCGCCAGACGAGTTCAGCTTTCAGGGATTTCAAGAAGCTTTCGACGGCTGAGTTGTCGTAGCAATTGCCCTTACCGCTCATCGACACCTTGAACCCGTGCTGGCGCAGCATCGTCTGATAGTCGTGGGCACAGTATTGCGACCCGCGGTCCGTGTGATGAATGCAGCCTGGTGGCGGCCTTCGGAACGCGATGGCCATGTTCAGCGCTCGCAAGGCCAGATCCTGCTTCATGCGATTGCTGATGGCCCAGCCCACGACCCGTCGTGAAAACAGATCAATGATTACAGACAGATAAGCCCACCCCTCTCGTGTCCAGAGTTGCCATTGTTGCGCCATTGGTCCGAGCGACAATGGCGACGGTGATGTCACCTGCCCACTTCTGGTTCGGCCCGCTCGCCGTGAAGTCCTGCTGCAAAAGATTCGGCGCGATTTTGAAGGCGTGATCGCTGTCGGTCGTGCGCCTGAACTTTCGGCTGCGAATGATCTGAATGCCATTCTGGCGCATAAGTCGCCCGACACGGCGCTGGCCGACGCGGATGCCCAACTCGTTCAACTCCTCGGTCATCCGTGGTCGGCCGTAGCTGCCCAGGCTTAACCGGTGCGGGTCGCGGATATGGGCCAAGTGCACCATGTCACGCCGCTGGCGATGCGACGGCGGCCGGTGCTTCCAGGCATGCAGCCCATGTTCCGAAACGCCCATCACGCGGCAAAGATGGCTGCGGGTCAGCACGCCGCTATACTCGGCAATATACTCAATCGCCGGGAAAACAGTCCCCCAGACTGTTTTCTACTCCGGCTCAAACGCTCAAGATGCGGTTCTCTTTGCGCAGCCGTTCGGTCTCGCGCAGAAGGTCGGCATCCTGCGCGGGCACCTTGGCCTCCTCAGAAACCGCCCGAACCCACTTCGAGCGTCGAAAGCCCGACCCCCAAATCCGACGCAACCTGACGCCGTGTCAGGCCACTGGTCAGCGCTATGCGAACCGCATCCCGCTTGAACTCGTCGCTGTGTATCGCTGCCATATCCGTCGGACGCATGGTGCGACCCTTGATGGCGAGTATCGCTCTCAAAAGACCGGAACAAAACCGGTGCAGGTCCAGACGGCTTCATCTCAACACCCCTCGAATAGCAATTCCTGCGCACAGAAGATCACTGCGTTCTGGGCGGCGCGGCCTGACGCTCAGCCAGCGGTGCGGCGGTCGACCAGCGCCTTCACGCCAAGGATCACCGCATGGGTATCGACCCCCACTCCGATTTGCGTCACGTAATCCGCCGCCAATCCCTGCGTGATCGTCGATGGGATGATCACCGCGACACAGGCAAATCCCGCCAGCAGCGGGATCACCCGCCCGGTGATGGCCACGGTGCGCTGCATGGTGACCACCGGCCCGATCAACAGTGCGATGCGGAACGGGTCCATGAACTGGCTGAGGGCAAGGTCGGTCAAGGTCATGGCAAGCCCTGGTTATCGTGCCGCCGGATTGGGCGAGCGTGGAGTCAGCCTCTACCGCCAGAAGTGGGTGGCACACCCCTGCACCCCCGTGGGATACTTGAGCAATGGCGA
>NKIT01000071.1:0-5357 GCA_002256185.1 Rhodobacteraceae bacterium PARR1 | reverse complement strand
ATGGCGAAGCCGGGTGACGTAACGGCAGGCTTGGCTTGCTGCGGTGTCGGGATGAGAATTGCCGGAACGCGTGGGGGGACGGCAATGCGGCGATGGGTCAAGGTGTTGGGGGGCGTGGCGCTGGTCGTTGCGGCGCTGGGTCTGTGGAAACGCGAAGAGGTTACGCGCCTGATGGCGGTCAACAGCCTGTTTGCGCCGGACAAGATCGTCCAGAACTTCAGCCAGATGGACCGCCTGTTCCTGACCCGCCCCCTGTCGCGCGGGGATGGGCCGGTCAGCCCTTTGCCCAATGGGCCGGAGGCTGCCTTGCCGCCTGAGGTGGCGGATTGGGTCGCAGCGCGCAATGTCACGGCATTGGTGGTGCTGAAGGACGGCGCTTTGGTGCATGAAAGCTATTACCTTGGCACCGGGCCAGAGGATTTGCGGATTTCTTGGTCGGTCGCGAAAAGCTTTCTCTCGGCCCTGTTCGGTGTGGTGCTGGCGGAGGGCAAGATCGCCAGTCTGGACGATCCGGTGACCAGATACGCCCCCGCCTTGGTCGGATCGGCCTATGACGGGGCCAGCATCCATGATGTGCTGACCATGTCCTCGGGCGTTGGGTTCAACGAGGATTATCTGGACTTCTGGTCTGACATCAACCGCATGGGCCGGGTGCTGGCACTTGGCGGCAGCATGGATGGCTTTGCCGCCGATATGAAGGAGCGGGCCGCAGAACCGGGCGTGAGGATGCACTATGTGTCCATCGACACGCATGTGCTGGGCATGGTGATCCGGGGCGCGACCGGCGAGGATATTCCTGAGTTATTGGATCGGCACATCCTTTCGCCCATGGGGATGGAGGCTGCGCCCTATTACCTGACCGATGGGGAAGGGGTCAGTTTTGTGCTTGGCGGGATGAACGTGACCACGCGCGATTACGCGCGCTTTGGGCAGATGATGCTGCAAGGCGGGCAATGGCAGGGCCGCCAGATTGTGCCGCGCGATTGGGCGATGCAATCGACGGTGCCGCAAGCCAAGGATGGGTCGGGATATGGCTATCAGTGGTGGATCGCAGATGGCGCGGGACCGGGGGAGTTCAACGCCCAAGGCATCTATGGCCAATACATCTGGATCGACCGCAGCCGCAACGTGGTGATCGCCGTCAATGCCGCCGATCTGGGGTTTGAGGATGCGGGGGTCAGCGAAGGCAATATGGCGCTTTTCCGCAAGATCGCGGCGGCGGTGTCGGATTAATCCTTTGCCGCGCGCGGGATCAGCCCGGCCAAGGCGCGGCTGACGGTTTGCGTCACACCGGGGCGGGGCAGGGCGGCAAAGGGCATGGGGCGGCACAGCTCCATCGCCGCAAGACCGACACGGGCGGTCAGGGCGCCGTTCACCACGCCTTCGCCAAAGCGGCGCGAAAGTTTGGACAGGATGCCACCCCCCGCGACCGATCCGACCAGATCATCGGCCAAGGCCACAGCCCCGGTCGCCAGCAGGTGGCCAAACACCCGCCGCATCAGCCGCCAACTGCCCAAAGTGCCAGAGCGTCCGCCGTAAATCTCGGCCACGCGGCGGATCATCCGCAGGTTGGCAAACAGCGCCGTCGCCACATCGGCCAAGGCCAGCGGCACGAGTGCGGTCACAGTCGCGACTTGGCGCGCGGCCCCCTCCACTTCGCGCAACGCCGCTGCGTCCAAGGGGGCCATCAACCCGGCTTCGGTCAGGCGGAGCAGGGCATCCGCGTCCAGCACATCGCCTTCGCGCGCTTTCAACCCCGAGATCGCCCCGGCGAGTTCTACCCGCCCGCGATAAAGCCCCGCAATCCGTGCGGCCACGCGGCGCGCATGGGTCAGATCGTTGACCGCAGCCACCTCGGCCCGCAGGTGATCCAGACGGGACAGGCGGGCAAAGGTCATCGCCTCGCGCAGCGCAAGCAGGACTGCCGACAGGATAGCAAAGGCCGTCAGGATCAGCGCGACGGTGCCCAGCATCTGGTTGCTGGCCAAAAGCGACTGCACGAAGTCATAGACCGCGACCGACAGCACAAAGCCAAACAGCGCCGAGAAGGACCACAGCGCAAAGCGCGTCAGGCCCGATGACCGCGCCACGGCGATCCGCGCCGCCGCCTGCATCGCCGCCCCATCGGGCAGCGGATCAGGCACCGGGGCGGCGGTGGAGGGGTCCACCTCATCGGGCATTTCCAGCACAAACGGGCGGTCAGGCGAGTCGGTCATAGCCGGTCCCCAATCAGGAATTCCGCCGCGCGGTCAAGGCGGATGTGCGGCGGGCCTTCGCCGGGTTTCAGCGCCATGCGCGCAGGCAAAAATCCCATCACGCCGAATTCGGCATCCAGCCAGCGTTCTGCCCCCTGCCGCGCCGGGGACAGCAGGCGGGCGGGGTCTTCGGGCAGGCGGCCGGGATACATGGCGCCCGACTTGCCGCTGACCAAACGTCCGCGCACACAAGGCAAGGTCGCGCCGTTGCGGGTCACCTCTTCCTCGACTGTGGCGCGCAGACCGGCCAGCGACATCGCCGTGGTCAGGGCCCCGGCAAAATCAGCGCGGCTGCGGGCGTCCCGCAGCAATGCCTCGGTGATGGCGGTCAACTGGGGGTGTTGGGTATGGTGCAAGTGATCGGCCTTGGTCGCGGCGAACAGTATTCGCTCCACCCGATGCCCGCCGAGCAAGCCGGAGAGCCAGCCGTTGCGACCGGGACGAAAGGCGGACAGCACATCGGCCATGGTGCGGCGCAGGTCTTCGACGGCGCGGGGGCCTTGATGGATTGCACCCAGCACATCGACCAGCACCACTTGCCGGTCGATCCGGGCGAAATGGTCGCGGAAAAAGGGTTTGACCACCTGCGATTTATAGGCATCGAACCGTCGTTCCATCGTCTGCCACAGGCTGTGGCGCGGCGTCTCGGCGGGGCGGGGCAAGGGCGCAAAGGTCAGGACGGGGGAGCCTGCCAGATCACCGGGCAACAGGAACCGTCCCGGCGTGCAATCCGACCAACCCGCCTTGCGTGCCGCCGTCAGATAGGCGGTGAACGCCGCCGCCAAGGCCTGCGCGCGGGGTTCGTTCAACGGCAGCGCCCCATCTTCGGCCCGGGCAATCGCCATGAACTCTGCCGCTTCCGTCCGTTTGGCGATGCGGTCGAGCGTATCTTCGGACCACTGCGCATAGGTTTTGTCGAGCAAGCCAAGGTCCAAAAGCCATTCGCCGGGGTAATCCACAATATCGAGATGGACCCGGCGCGGGCCAGTCAGGCCAGACAGGAACCCTGTCGGCTGCACAAGGAACGACAGGCGCAGTTCCGACACTGCCCGCGTGCTGTCAGGCCAGCGCGGATCATCGCCGGTCATGGCGGCCAAATGCCCCTCAAAGTCAAAACGCGGCAGGGTCATGTCGGGCTGGGGTTGCAGATGCACCGTCTGCACCCGCCCGTCGGCCACCGCGCGCAGTTGCGGCATGCGCCCCCGGTCCAGCAGGTTCGCCACCAGCCCTGTGATGAACACGGTCTTGCCCGCCCGCGACAGACCCGTGACGCCCAGACGGATCACAGGATCAAAGGCCGCGCCCGAAAGCACGTCCGAGACGGTGTCGACCGCGCCAATGATCCCGCGCGACAGCCCGTCAGTGAGAGAGGTAAAAACCACGGATGTGATCCTTTCGCCCTCAAGATAGGCACGATCCGCCCCGCTGTGTAGGGGGGGCGGTTTACAGCCGCCCCCGCTTTGCGCTAACCCCGCGCCATGCCCCGTTTCGCGCTTCTTATCGACTATGACGGCAGGCCGTTTTCGGGCTGGCAGCGGCAGGCTGCCGGTCAGCCTTCGGTGCAGGGTGCGGTCGAGGAGGCCTTGGCGCGGTTGGAGCCGGGGCCGCACACCATCGCCGCCGCTGGCCGCACGGATGCAGGCGTGCATGCGACGGGACAGGTGGCGACGGTGGATCTGTCGCGGGATTGGGACCCGTTTCGCCTGTCCGAGGCGCTGAACTGGCATCTGAAACCCGCCCCGGTGGCGATTGTCCGCGCGGCACGGGTCGCCGATGATTTCCACGCTCGGTTCTCGGCGACAGAGCGGCGGTATCTCTTTCGCCTCGTCGCGCGCCGCGCGCCGGTGACGCATGACAAGGGCCGGGTCTGGCAGGTGCTGAACCCGCTGGATATGCCCGCGATGCAGGCGGGGGCGGCGCATCTGGTGGGGTTGCATGACTTCACCACCTTCCGCTCCACCATGTGCCAGTCGAAAAGCCCGGTGAAAACGCTGGATGAGGTGACCATCACCGAGCACCCCTATGTGGGCGGGGTGGAATACCGCTTTTCCTTGCGCGCGCGCAGTTTCCTGCACAATCAGGTGCGGTCCATCGTTGGCACGTTAGAGCGGGTGGGGGCAGGGGCATGGACCCCCGCGGATGTGGCGCTGGCCTTGGAGGCAAAGGACCGCGCGGCCTGTGGTCCCGTTTGCCCGCCGCAAGGGCTGTATTTGACCGGGGTTGGCTATCCTGAGGGGCCGTTCGGGTAGGGTCTGTTTTTTGTGCCATCGGTGCAGTCGCGCGGGGCACGTGACCCGCGCGCGTTGGATCGGTTGAATCATGCCCGCCCGTGCGCCCCGTGCCTGATGCGTTAAGTCTGGGGACAACCCCTTGCGGCTGCGTTGCCGCATCCGCAATCGGACCGTCGTAACGCGCCACTGGCGCGTTCCGCGTCGGTCCTCTGATCCACCACTTACTTGAACCGATCCATCAACCGCTGCATCGGATTGCGGGTGTCCTCGGTCGCCTCGATGATTTTGGCGGGTTTCTCCACCGTCGCAGCCCCTTCGCCCTTGCCCGTCGACGGCCTTGGCGGCGCGGTCCGCAGCGCCACGGCGTTCAGGAACTTCGCCCCATCCCCCGCCGCCAGCGCGCCAGCACCATCCGACAGGCCGCGCAACAGGTCATCCAGCCAATCCTGATCCGCCTTGCCGAAGTCATGCAGAACGTATCCCGCCACCGCGTCCTTATGCCCCGGATGGCCGATCCCCAGCCGCACGCGGCCATAGGCGTCGGTCCCGAGATGCTGATGGATCGACCGCAGACCTTTGTGCCCTGCATGACCGCCGCCCGCTTTGACCCGGCACTTGCCCGGCGCAAGGTCCAACTCGTCATGGAACACCGTCACATCGGCAGGGGTCAGTTTGAAGAAATCCATGCAGGCCCGCACCGATTGGCCCGACAGGTTCATGAAGGTCTCGGGTTTCAGCAGGATCACCCGTTCGGACCCCAGCCGCCCTTCGGACCCCAGCCCCTGATGCGCGCGCCGCCATGGGGCAAAGCCGTGATCGGCGGCGCTGCGGTCCCGCGCCATGAAGCCGATGTTGTGGCGGTTGCCCGCGT
>NKIT01000070.1 GCA_002256185.1 Rhodobacteraceae bacterium PARR1 | reverse complement strand
TCATCCAGACTTGCTTCTTGTCATCGCTCCAGCCCCATTCGGTCAGCAGGCCGGGGGCGGGGGTCAGGTCGGGCATTTGCAGGATGTATTGGTCAAAGACCGACTGATAGAGACCCTGAATAGTCGGGTTCACCGCCGACGGCCCGACGGTCGGATCCCAAGACGGCAGGTTGACGTTATAGGCGATGACCAGCTCGTCAATCGCTTGGGCAAAGGACGGCAGGCCAACGGCACCCGCCGCCATCGTGGCAGCGGACAGCTTCAAAAGGCTCCGGCGGTTCAGTTTCATGATGCGTTCCCTGTTGGTGATTCTTTTTTTGGTCTTGGTGGGTATCAGGCCAGTTTTTGGGCCAGAAGAAAGCCTGATCCTGCGCCTGTCCCCGCACCGGGCCACACAGCGGCCCCGGTCAGGTGCAGGTTCTGGATCGGTGTTGACCCGTCCGCGTGACCGCGAAGGGGCCGGAAAAGGAAATGCTGCGACAGGTGGTGACTGCCGCAAACCTGATCGCCGCCGATCAGGTTGGGGTTGTCGGCCTCAAGCTCCAGCGGGGTGACGATACGCTGGCCAAGGATCTTGGCCCGTGTTCCCGGTGCATGTGCCTCAAGGATGGCCAGCGCGCGGTCGGCGAAAGGTTCCGCCGCCCCCACCCAATCGGTGGCGGTGATCTGACCTTTGGCATCGCCCGCGATGGTGCCGGGGGCCATGCGGACCTGCACCCACAGCACATGCTTGCCATTCGGCGCGCGCGACGGGTCTCACACCGTGGGTTGGCCCACGACCAAGATCGGCTCATCCGGCAGCAGTCCCGCCTGAGCCTGCGCGTAAGTGCGCGCCATCTGGTCAAGGCTGGGGGCGATGTGGACGTAGGCGTGGGATTGCAGCGCGGCCCCCGCCCGCCAATCGGGCAGACCATCCAGCGCGAGGTGAATCATCATCGTTCCCGGCGCGTGGCGGAAGTTGCCCATCGCCATGTCAAAGGCAGGCGTCGTGCCGCCCGTCAGGCGGGGCAGGGCGCGCGGGGCGATTCCGGCGATGACCGCGCGGGTCGCGTCAATCCGGCGGCCATCGGCAAGCTCGACCCCCGTTGCCCGCCCGCCGGAATGAAGGATGCGCGCCACCGAAGCGCCGGTTTCCACCACGCCACCGCGTGCCTGAATGGCGGCTACCAGCGAGCGCGTCACCGTATCCGCGCCGCCCTGACCGATCACCATGCCAAAGGCTTGGCCTGCCATCCCTTCCAGATAGGGAAACATCGCGCCGCCCGCGACATCGGGGGCGAAGTCCAGATGCATCCCCCATGCGCCCAGCAAGGCCCGCACATGCGGATGTTCAAACGTCTCTTCCAGCCATGCACGCGGCGAGGACAGCAGGAACTGCCCCATATCCAGCGTGCCGCCGACACCCTTGGCGCGCAATGTTTTGAACATGAAATATGCAAGCGCACGGAAATTCATCGGCGCGCCGAGCAAGCCGAACAGATGCGGTGCCTCGGCCCCGAATCGACTGACCAACGTCTCCCACGTCGCCGCATCACGCGGGGACAGCGCCCGGATCGCAGCCGTGGTTTCCGCCATGTCGGTGGACACACCCACCCATGACCCATCGGGAAAGCTGGAGGCAAAGGGGCGGTTCACCGGCACAAAGGCGCAACCATGTCGGCCCAATTCCGCGCCATAAGCCTTGAAAAACGTGCTTCCTGCGAACAGAGACAGGTTCATCGCCGCCCAATCGTGACGGAACCCCGGCAAGGTGTAGTCGCCGGTCTTGACCGCACCGCCGGCAACCGCAGCCTGTTCGAACACCCCCACGCGCCAGCCCTTGGCCGACAGGTGCAGCGCCGCCGCAAGCGTGTTGTGCCCGGCCCCGATCAGCACCGCGTCGAACTGGCCCATGGTCGTTCCAGTCATGTTTCCCCCGCCAAAGTGACGCAGGGATATTTGCAAATGCATTTAAATCTGTCTAGCATTGATTCCAGTGAGGCGGCGGGTTCAACCGCTGCGCGATATGCCGGGGACGCCGGCCAACAGGGAGACGAAGATGACCTCTGCAAGCGTGCTGCAATCCTTGGCGGGACTGCTCGCCTCGGGCGGGATCGAGGTGGTGGATTGTTCCGGCGTGCTGGGCCCGGAAACCCCGCTGCTGAAACTGCCGCCGGATTTTGCCAAGGACACCCCGCCGATCAAGATTCACCGCATCAGCGAATATGATCAGAACGGTCCGTTCTGGGCATGGAACTGGCTGGAACTGGGCGAACATTCGGGCACCCACTTTGACGCGCCGCACCATTGGATCACCGGCAAGGATTACGCCGATGGCTATACCGACACGTTGAACGTCCAGCGTCTGGTTGCCCCTGTCAACGTGCTGGACTTCGCCGCTGAATGCTCCGCCAACCCCGATTTCCTGCTGACCATCGACCATGTGAAAGCGTGGGAGGCCACGCACGGCGCTATCAACGCGGGCGAATGGGTGGTGCTGCGCTCTGATTGGGACAAGCGCGCGCATGACGAAAACCTGTTCCTTAACGCCAATGAAACCGGCCCGCACACCCCCGGCCCGACGGCAGAGGTGATCGAATACCTGATCGGCAAGGGCATCGTCGGTTGGGGCAGCCAGTGCATCGGCACTGATGCAGGTCAAGCGGGCGGCATGACCCCGCCCTTCCCGGCGCATAACCTCTTGCACAAGAACAACTGCTTTGGTCTGGCGTCGCTGGCAAACCTCGACAAGTTGCCCGCCAAAGGGGCGATCCTGATTGCGGCCCCCCTCAAGATCAAGGAAGGCACCGGTTCGCCCATCCGCGCGCTGGCGCTGGTGGCAAAGGGCTGACGCGATGCAGCCCGATCACATCATCATCGGCAGCGGGATCAACGCTTTGGTCGCAGGTGCGATGCTGGCCCTGAAAGGCCAGCGCGTCCTGCTGCTGGAACGGGAGACGGTTCCCGGCGGGTGCCTGCGGACCGAGGAAATCACCCTTCCCGGTTTCCAGCATGATGTGATGGCGGCAACTTGGGTCTTGTTCATGACCTCTCCGGCGGGGGCCGCGCTTGGCCCCCACCTTGCCCGGCATGGGTTTGACTATTGCCACACGCCCCACCCGACCGCAGTGTTGCGGCCAGATGGTCAGGCGCTGGTATTGACCACGGACCGGGCAAAGAACATCGCGGCCTTCAACGCTTTGGCCGCAGGGGACGGTGACCGTCACGCAGCCGATGTCGGCGGGATTGAGGCGGACGCGCCGTTCCTGTTTTCGCTCCTCGGCGGGTCGCTTTGGTCTTGGCCGACGGCAAAGCTGCTGTGGGGGCAAGTCCGCAAACGCGGGCTGCGCGGGCTAGCGGCATGGTTTGGCACAGCTTTGACTCCTGCGCGGGGATGGCTTGAGACGGGCTATCAATCGCCCTTGGTGCAGGCCCTTTACGCGCCTTGGGTGCTGCATTGCGGGTTGACGCCCGAGTCCACCTATTCCGGCCAGATGGGCAAAGTCATCGCCTTCGCGCTTGAGGCTGCGGGGGCACCGATCGTCAAGGGCGGGTCTGGCCGTGCGGTGCAGGCGTTCAAGGCCTTGATTCAGGAAAAAGGCGGCGAAATCCGCTGCAACAGTGACGTTGACCGCATCCTTGTGGAGGGTGGCCGCGTGCGCGGTGTAGCCCTGACCACGGGCGAAGAGATCAAGGCGGGTTCTGTCCTCGCCTCTGTCGCGCCGGGGCAGTTGCAAGCGCGGCTCTTGCGTGGCGTGAACCTGCCCGAAGATCAGGCGGCGGCAAAGGCCTTCCGCCACGGGCGCGGCAATTTCCAACTGCATTACGCGCTGGACAAGCACCCGGAATGGCTGACCCCCGGTCTGGACGATGTGGCGCTGATCCATCTGGCCGATGGGATCGATTCCGTCTCAAAATCAGCGAATGAGGCCGAACGCGGTATGCTTCCCGCCACCCCCACCATCTGCGTGGGCCAACCGCATCGTCTCGATCCATCGCGCGTGCCCGATGGCAAGGCGATCCTCTGGCTGCAAATCCCGGACGCCCCCCGCGCGGTCAAAGGCGACGCCGCTGGCGACATCGCCACCGACGGCACATGGTCTGACGCCACGCGCGAGGCGTTCGCCGATCGCATCGAGTCGATCCTGCGGCGTCACATCAAGGACTTCGACGCCATCAAACTCGCCCGCCGCGCCTATTCCCCGGCGGACCTTGAACGGCTGAACGTCAACCTTGTGGGCGGCGATCCTTACGGCGGGCTGTGCAGCATCGACCAGTTCTTCATCTTCCGCCCCTACGCCCATTCCACCAATGGCGTGGGTCTTGTGCGCGGGCTGATCCATATCGGTGCCTCTACCCATCCCGGCCCCGGTCTGGGCGGCGGATCGGGCTTCCTTGCCGCGAAAAGGCTGGGCGCATGACGGACCAATCCCCGCCCGAAAAGCCCCCCGGCAACCAGCCGCGCCTTGGCGAAGTCGGGCTGACCAATTACGCGCCTTATCTGATGAACCGCATCATGGGGCGGTATAACGCCAGCCTCAGGGATGAGATGGCGGGTCTTGGCCTGACCACCCCGAAGATGCGCGCACTCGCCGTGCTGTCGGTGATAGACGGGCCGCTGATCCGCGAGTTGGCGGTCTATTCCGTGGTCGAACAATCCACCCTGTCGCGCGCCTTGGATCAACTGGCCGCCGATGGCCTGATCCGGCGCGCAGCTGACAGCAGCGACAGCCGCGCCACCCGCATCTTCATCACTGACGCCGGGCGCAGCACCTTTGACACGCTTTGGCCCCGCATGGCCGAGGCGCAATCCCGCATGTTCCGCGGCATCCCCGACGACGAACGCCGCGCTTTTGTCGGCACGTTGCAGAAGATGCTGACCAACATCCGCAAGCATGAGATTTGAACGATGGCAGAACGGTCCTTCAAGGCGGAAGTCGAACATCTGCGGCTGGGGGATGGCCAGACCTTTACGGGTGAGGGCATCCTTGCCATCACCAAGGCGCTGTTGGAAAACGGCGTGGCCTATGTCGGCGGCTATCAGGGCGCGCCGATCAGCCATTTGATGGACGTTCTCGCCGATGCTGAAGAGCTTTTGGGTGAACTCGGCATCCGGTTTGAAGCCAACGCCAATGAGGCGGCGGCGGCGGCGATGCTGGCGGCCTCCGTCCATTATCCCATGCGCGGGGCGGTGACGTTCAAGGGATCGGTCGGGGTCAACGTCGCCTCTGACGCTTTGGCCAACCTTGCGTCATCAGGCGTCAAGGGCGGCGCGCTGATCATCGTGGGCGAGGATTACGGCGAAGGCTCCTCGATCATGCAGGAACGCAGCCACGCATTCGCGATGAAATCGCAATTTTGGCTCTTGGACCCGCGCCCGAACCTGCCCTGCATCACCAAGGCGGTGAAGGACGGGTTTGAGCTGTCAGAGGCGTCGAACACCCCCGTCATGCTGATGGTGCGCATCCGGTCCTGCCATGTGACCGGGTCTTTCCCGACCCGCGACAACCAGCGGCCCAAGCTGACGGTGCGTGAGGCGCTGTCCAACCCGCAATCCGACTTCGCCCGCGTCGTGCTGCCGCCGATGTCCTATGCCCATGAGCAGGACAAGATCAAAAACCGCTGGCCCAATGCGGAAAAGTTCATCCGTGAGCGGGGCTTGAATGAGGTGTTCGGCCCCAAAACCGCGCCTGTCGGTCTGGTCTTGCAAGGCGGGATGTATAACGGCGTGATCCGCGCCTTGCAGCGTCTGCGTCTGGCCGATCTGCACGGCAATTCCGATGTGCCGCTTTATGTGCTGAACGTGACCTATCCTTTGCTGTCGTCCGAATTCTTGCAGTTCTGCCAAGGCAAGGATCAGGTCTTGGTGATCGAAGAAGGCCAGCCCGAATTCATCGAACAGCAGTTGACGACCTTCCTTTACCGCGCCGGATCATCTGTACGGTTGCGCGGCAAGGATATCTTGCCGATGGCGGGGGAATATACCGGCCAAGTGATGCTGGACGCGCTGACCGCCTTTCTGAAACAGGCCGCGCCCGACATGCTGCCCGCCACCGTCCGCGCCCCGAATGAGGATCGCCCGCAGATCCCGGACCTCACCAAAACCGTGCCGATCCGCCCGCCGGGGTTCTGCACCGGCTGCCCGGAACGCCCGATCTTCGCCGCGATGAAGCTGGTGCAAAAGGAAACCGGCAAGCTGCAAATCAGCGCCGATATTGGCTGTCACCTGTTTGCAGCTTTGCCGCCGTTTGAAATCGGCGGCGCGACCATGGGTTACGGCCTTGGCCCTGCCGCCAATGCCGCCTTTGACGGCGGCGGGGAACGCCGCCCGGTGTCGATCATCGGGGATGGCGGGTTCTGGCATAATGGCCTGTCGTCGTCTTTCACCAACATGGCCTTCAACAAATCCGATGGCGTGGCGGTCATCGTGGACAACTACTATTCCGCCGCGACCGGGGGGCAGGACATCATGTCGTCCCGCGCCGACAACCCGACCAAGGCCACCAAACACCCCATCACCAAGGCGCTCAAGGGCATCGGCATCGACTGGGTCCGCCAAGTGGACCGCACCTATGATGTCGCCAAAATGCGCGATGTGCTGCTTGAGGCGCTGACGACCGACACGCCGGGACCAAAGGTGATCGTGGCCTCGTCCGAGTGTATGCTGAACAAGCAGCGCCGCGAAAAACCGTTGCAGGCCAAGGCGATCAAGGATGGTCGCCGGGTCGAGGCCCCGCGTTTCGGCGTGGATGAAGATGTCTGCACCGGCGATCACGCCTGTATCCGGCTGTCGGGCTGTCCGTCGCTGTCGCTGAAAAAACTGGATGACCCGCTGCGCGATGACCCCGTGGCCAGCATCGACCAATCCTGCGTCGGCTGCGGCAATTGTGGTGAGGTGGCGGATGCCGCCGTCCTCTGCCCGTCCTTCTACCGCGCCGATGTGGTTCATAACCCCTCGGCTTGGGAATCCCGCATGGCCCGCATAGCCACCCGCATCATCGGCTGGCTGCAATCGCGCCGCGCCGCCCGCCGCCTGAATTTTGAGGGCACCGCATGACACTGCACCAAACGCTTGCTGACACCATGGGCCAAGCCAAGGCCGATCCGGCACTGTCGGGGATCATCAAGCTGGCGGTCCTGGCCGTGGGGGGCCAAGGCGGCGGTGTGCTGACGGGCTGGATCGAAGACCTCGCCCGCGCCAATGGCTATGCGGCGCAGGCAACATCTGTCGCAGGCGTGGCGCAGCGCACGGGGGCCACAGTCTATTATGTCGAAATGGCCCCGCATCGCGCCGGTGATCCCGTCCCCGTCCTTTCCCTGATGCCTGCCGCTGGCGATGTGGACATCATGATCACGGCCGAGATGATGGAGGCTGGTCGCGCCATCATCCGTGGTTTCGTCACGCCGGATCGCACGACGCTGATCACCTCGACCCACCGCGCCTTGGCGGTGTCGGAAAAGATGGTGCCGGGGGATGGCATCGCCGACAGCGCAGAGGTGATGGCCGCCGCCGACATCGCCGCCCGCCGCTTCATCGCACATGACTTTGACACGCTGGCGATCAAGAACGGGTCGGTGATTTCCGCCTCGCTCTTCGGGGCCTTGGCCGGATCGGGCGCGCTGCCTTTTGACCGCGCAGCGTTTGAGGCCGCAATCCGCGCCGGGGGCAAAGGGATCGAAGGATCGCTGCGGGCCTTTGGGGCGGCGTTTGAGGTGGCCGCCAATCCACCTGAGGCAGAGGAACCCGCCAAAGCGGCGGCGCAGAAAACCGGGGTCAGCGGCCCCGCGCATCTGCTGGCGGAATGGAACCGCCTTGCCGCCCGCGTCGCGGCGCTGCCAGAACAGGTGGCCGAATTGGCCCAACTGGGCTTGCGAAAGGTCGTTGAATTCCAAAGCCTTGCCTATGGCGCAGACTATCTTGACCGTCTGGCCAGCGTCCAAACCTGCGACTCGGCCGCGCAAGGCTGGGCCCTGACGCGTGAGGCCGCAAAATACATCGCCAATGCGATGGCTTACGATGACATCATCCGCGTCGCCGATCTGAAAACCCGCGCCCGCCGATTTGATCGCATCCGCAGCGAAATGCGGGTGAAAGAGGCGAACGTTCTGCACCTGACCGAATTCTTCCACCCGAGGGCCGAAGAGATCGTGGGCCTTTTCCCCGCCCGCCTTGGCGCGAAACTTGAGGCCGACCCGAAATGGATGGCCCGCCTGACGCGCTGGTTTGACAAGGGGCGGCGCTTGCGGACCGACTCGCTGCCCGCCTTTGTCACGTTGCACATCCTTGGTGGGCTGAAATTCTGGCGCCCCCGCACCCTGCGCCACGCCCAAGAACAGGCGCATCTGGCGCGCTGGCTGGATGTGGCGCTATCGCAGGTGGGGCAGAACTACGACCTCGCCGTCGAATTGATCCGCTGCCGCCGTCTGGTCAAAGGCTATTCCGACACCCATGCGCGCGGGTTGTCAAAATTCGACCGCGTGGTTGACGCCTCCCTTACCATCGCCCACCGCCCTGACGCCGCCGACTGGTGCCGCCGCCTGCGCGAAGCGGCCTTGAAGGACGAAGAGGGCAAGGCGCTAGAGGGTGCCATCGCCACGATCCGCAGCTTTGCCTAAGGCCAACAACCGGCTGGATTGAACGCCTACAGTGTAATACGATGTAGGCGATCCGCTTGTGAAAGGGCAGGGCATGGCCAGCACACCCTATTCCATCCGCCTTGACGACGATTTGCGCAAAGCGCTGGAGATTGAGGCCGCGATTGAAGACCGCCCCCCCGCCCAACTGGCCGTCCGGGCGATCAGGTCCATGCTGGAGGCCAAAGCCACCAAACGCGCCGCCATCGACGCAGCCTTGACCCAGGCAGATGAAGGCCGCTTCATCTCTGGCGAAGCAATGAACGCTTGGATCGACTCGTGGGATACGGAAGCCGAGCTTCCAATGCCCAAGGCTGACATATTTCCTGCGCGCGGATGAAGATCGTCTTTCTGGAAAGCAGCGCGCCGGATGTTGCTTGGTTCAGGTTCTACTACCAATCCGTCTTTCCCGACGGGGCAAGGCGCGCGGGCCTGCAATTCAAGGCCTTGCAGACCACCCTTGCCGCCAACCCCTATGCAGGCCACCCCAGCGACACGGGCCGTGACGTGCGAGAATTGTTCATCCCCCGCACACCTTTCACGCTGATCTATCGCGTGACGCCCCAGCAGATCGAAGTCTTGCGCCTGTGGGACACAAGGCGCGGCGACACGTTCTGACGCCGCGCCTTGGTATCGGTTAGCGAATGCCCGCCGCTTCTAGTTTCGGCAGCACGGTGTCGCGGAAATAGGGGAATTCCTCGACATAATCGACGAAGGACAGGGTTGTCCCGGCAAAGCCCGTGGCGTGCAGTTTCAGGATGCCCTCGGCCACCTGATCCGGCGTGCCGATCAACGGAAATCCACCATGCCCCAAGGCAAACAGGTGCTTGATCTGTGCCAGCAGGTCATGCGGAAAGCTGTGGGCATGGGCGAATTGCAGCCGCACAAGATTATCCACCGCATCGGTATCTGCGTTCTGGACGGCGGTATAATCGGCATAGGCCTTCGCCTCGGCCTCTGTCGGGCGGCAGATGACATGGGCAAAGGTCAGCACGTTGACTTCGCGTCCCTTGGCCTTGGCCTGTGCCTTTAGTTCGGCGATTTCCACCTTTGACCGATCAAGGTCGATGGCCGGGGTGAACAGGAAGTTGGCATTGTCAGTGGCGAATTCTCGGCCCTGCGGGGAACCGGCGGCGTTGATGATCGGCACTGTGCCGCGCAGGGGTTTGGGATCACCCTTCACCTTGGCGGCTTTGAAATAGGTGCCTTCCCAATCGAAATGCTCATCCGAGGTCCAGAGTTTACGGACAAGGTCGAACCATTCCTGCGCATAGGCGTAACGGGTTTCGTGATCGTCCGGCAGGGTCAGGCCGAGCGCTTCGTATTCCGGCTTGTTCCAACCGGCGACGATGTTCAACCCGGCACGACCGTGGCCGATCTGGTCAATCGTGGCCATCTGTTTGGCCACCACAACCGGATGGTTCGCCGCCGTGTGGATGGTGGCAAAGACGGCGATGTTCTTGGTCGCGGCCAACAAGCCCGCCGCCCAAGTCATCGTCTCCAGAACGCCGCCATGAAAATCCGTCTCGCCGCCGTAACCGATCCAGCGGGCAATCGGCAGCATGAAGTCGATCCCGGCCTCATCCAGCATTTTCGCCAGCTTCAGGTTATTGTCCCAGGAATTGACCCAGCGTTCCGGGGCCTTGGTTGGCGTCATGCCGGACGAGCAGTTGCTGGAAAAGGTGCCCAAGCGAAAGCGATCGCCCGACAGCATCGGGTTATGTGTCATGTCAGCAGTCCCTGTTGGAGTTTTGATGTTATTTTATGTTTGAAAGTCTATCGTAAATTCCATTTGCGTCAACGTTTCCTTGCGGCAAGAGTGGCCGGGACAACGAAAGACACCCATGGCCGGAAAACATCTTCAAACTCAAAACGATGGCGCGTCTGATGACGATGTGCCCGGCCTTGATTGGCGCTGGCATCTGGCCCAAAGCGGCGTTGAGGTGGACACGACCGAATTGGAATTCGCCCTGATGCGGACCTTTGAGGGATTCGGTCGCTGGCAGTCAGAATGCCTCGCCTCGGTCTGCGATCTGGCGGCGACGGGGCCGGAAAATGCGCTGTTGCATATCATCCGCATGAATGACCGGCCCAAAACAATCAAGGATCTGGCCCGCCTGACCAATCGCGACGATGTGCCCAACATCCAGTATTCGCTGCGAAAACTGATCGGCGCAGGTCTGGTGCTGCGGCGCGGATCGGGGCGGGCAGGGGTGTCTTATGTCGTCACCGACGAAGGCCGCCGCGTCACCGACGATTACGGCGCGCTGCGGCGGCGGTTGTTATTGCAGGCGGTGGCCAATGTGCCGGGCTTTTCCGACCGTCTGGCCGAAGCCTCGCGCACGCTGAACCTGTTGTCGGGGATCTATGAGGAAATCTCGCGCGTCGCGGCGACGCATCGGCGGGGGTAGGGGTCCCCTCACCCTGACCCTCTCCCCCGAGGGGAGAGGGAAAGCACCCCTTTTTCAATGGCATCGCACGGGTTCAGCCGTCGCAAATCCCCTCTCCCCGCCGGGGGAGAGGGTTAGGGAGAGGGGCGTCTCAAAACAAATTCCTTCGAAGGAATTTGCAAAAATCTTCGAAGATTTTTGCTACCCGATCCGCGCGTGCAGGTCCTTTGCCACCCGCGCATAGGACCCCGGCTTCACCGGCATCTGCCATTCCATGAATCGCTGCATCCCGCCGATGCTCATGCCCATATCGGCCAGCAATTCGTCAATCTGGTGCATGGAAAACGGGATGATATTGGTGCCGCGCGCGTGTTTGCCTTCGGTGCGTTCCTCCATCCAGCGCAAGCGGCGGTCGGTGGCGTCCAACTGTTCCCGCTCGGATGGTAGCGCCAGCGCCCCACCCAGATGCGCCGCGATCCAGAGCGCACCCATTTCAGCCGACAACGGCGAGAAGAAGGACGAGTTATAGCCGTTGAAGGCCAAGTTCTTCACCCCCGTCGGCAGGATGCAGCGGTACAGCCGGAAGTTGCCGCGCGGGTCCATGATCCGGGCTTGCAGATCGGCCTCAAGAAACGGCACCTCTTGCCGCCAACCAGTGCCGCAGACCACGATATCGGCGGGGATTTTCTCGCCCGATTTCAGCAGGGCAAAGCGCCGCCCGCCCTCGACCAGCAGTTGCGCAATCGCGGTGTCGCGCTTGATAGCGATGCGGCCTTTGGCCACCAGATCAAAGAACCCATCCGTGACCAGCGACACGGTAGAGCGTGCGATCCGTTCAAACGACCCGCGCGGCAGGGTATTCAGCTTTTTCAACCGCAACTGCTTGGTAATCAGCGATTGCACCGACCCCAGCATGGAATTGCGCACTGGCCGCCCCGCGCCGTGCAGGAATTTTTCCACGCCTTTCAGGGTGATATAGGGAAACAGCGCCTCTCCCATGCGGGTCAGGAACAGGTATTTGTAGTTCAGCACCCCGCCCAGTTTCTTGGGCATCTTCCAGATCAGCTCGCGCGCAACCACGGTGACAGAGCTTGCCGCAGGCTCCAGCCCCACCGCCACGTCGCAGGACGATTTGCCGTAGCCGATGACCACCACATGCTTGCCGCGCGCGTCGTCGCGGTTCAGGAATTCGGACGAATGGCAGATCGTGCCGCCTGCCGCCTTGAACTCTGCCGCGCCCGGAAAGTCGGGGATGGCGGGGGCGGAAAAGATGCCGTTGCAGATGGTCAGGAAATCGAAATCCTCGGTCGCCTCTGGCTGCCCCTTTGGCGCATAGGTCACAGTCCAACGCCCATCGGCGCTTTGGGTCGCGCGGGTGACGGGGGTGGACAGGCGGATCAGAGGTTTGAGGTTGAACTGATCGGCATAGGAGTTCAGGTAATCCTGCACCTGCTGGCCACTTGGCCATTCGGGATAGTGTTTCGGCATCGGATAGTCAGACAGGCAATAGGTGTCCTTGCCGTTCTGGGTTGAGACGCCGGGATATAGCCGTGTCGTGCTCCAGACCCCGCCAACGTCATGCACCTTTTCAAAGACGGTGACCTGATGGCCGAAGTCGCGCAAATGCCGCGCGGTGGTCAGACCGGCAAAACCGGCCCCGATGATGGCGATTTTCATTTTCTGTTCCCTGTTGGTTTTTTTGACCTGTTCTCAGGCTTTTTGGGTCAGGACATCAGCAGCGGGATCGCGGGCACGGCCTGTTCCGGCCCCATCGCGGTATAGCCACCGTCCACGCAGATATCCGTGCCGGTGATGAACGACGCCTCGTCCGAACACAGGAACAACACGGTTGACGCCACCTCTTCGGGGTTGGCCACCCGTCCCAACAGATGGAAAGGGGCGGCGACGGCATCGGTCTTGGCGCGGTTGCCGTGGGTCAACTGGTCCATGATGTTGGACCATGTCCAGCCGGGGCTGACGGCATTCACGCGGATGCCCTTGGGGGCCAGGTCCATCGCCTGATTGCGGGTCAGTTGCAGGATCGCGGCCTTGGAGACGGGATAAAGCCAGCGCCCCGTCTGCGCCACGCGCGAAGAGATTGAGCCGAAGTTGACAATCGCCCCCTTGTTTTTCGCCAATTCCTCTTCCGCTGCCTGCATAAGCATGACGGAACCGACGACGTTGACGTTCAGGCTTTCCAGCCATTCGGCACGGGTCGAGGCCGCGCCGTTGTCCAGATAGGAACAGGCGACGTTCACCAGAAAGTCGATCCGGCCAAAGCGGTCTTTCGTCGCCTGCACCAGCGCCGCGATCTGGGCATCGTCGCGCAGGTCGCAGGATTGGAACGCCACGCCCTCGGCGAATCCCTCACCCGGTGCGATGTCGGCGACCATCACCTTGACCCCCGCCGCGACAAAGGCATCAACCACCGCGCGCCCGATCTTGGTGCAGCCGCCCGGCACGATGGCCACTTTCCCAGACAATCCGCGCATCGTCACACTCCCCGATTTGCTTTGAGTTTGAAGGAAGTGTGACCCTGTGGCGGGCCGGGGCTATCCGGCACGCGCGGGCATTATCCGGAAAACGAAAAAAACATGCAGCATGCGGGTCGGATTGCCGCAGGGCGTGCTAGGCTTGCCCGCCAAGACAAGGGGCCACCGATGGCGCAGCCGTTGCTGAAGGATCATTCGCTGTTCCGCTCCAGCGATCTGGACGAAGCGCGGGAACGCGTGGCGGCGGTGTTTTGCCCGCACCGGCTGGAAACCCTTGGCGCGCGCAGCCTGTTTGACGCCCGCCACCACCATCTGCCGGGGCAGCGGCTGTCGCTGAATTACATCGAATACGGGGCCAAGACGCTGATTGCCCCCGGCGAGTTGGGCGGCTTCTACCTGCTGCAAATCCCGCTGGAAGGCGGGGCCGAAATCACCAATGGTCGGGAAACCTACCTGTCTACCCCGACCCGCGCCGCGATCCTGAACCCGCATCTGCCCACAAAGATGACGTGGGAGGAAGGAACGCGGCAAGTCTTGGTGCAAGTGTCGCGTCGCGCCTTGCAGGATCATCTGGCGGGCCTCTTGGGCGGGCCATCCGACAGGCCGCTGACCTTTGACGGGCCGCTGGACCTCTCCACCGGGCCGGGGGCAGCGCTGCGGCGGTTGGTGATGTGGCTGGTCGCAGAGGTGGACGCGGGCAGCCCGCCCATCGGTCCGGGATTGATGGCGCGGCAGATCGAAAGCACGGTGTTGTCGGGGTTGTTGGAGGCGCGGCACGACCATCAGCCACAGCTTGCCCGCCTGCGCTCTGCCCCGCGCCCGCGCCATCTGCGTCTGGCCGAAGGGTTTATCGAGGCGCATCTGGACCAAGCGATCACGCTGGAGGATGTCGCCTCGGCCGCTGGCATTTCGCCGCGCGGGTTGCAGATGGCGTTTCGCGAACATCGCGGGACCACACCGCTTGCGTTCTGGCGCGAGGCGAGATTGGCCCGCGCCCATGCGGACCTGCTGGACGCAGAACCGGGGACTCGGGTGACGGACATCGCCCTGCGCTGGGGGTTCACGCATTTCGGGCGGTTTTCAGAATTGTATCGCGAGCGGTATGGGCTGTGTCCCCGCGATACGCTGCGGGCAGGTGGGGTTTAACGAATTCCTCGTGGTGGGCCGGGCGGAAAAGAAAAAGCACTGCTTTTCCCCGCCCGCGTGGCCAAATTCCCGCTCTCGTGTTCCGCAGAACCGGCATAGGCCAGCGGAATCGCGTGGCTTCGGCGATAGCCTCAGCCAAATCTTATGGGATCAGGCAAACATCGGCGCAGGGGCATACCGCCCCTTCAGATACGCGGGCGCTTCTGCCTCTAGCGCCGCCAAGGTTTCCCTCACCTTTTCCCGGCCATACCCCGCCAACACCTCAAACGGCCCGCGCGGGAAGTTCAGGCCAAGGCGCATCGCGGTATCGATATCATCCGCCGACACACCGCCTTCGGCCAACAGCCATGCGGCCTCATTGACCAAAGTGGCCTCAATCCGCAGGGCGATGGCGGCGGCATCCGACGGAGGAGGGGCCTCGCCCATGACAAACCCGCGCCCGGTCTTGCGGCCCAGATCGCCCTTTGCCACCTGCGCGCGCAGGGCGGCAAAGATGTGATAGCGGGGATGATCCGCCATCGCCGATGCCAAGCCTTCCGTCGCAGCAAGGTTGATATCCGCCCCAATCAGATCAATCAGCGCAAAGGGGCCAAGCCGATATCCCGCCGCCACCATCGCGGCGTCAATCTCTGCCGCGCTGCGACCCTGTTCCAGAAGGGCTAAGCCTTCGCCGTAGTAGGGCCGCGCACAGCGGTTGACGATGAAGCCGGGACGATCCGGCGCGGTCACGACCGTTTTGCCCGCCCCCTCTGTCACGCCCCGCACCAGCCCCATCGCCGTGGCATCGGTGCCAGCATGCGGGATCAGCTCCACCAGTTTCATCACCGGGGCGGGGTTGAAGAAATGCAGGCCAAGCACCCGATTTGGACGACTTAACCCATGAGCAATGCTGGAAACCGACAAAGAGGAAGTGTTGGTTGCCAGCACCGCATCCGGGGACAAAAGCGGCTCTAACACGCCAAAAACCGCCTGTTTCACCGCCAAGCGTTCCACCACCGCCTCAATCACCAGATCGGCGGGAGAAAGGTCTTCGACGCGCGAAACGACCGTCAGCCGTGACAACAGGGCGGCCCGGTCGTCAACAGACAAAACACCCTTGGCCACGCGCGGGGCCAGCGCCTGCGCCAGACGATCCCGCGCCGATGCACGCGCGCCGCTTTGGGCATCGGTGGCAAAAACCGCGTGCCCCACCGACGCAAAGACCTGCGCGATGCCCAGACCCATCGCCCCCAGCCCGATCACCCCGATCCGCATAGCGCCCCCTTTGCCAACAGCCCGATCATCCCCCACTGCGACAAAATTTCAAGCCTGAAATTTTAAACTTGAAATTGTTTTCGCCCGTGCCATCCTGAAGGCCACAGCGCATTCCGCGCCAACAGGAATTTGGGCCATGAAGATTCTCTGCCTCGGCGGCGGTCCTGCCGGTCTTTACTTCGGCATCTCGATGAAACTGCGCGATCCGTCGCATCAGGTGACGGTGCTGGAACGCAACCGCGCCAATGATACCTTTGGTTGGGGTGTGGTGCTGTCGGACGATGCTTTGGGGCGGATGCAGAAGAACGACCCGGTCTCGACCCAATCCATCCGCGATCACTTTGCCTATTGGGACGACATCGCCGTGGTGCATGACGGGGTGCGGACCGTCTCGGGCGGGCATGGCTTTGCCGGCATCGGGCGCAAGCAGATGCTGATCCTGCTGCAAGCCCGCGCGCGGGAATTGGGCGTCGATCTGCAATTTGAGACCGAGTTCAAATCCGCCGAGGAGTATCGCCGCGACTATGACATCGTGGTGGCGACCGATGGCATCAATTCCGCCGTGCGGCGCGAATATGCCGAAAGTTTCCAGCCCGACATTGACATGCGCCTGTGCAAATTCGTCTGGCTGGGCACGCATCAGAAATTCGACGACGCTTTCACCTTTATCTTTGAGAAGACCGAACACGGCTGGGTCTGGGCCCATGCCTATCAATTCGACGACAGCACCGCGACCTTCATCGTCGAATGCGCGCAGGATACGTGGGACAAATGGGGCTTTGCCGACATGTCCAAAGAGGACACGGTGGAAACCTGCCGCAAGATCTTTGAACGGCACTTGGGCGGGCATGAGCTGATTTCCAACGCCGCCCACCTGCGCGGATCGGCGGTCTGGATGAACTTCCCGCGGGTGATTTGCGGCAAGTGGTATCATGAAAACGTGGTGCTGATGGGCGATGCCGCCGCCACGGGGCATTTTTCCATCGGCTCTGGCACCCGTCTGGCCTTGGACAGTGCGATTGCCTTGGCCGATTACCTGCATTCGGAACCCACGCTAGAGGCCGCGTTCCAGCGCTATCAGGATGAACGCCGGGTTGAGGTGCTGCGCCTGCAATCTGCCGCCCGCAACAGCCTTGAGTGGTTTGAGCAGGTGGAACGCTACCTCGACCTGCCGCCCGAGCAATTCGCCTATTCGCTGCTGACCCGCAGCCAGCGCATCGGCCATGAAAACCTGCGCCTGCGTGACCCCGCTTGGCTGGGGCGGGCCGAGGATTGGTTTCAGGCACAGGCGGGCGGGCAAAAGGGCCGCAAGCCGATGTTCGCCCCCTTCCGCTTGCGGGATATGGCGTTGAAAAACCGTGTCGTCGTCTCGCCCATGGCACAATACAAGGCGGAGGATGGCTGCCCGACCGATTGGCATCTGGTCCATTACGGTGAACGCGCCAAGGGCGGGGCAGGTCTGGTTTATACGGAAATGACCTGCACCTCGGCCCAAGGCCGCATCACCCCCGGCTGTCCGGGGCTTTATGCGCCGGAACATGAGGCGGCTTGGAAACGGATCGTCGATTTCGTCCATGCCGAGACCACCGCGAAACTCTGCTGCCAGATCGGCCATGCGGGGCGGAAGGCGTCTACCCAAGTGGGATGGGAGGACAGCGACGCGCCCCTACCTGCGGGAAATTGGGAGATCATCGCGCCCTCCCCGCTGCCATGGTCGCCCAAGAACGCCGTCCCGCGTGAGATGACGCGCAACGACATGCAGGCGGTCACGGCGGAATTCGTGGCGGCGACCGAGATGGCCCGACGCGCCGGGTTCGACATGATCGAACTGCACGCGGCGCATGGCTATCTGCTGTCGTCCTTTATCAGCCCGGTTTCGAACCGCCGGACCGATGCCTATGGCGGCAGTCTGGAAAACCGCATGCGCTGGCCGTTGGAGGTTTTGGACGCCATGCGCGCGGCTTGGGGGCAGGAAAAGCCGCTGGCCGTCAGGATCAGTGCCACCGATTGGGTCGGCGATGACGGCGTTACCCCGGATGAGGCGGTGGAAATCGCCCGCCTGTTCGCGGCCCACGGGGCCGATATCATCGACGTCTCAGCCGGTCAAACCTCCATCGACGCAAAGCCCGTCTATGGCCGGATGTTCCAGACCCCCTTCAGCGACCGCATCCGCAATGAGGCCGGGATTGCCACCATGGCCGTCGGCAACATCACTGAGACGGATCACGTCAACTCGATCCTGCTGGCGGGTCGGGCAGACCTTGTGTGCCTTGCGCGGCCACATCTGGCCGATCCCTACTGGACGCTGCACGCGGCTGTTGCCATGCAGGATCAGGCGACGGATTGGCCGCTCCCGTATTTGGCGGGGCGCGATCAGATGCGGCGCCTGGTGCAAAAGACGGCAGAGGTGATCCGGGCATGATTGCGGGGCGGCGGGTTCTGGTGACGGGCGGCGGGTCGGGCGCAGGGGCGGACCTTGCGCTTGGCTTTGCCCATGCCGGCGCGGCAGAGGTGGTGATCTGTGGCCGCCGTCTGGACGCGCTGCAAGCCACCGCCGCACAGCATTCGGCCATCCGGGCGCTGGCCTGTGATGTGACGGATGAGGCATCGGTTCAGGCCCTGTTCGCGCAGGTGGGGCGGGTGGAGATTGTGATTGCCAATGCAGGGCAGGCGGATTCCGCGCCCTTGGCCAGAACCTCGCTGGACCAGTGGAATGCCATGCTGGCGGTGAACCTGACGGGGGTGTTTTTGACCTTCCGCGAGGGGTTGCGCCAGTTTGACGGCTGGGGGCGGCTGATCGCCATCGCCTCGACCGCCGGGATCAAGGGTTATGCGAAGGTCGCGCCCTATGCGGCGGCCAAGCATGGCGTGATGGGGTTGGTGCGGTCTGTGGCGCTGGAGGTGGCACGCGGGCCGGTGACGGTGAACGCGATCTGTCCGGGGTTTCTGGACACCGACATGACCGCGCAGTCGATCCGGGTGATTTCGGAAAAGACGGGCCGGACCCCCGACCAAGCCCGCGCCGCGCTGGAAAGCCTCAGCCCGCAGAACCGGCTTTACCACCCCGATGAGGTGACGGCGGCGGCGCTTTTCCTCTGTGGTGCGGGATCAGACGGGATCAACGGGCAGGCCATCACCATCGCGGGGGGTGAGGTATGAATGACCCGCTTTCAAAACGTCGCCTCAAGATGTGGATACGCCTGCTGGGCGTGACCCGCGTGGCGGAAGCCGAATTGCGCGAATTCCTGCGGGTCAAGCATGACACCACCCTGCCGCGCTTTGACGTGATGGCGGCGCTGTATCGGCGGCGCGAGGGCGTCACGATGACCGAACTGTCGCGGATGCTTCTGGTGTCAAACGGCAATGCGACGACCGTGGTGGACCGGCTGGAAAAGGATGGCCTTGTGCGCCGCACACCATCGGACCCCGACCGCCGCACCGTCTTTGTCGCGCTGACCGCAGACGGTCTGGCGCAATTCGAAGGGCTGGCGGCGGATCATGAGGCCGAAGTATCGCGCCGCTTTGCAAGCCTGTCCGAGGCTGATCTTGAGACGCTGACCGATATCCTTAAACGCATGGGAACCGGGACATGACCAACCTTGCCGGGCTGAAGCCGCAGCATTTCTTGTGGGAGGTGCAGGACCGCATCGCAACGGTGCGCCTGAACCGCCCTGACCGCAAAAACCCGCTGACGTTCGAGTCCTACGCCGAACTCCGCGACACCTTCCGCGCGCTGGTCTATGCGACGGATGTGGATGTGGTGATCCAGTCGGGATCAC
>NKIT01000069.1:3881-19858 GCA_002256185.1 Rhodobacteraceae bacterium PARR1 | reverse complement strand
GGCCACGGATGGCCTGAATCGTGGGCTTCGTCGTGCCGACCAGTTTGCCGATGGCCCCGTCCGACAGTTCGGGGTGGAATTTCACCAGCCACAGGATGGCAGCAGGACGGTCCTGACGCTTGGACAGCGGCGTGTAGCGCGGGCCGCGACGCTTTTCTTCGCCCACGGCGGCGGCGTAGAATTTTAACTTCATGCGATACATGACGTCTTTCTGCGCCTTTTCGATCTCGATCGCGTCAAGCTGGTTGTTGGCCACCGGATCGAAGCCCTTGACGCCGGTTGCCACGTCGCCATCGGCGATGCCCTGCACCTCAAGCTCGTGCATGCCGCAGAAATCCGCGATCTGCGCGAAAGAGAGCGTGGTGTTATCCACCAGCCAAACAGCGGTGGCCTTGGACATGAGCGGCTTCGACATGATGGCTCCTTGCAATATCTCTCTCGGGCCGGGAAAACGGCTGCGGCCGGGCCGCTTTCCGAGTTTTCGGGGAAGTTGCACGGGGATATAGTCGGATTTCGGTACAGAGGAAAGCAAAAATGCGTGTGGGTGCTTGGTTGGGCGCGGCCTGTTTCGCCGCAGGGTTGGCGGCCGCGTCAGGGGCGCGGGCCGAGGGCGAACGGGCCGGGGATTTCGACCTTTATGTGATGGCGTTGTCATGGTCGGCGAATTGGTGCGCGCTTGAGGGCGACGGGCGCGATGATCCGCAATGCGACGCCGATCGGGGTCTGAATTTCGTGCTGCATTGGCTGTGGCCCCAGTATGACAGCGATGGCTGGCCAAGCTATTGCCGCACCGGGGAATCGGATCCCTCACGCGGGTTGACCGCCGCGCAGGCCGATGTGTTCGGCGGGGCGGGGCTGGCGTTTTACCAGTGGAAAAAGCACGGGCGCTGTTCGGGGCTTTCGGCTGCGGGCTATTACGATGCCGCGCGTGTGGCGTTCCGGTCCGTGGCGATCCCCGAGGTGTTCCGCAAACTGCGGCGCGAGGTGGAACTGCCCGCCGATGTGGTGGAAGAGGCGTTTCTTGAGGCCAATCCCCAATTGTCCCCGCAACAGGTGTTCGTCACCTGCGACGAGGGGATGATCCAAGAGGTGCGGATTTGTTTGGCGTCGGACCTGTCGCCTACGGATTGCCCGCGTGACACGGTGCGTGCCTGTCGGTTGACCGATGCGGTGATGGAGCCGGTGCGTTAGTTCATTCCACGAGCGCAGCGTTAGGTGTTGGACCGTGGCCCAAAGCCACGGTCCGCGCGCAGCCCGCCCCCTCGGGCTGCGCGCCAGAGGCGCACAACCCGGCGTGCTGCACGCGGACCTAACGACGCCTAACCCAAACTCTCCTGTCTACGCTGAGGGATGCTATGTTTGGTGTGCGGGCGGCATCCCGGAACTGTCCTGGTGGCTTTTGACCCCGCCCAGGGGCTTGGGAGCCGCCCGCATCGTCAAGTTATCCTGAACAGTTGCTTGGGGCCGATGAGCGGACCCCGCAGAACAGGACAAGGACCATGATGCACCAACTCTATCTCGGCGTCGATGTCTCCAAGGACCGGCTCGACGTCTTCCATCCTTCGCTTGGCGCGAGCCAGATCGTCAACGAGGCAAAGGCGATCCGCGCTCTGGTACGGACCGCGCGGCGGGACGGGTTCTGGGTGATCTTCGAGGCGACCGGCGGCTATGACCGTGCCCTGCGCGAGGCGCTGGAGGCGGCGGATGTCCCCTTCTCGCGTCTGAACCCGCGACAGGCGCGCGACTTCGCCCGCGCCTCGGGCCTCCTGGCCAAGACCGACCGCGTCGATGCCCGCATGCTGGCCGAATTCGGTCGCCGCATGCAGCCGCCCCGGACAGCAGCGACCCCGGCAATCCGCAAGCAGTTGCAGGCTCTTGCCAGCCGCCGCCGCCAGTTGGTCGAGGCGCGGAAGGAAGAGGCGACCCGCCTCGCCCAGACTGCCGATCCTCTGGTCCGCGCCGATATCCGGGCCATGATCACGATCCTCGCCCGCCATATCCGCGATTTCGAGGCCCGCATCGCCGCGCTCGTCGCCAGCGATCCGGACTTGGCGCAAGTCGCGCGCCGCATGCAGGGCGTCCCGGGCATCGGCCCCATCGTCGCGGCCACCTTGATCGCCGAGCTCCCGGAGCTGGGCCGCCTTTGCCGCCGCCGCATCGCGGCACTGGCAGGCCTCGCCCCCATGGCGCAGGACAGTGGCAAGATGCGCGGAAGGCGCAGCATCCGCGGCGGAAGGGCCAATGTCCGAAGCATGCTCTACATCGCCGCCCTCCACGCCTCGCGCCACGGGGCCATCTTCAAAGCCTTCCGTGCGCGCCTGACCGCCGCCGGAAAGCCCATCAAACTCGTCCTCACCGCGACAGCCCACAAACTCCTCACCATCCTCAACGCCATGATGAAATCCGCACAGGAGTTCAAACACGCCACATCATGAAGAATACAGTTGCCCCCGGACTGTTTGGGGTCACCTTGCGCCCTTTGACCAATAAGGCCCTTGTCACGCTTGCGTCATTTGCAGGCACTAGACCCTTCACAGGCGGTTTGGCGAACCCACCACAGCTTGAGGGGCTTGTCAGAGCTTCACCGCCATATATAGTCAATTTGTCGGGGCGGGGCTCCCCGCCCTTGGCCGATGGCCACGGGATGAAGGCGGAGTCTCTATCGGAATGGACGGCGATTTCAGGACACAATTCGTACGCGACCCGGCGGCGCTGAAACACTATCCGGCGCTGGTGCTGAACGCGGATTACCGACCGCTGAGCTACTACCCGCTCAGCCTGTGGCCTTGGCAAGAGGCCATAAAGGCCGCGGTGCTGGAGCGGGTGCAGATCGTGGCGGAATATGACCACGTGGTGCGCAGCCAAAGGGCCGAGTTTCGCATCCCCTCGGTCGTGGTGTTGAAAGACTACGTCAAACCCCAAAAGCGCGTGGCCTTCACGCGCTTTAATCTTTTTCTAAGGGACGAATTCTGCTGCCAGTACTGCGCGGCCAAAGGTGATCTGACCTTTGACCATGTGGTCCCCCGCTCGCGCGGGGGGCTGACCTCATGGGAGAATGTGGTCGCCGCCTGTTCGCCCTGCAACCTGCGCAAAGGCTCCAAGACCCTGCGCCAATCGGGCCTGTCGCTGAACCGCATCCCCCGCGCCCCCACGCCCGAGGAAATGCAGGCCCATGGCCGCAAGTTCCCGCCCAACCACCTGCACCAAAGCTGGACGGATTACCTGTATTGGGATGCGGAACTGGACGCTTAATCCCAGTCCAGCACCACCTTGCCCGACCGACCAGAGCGCATCACCTCAAACCCCTGCTGGAAATCGGCCACCTTGTAGCGGTGGGTGATGACCTTGCGGACGTTCAGGCCGTTTTCCAGCATGGCGATCATCTTGTACCACGTCTCAAAAATCTCGCGCCCATAGACGCCCTTGATGGTGATGGCCTTAAAGACGATCCGGCTCCAATCCACGGGGCTTTTGCCGGGGGGGATGCCCAGCATCGCGATGCGACCGCCCATCACCATGGCGTCAACCATCTGATCGAGTGCGGCTTGATTGCCGCTCATCTCCATCCCGACATCGAAGCCTTGGCTCATCTTCAGGCGCGACTCGACCGACTTCAGGTCTTCTTGGGCCACGTTCACCGGGATCACATCGGCAACCTCTGCCGCCAAAGCCAGACGGTCGGGGTTCACATCTGTGATCACCACATGCCGCGCGCCGACATGCCGGGCGACGGCGGCGGCCATGATGCCGATGGGGCCAGCGCCGGTGATCAGCACATCCTCACCCACCAGATCAAACGACAAGGCGGTGTGGACGGCATTGCCAAGGGGATCAAGGATCGCGCCGATCTCATCGTCGATCTCATCGGGCAGGGGGACGACGTTAAAGGCGGGCAGGCGCAGATATTGCGCAAAGGCCCCCTGTTCGTTGACCCCGATCCCCCGCGTCGCCGGGTCCAGATGGAACTTTCCGGCGCGGGATTGGCGCGAGGTCTTGCCGATCAGATGCCCCTCACCAGAACAGCGCTGCCCGATGGACAGGCCCTCGACATTGCGGCCCAGTTCGACAATCTCACCGGCGAATTCATGGCCGGTGACCAGACCCAAGGGCACGGTGCGCGCGGCCCAGTCGTCCCAGTTCCAGATGTGAATATCGGTGCCGCAAATGCCGGTCTTGCGGATGCGGATCAGCACATCATCGGGGCCGATCTCTGGCACCGGGCGCGGGTCCATCCAAAGGCCGGGTTCTGGCCGCAACTTCGCCAAGGTCATCATTTCATTGGACATCAGATTACCCCCCCTTTCAAATAACGCCGTGTGCTTTGCCAGCGGCGGTGAACGCCGCAAGCGCGAAATCAAGATCATCGCGGGTCAGGCGGGCGTTCATCTGCGTGCGGATGCGGGCCTGACCTTTTGGCACCACGGGGAAAAAGAACCCCGCCACATGCACCCCGCGCGAGGCCAAATCCGCCGCCATCGCTTGGGCCAAGGGGGCATCGCCCAGCATCACCGGAATGATCGGATGCTCCCCCTGCAGCAGGCGAAAGCCCGCACGGGTCAGGCCGTCGCGCCAGTGGCGGGCATTGGCAAAAAGCTGGTCGCGCAGATCATCCGCCGTTTCGACGATGTCGAGTGCGGCGAGTGCTGCCCCCACCACAGCAGGCGGCAAGGCGTTGGAGAACAGATAGGGCCGGGCGCGTTGGCGCAACAGGTCAACCACCGGCTGCGGGCCTGCGATATAGCCGCCCAAAGCACCGCCAAGCGCCTTGCCCAAAGTGCCGGTCAGAATATCCACGCTCAGCCCGAAATGCGCTGGCGTACCGCGCCCTTGCGGCCCCATGAAGCCCGTGGCGTGGCAATCATCCACCATCACCATCGCACCATAACGGTCTGCCAAAGCACGGATTTCCGGCAAATTGGCCAGATAGCCATCCATCGAAAACACCCCGTCTGTCGCGATCAGGATGAAGCGCGCGCCTTCCGCGCGGGCTTGCCGAAGCTGCGCCTCAAGATCGGTCATGTCGGAATTGGCGTAGCGATAGCGCTTGGCCTTGCACAGGCGAATACCGTCGATGATCGAGGCATGATTGAGGGCATCGGAGATCACCGCGTCCTCGGGGCCAAGCAGCGGTTCAAACAGCCCGCCATTGGCATCAAAACAGGCGGCGAACAGGATCGTATCGTCATGGCCAAGGAACCGCGCCAAGCGCGTTTCCAATTGGCGGTGAATGTCCTGCGTGCCGCAGATGAAGCGGACGCTCGCCATGCCATAGCCGTGATCCGCCATCGCCGAAGTCGCCGCTGCAATCAGGCGCGGATCATCCGCGAGGCCGAGGTAATTGTTGGCGCACAGGTTCAGCATCCGCTGCCCCGCCATCGCCACATGCGCGCCTTGCGGCCCGCCGATCTGGCGTTCGTGCTTGTAAAGACCATCGGATCTGAGGGTGGAAAGCGTGTCCGTCAGATGGGAAAGGAAGGCGGTTTTGTCCGACATGGTGGATAATCCTCCGGTTTGGCGGAAAATCGCACAACCGGGGCGGTTCGTCAATATAGCGGATGGGTTTCCGGGATTTTGGCGGGGCACTAGGGTTTGGCGAAGAAGCGGGGGTTTCACACCCCAGCACCCCCGTGGGGTATTTGAGCCAAGATGAAGCGGAAAGAAGAACAGGAACAGCTTAGCTGTTCTGAACGATGTGGGGGTCACTGTCCAGCACGGCCCCGGCGGTGAAGGAGAGATCATAGACCTCATGCTCTCCCACGGCTTCGGCGGGCGAGAGGATGCGGATGCGCACCCCGGCGGCACGGGAAATCACCGGGGCGGCAGCGGCGCGGGTTATGTCGATGCCGGGCTGCGGCTTGCCCTCCAACAGCCCGGCGAAATCCACCTGCAAGGCTTGAGTCAGGTTCCACAGCGTGGCCACGGTGGGCGAGGATTCGCCGCGTTCGATCTGGCTCACCATGGACCGCGACACGCCCGACAGTTTGGCCACCGCATCCAGCGACAGGCCCTGCGCGCGGCGAGCGTCACGCAGGTTGGCGGCGAGGCGGTCTGTGATGTCTGAACGCGCGGTCATGGCCGGACCCTGCCGCGCCAAGGCCGCGTGGTCAAGGCTGCTCCAGCATCGCAGCCGCCACGTCGCGGCCAGACAGCACCGCACCATGGGTGGTGCCGAAGTGATCCTCTGACGCGGCCTCTCCCGCGAACCACAGCGCACCGTCCCAATCGGACCCAGCCAGAGCGCGGCGGTCCTTGCCGCTGCTGCCCACGGCATTGAAGCTGTAGCTGCCAAGGGCAAAGCGGTCCTGACCCCAGCGCGTGATCTGCGCAGCGATGGGGGCGGGGAAGGCGCTGCCGAACATGGCGCGCAAGGCATCGGTCGCGGCGGCGGCGGTGGCGCGGTCGTCCAGACCTTCGATGTCGGCGGCCTGATCGGCGGCATTGAAGCCCAGCAGCACCGGGGCTTTCAACGACGGGGCCAAGGACACCCATTCCGCCCAGAACCCCGGCTTTGGCCCCATCCAGCCAAGCCAATCCACATCATCGGGCCACGCCACGCGGTCAAAGCGCAGCCAGCATTTGTTCAACAGGCCCATCCGCAGCCGGTCCATCGCCTTGACCCGTCGGGGCGAGAGTGGTTCTGAAAAGCCGATCCGCCCACTGCGCAGCACGCCAAGCGGCAGGGTGCACAGCACCTGATCCGCGCGCAGCACCGACCCATCCGCAAGCCGGACCTGACCGGGGGCAATCTCGACCACCTCGGTGTTCAGGCGCAGGGTCAGGCCTTGGGCCAGATGGCGGGGGATCAGGTCAAACCCATCCGGGAACAGCGCATCGCCGCCGTCGAACCCCTCACCATCCTGCCCGTGCCATGCGGATAGCTGACGCGCGGCACCGCCATATTCCTGTTCCAGCGTGCTGTTGACCACATGACGCACCAGCCGTTGCAGCCCTGCATCCGCCTTTTTCCAGCGTGGCGAGGTTTCAATTGCCGCCCAGAGCGACAGGTCCGCCGCGGCCTTGTCGGCACGGGACAGGGCGGCGTCGATCAAATCCTCGGCTGCGGCAAGATCAGGGTCGATTTCCGCGCCATCGGGTCCATAAAGCACCGCCGAGTCGTAGGACGTCGTCACCCGCCGCGCCCCTGCGGCGCGGGCAAGCGCGGTGATCGGGTTGCCGTCTGTGCCATGAATCCAGCTTGCGCCAAGGTCCATCGGCAGGTCGGCCCACAGGCGCGAGGTATGGATGCGCCCACCGATGCGGTCCCGCGCCTCAAGCACCGTCACGTCTTGCCCGGCGTCGGCCAGAACGCGCGCGGCGGCGAGTCCTGCCAGCCCGGCACCGATCACCAGCACCTTGGACGGGGCTTGCGCCGCAGCCCGCCCCACAAGGCCCGCCGCCGCCATCTGCGCCAGCACCGCCCGTCGTCCCATCCGTCGCACCATCCACCCCCAAATGACAAAGGAACGGCACAGGCCGGTCCTTGCCATCTTTATACCATCGCCGGGTCTCAGGCGAAGTCGGTTTCGCCACCGATGATGATGTCCATGTTTTCTTCCTCAAGGAAGGCCGCGTTGGCCGGCGGACGCTCCGGCGGAGGGGTAACCGGCGGGGTCACCACAGGCGGGGTCACGACGGGCGGCGTCACAACGGGGGGCGTCACAACCGCCGGGGTCACCACGGGCGGGGTCACGACCGGCGGTGTGACCACGGGTCCGAAACTGTTGACATAGCCCGCGCTGAAGCCGGTGTTGATGCCGCCACTGCTGAACCCGCTACCAAGGCCGAAGTCAAAACCGAAGAACACATCATCGCCTACGTAAGAGGCGCCGAGGGTCGGGCGGAAGGATTTCGAGCGGAACAGGTAGTCGATCCCCAAGGTTCCCGCCACACGGTTCTGCCGGTTGTCAGAGAACAAGCGAAGCGCCAGACCGGGATCAACCTCATCCTTGCCCATTTTGAAGGTCAGACCGAAACCCACCGCCGGTTCGGCAATCGCAGACAAAGGCAGCATCACCAGAACTGCGGCAGTCGTCATAAGCTTGCGCACTGTAAACCCTTTCACAAAGCCATGGCACACCCATAATGATACCAATTTCCCCGTCTTTTGATGCAAGTCAACATCGCAATCGGGTTGAAAAACGGCAGGTGTGGTGCGTGTCGTGCCGGTCACAGTCAGGTGACCGGACCCAGCCCGCGCCGGGGCCGCGCCTTGTGTCTGATGGATCCCAAGGGCAATTCCGCCAAGCCGTATTGCAGTGCAGCAATCGGATGCTAGACTTGGCCTGCGGGCTTGGGTAAAAGCGCTTTCAGTTAGCGCTAACATGGCGGCGCAGCAGCGTGCCGCCCATCAGTGCCCATCCGACGAAAAGCGAGGTATACCAATGGTTTCGCGTGTCATTCCGGTCGATCCCTTCGACCTTGTGATCTTTGGCGGAACGGGCGACCTTGCCCGGCGCAAGATCCTGCCGGGGCTGTATCGGCGCTTTCTGGCCGGGCAGATGCCGCCCGACAGCCGGATCATCGGGGCAGCGCGGGCTGATCTGAACGATGACAGCTTCCGCGCCACCGTGGCCGAGGCGCTGGCCGAATTCGTGCCTGTCGCCCTGCGGGAACCGGCCAATGTCGCGGCCTTTCTTGACCGGGTGGGCTATGTCTCGATTGATGCCAAGGGGACGGGCGGGTGGTCCGACCTGAAACTGCGGATGCGGCCCAATGTGGTGCGGGCGTTCTATTTCTCGGTCGCGCCCGCCTTGTTCGGCGATCTGGCAGAGCGGCTGCACGACCACGGCATCGCCGATGCCTGGAGCCGGATCGTGGTCGAAAAGCCCTTTGGCCGTGACCTTGCGACTGCGCGGGCGCTGAATGAAACGCTGGCCAAGCATTTCACCGAACAGCAGATTTATCGGATCGACCATTATCTGGGCAAGGAAACCGTCCAGAACCTGATGGCCGTCCGCTTTGCCAATATCCTGTTCGAGCCTTTGTGGAAGGCGCAGTATATCGACCACGTGCAGATCACCGTGGCCGAGACGGTGGATGTCGACGGTCGCGGGGCCTATTACGACAAGTCCGGTGCCATGCGGGACATGGTGCAGAACCACATGATGCAGCTTCTGTGTCTGATCGCGATGGAGCCTCCCTATCACTTTGATCCCGATGCGGTGCGGGATGAAAAGCTGAAGGTCATTCGCGCGCTTGACCCGGTGACGCCCGAAGACATCGTGCGTGGCCAGTATCTGGCGGGCAAAGGGCCGGATGGCGCCCGCACCGGCAGCTATGTCGAACATTCGGAAACCCCGGCGTCGACCACCGAAAGCTACATCGCGCTGAAGGTGAACATCTCGAACTGGCGCTGGAAGGGCACACCCTTTTACCTGCGCACCGGCAAGCGTCTTCGGGCGCGCACGTCCGAGATTGCGATCACCTTCAAGGAACCGCCGCATTCGATCTTTGACGATGCCAAGGGCTGGCGCGAAAACGTGTTGGTCATTCGGTTGCAACCGAATGAGGGCATGAACCTGATGGTGATGATCAAGGAACCCGGACCGGGCGGGATGCGCCTGATGCAGGTGCCGCTTGATATGACCTTTGCCGATGCTTTGGGCGCTGGGGCCGAAGAAGTGCCCGACGCCTATGAACGGCTGATCATGGATGTGATCCGCGGCAACCAGACCCTCTTCATGCGCGGGGATGAGGTGGAGGCCGCCTGGGCCTGGGCCGATCCGGTGATCCAAGGCTGGGAATCGCGCGGCGACCGTCCGCAAGGCTATGACGCGGGATCATCCGGGCCGGAAGATGCGTTGATGCTGATGCACCGCGATGGGCGGCGTTGGCGGGAGATCAAGGAATGAAGTTTGAAACCTATCCCGACCGGGACTTCCTGATGCTGGGGCTGGCGAATGTGATCGCTGGCCAGTTGGCGGATTTCCTGCGGCGGGAGGGGCGGGCCTCGCTTTCGGTGCCCGGTGGCACGACGCCGGGGCCGATCTTTGATACCCTGTCAGGTGTGGACATCGACTGGGCCAATGTGTCGGTGTTCTTGAACGATGAACGCTGGGTGGATGAGGACTCGCCCCGCTCTAACACCGCTTTGCTGAAGGCGCGGTTGTTGCGCGGCAAGGCGGCGGCGGCGCGACTGGTGCCGCTTTATGCGCCCGTCAAGGTGCCAGAGGATGCGCTGGGGGCTTTGGCCGATGGCATCCGCCCGCATCTGCCGATCTCGGTCCTGCTCTTGGGCATGGGCGCGGATATGCACACGGCAAGCCTGTTTCCGGGGGCGGATCGTCTGACCGATGCTTTGGCCAACGATGCGCCGATCCTGCTGCCGATGCGGGCCGAGGCGGCGGGCGAACCCCGCATCACCCTCACCGCGCCCGTCCTGAAGGGCGCGATGAACATCCACATCCTGATCACCGGGGCCGAAAAGCGCGCCGCATTAGAGCGTGCCTTGACCCTGACCCCGGCGGAGGCACCGGTGCGGTGCGTCCTCGACAACGCAACCGTGCATTGGGCGGAGTAAATCATGATTACCGAATGGCAAAAGCTGACCGCGCATCATCAGGCGGTCAAGGATCGCGCGATCCTTGATTTGTTCGCAACTGGCGACCGCGCGGCAGCGTTTTCCGCCCGCTGTGGTGAGATGCTGTTCGACTGGTCCAAAACCAATATCGACACGGACGCCAAGGGCTTGCTGCTGGCACTGGCCGAGGCGTCGGGGGTTGCCGCCAAGCGCCACGCCATGTTTACCGGCGACAAGATCAACGACACCGAAGGCCGCGCCGTGCTGCATACGGCGCTGCGCAACCCCGATGGCACGGTGATCGTCGACGGAAAGAACGTCATTCCCGGCGTGCAGGCTGTGCTGGCGGCGATGGCGGGCTTTGCGGATGACGTGCGCTCAGGGCGGTATACGGGGCAGGGCGGTAAGATCACCGATGTGGTCAATATCGGCATCGGCGGATCGGACCTTGGCCCGGCGATGGCGACACTGGCGCTGGCCCCCTATCACGATGGCCCGCGTTTTGAGACGATGACCAACGCCGAAACCGCGCGGGTCTGGATGGCGCAAAAGGTCGCCCATCCGGCGGCGCAATTCGCCGCTGTGTCGACCGCGCAGGACAAGACGGCGGCCTTTGGCATTGATCCCGAACGGGTGTTCGGGTTTGAAGATTGGGTCGGCGGGCGCTATTCGATGTGGGGGCCGATTGGGCTTTCCTTGATGATCGCCGTGGGCCCCGATGACTTCCGCGCCTTCCTTGCCGGCGGGCGGGATATGGACCTGCATTTCCTGAACACGCCGTTTGAGGCGAACCTGCCCGTGCTGCTCGCCTTGGTCGGCATCTGGCACAACCAGATCTGCGGCCACGCCACCCGCGCCGTGCTGCCCTACGACCAACGCCTGTCGCGTCTGCCCGCCTATCTGCAACAGTTGGAGATGGAGAGTAACGGCAAGCGCGTGGCGATGGATGGCAGCGATTTGCCCTATCACTCCGGCCCTGTGGTCTGGGGGGAGCCGGGGACGAACGGCCAGCATGCGTTCTACCAGTTGATTCACCAAGGCACGCGGGTTGTTCCTTGCGAATTCCTGGTGGCGAAGGAAGGGCACGAGCCGGATTTGGCGCATCAGCATCTCTTGTTGGTGTCAAATTGCTTGGCACAATCCGAGGCGCTGATGCGCGGTCGGTCCTTGGATCAGGCCCGCGCGATCATGGCGAAGAAAGGCCTGCAAGGCGTTGAATTGGAACGCCAAGCCCGCCACCGGGTGTTCCCCGGCAATCGCCCTTCGACCACGCTTGCCTATCCCAAGCTGACGCCCTTTGTTCTGGGCCAGATCATCGCGCTTTACGAACACCGCGTGTTTGTCGAGGGTGTGATCCTTGGCATCAATTCCTATGACCAATGGGGGGTGGAGCTGGGCAAGGAACTCGCCTTGGCCTTGCAGCCGATCCTTGAGGGGAAACAGGGGCTTGACGGCAAAGACGGCTCCACCGCCGCATTGGTGGGGTATTTGCGGGGGTAATTGCGGGGTGGTGCGCAATGATTGTACACCCTACGGATTAATTGGCCAGCGGCGATAGGAATTGGACCGTGGCCCAAAGCCACGGTCCGCGCGCAGCCCGCCCCGCCCATCTTCGAAACAGGGGGCTGCGCGCCCGAGGGCGCACATCCCGGCGGGCTGCACACGGACCTACCGGCGGCATTGTGAAACGCTCCCCCGGAGCCTTTCACAATGCCTTGTTTCGTTGACCAGAACGGCAGACTTACCCCACAAACCCCGCCACCGTGGCCCCCGTGATCCGCAGCAACTCTGCCGGTGCGATCGGGAAGATATGCCGTGGTGTCCCCGCCGCCCCCCAGATCACCGCAAATTCCAGCAAGCGTGGATCAAACCACACCGGCAGCGGCGTCAGATGCCCGACCGGGGACACGCCCCCGATGGCAAAGCCGGTCACGCGCCGCACCTCATCAGCGTCAGCGCGGCCCATCGGCTCCCCGGCCAAAGCTGCGGCCAAGCCCGCATCGACCTGATTGCCCCCCGCCGTCAGGAACAGGTAAAGCCGCCCCGACGCCTCCCCTTTGAACAGGATCGACTTCACGATCTGGTCCAATGCGCATCCCGCCGCCGCCGCCGCCTGCACGGCGGTGCGTGTCTCGCCCGGCATTTCCAACGGAACCGCATCCACCCCCGCCGCCTGTAAGGCCGCCACCACCCGCGCCAGATTTTTGCTCATCCCGCTCTCCGTTTTCCCCTTCCTGCCAGCCACAACGCGCCCTCGCAAGCCATCCGCGCGTGATTGCACTTTGCCCAAAGCCGCTTCATGCTGCCCGACATGACGCTTTTTTCATCACGCCTCACCCGCCAACCGCTGATCCATGACCGCGCCGCAGCGCAGGACATCGCCGCGACCTTCGCCGATGTGGCGCCAGAGGTCCGCGATCTGCTGGCCAGCACCGCCAGTTGCAGCCCCTTCCTGAAAGACCTGATGCGGCGCGAGGGTGATTGGCTGCGCGGCGCACTCTCCACCTCTCCAGAGGACGCGCTTGACCACATCATGGCGGACATCGCCCCCATGACGCTGGACCAACTGCCCGGCGGCCTGAGACGCGCCAAGCGGCGGGTGGCGCTGCTCACCGCGCTCGCCGATTTGGGCGGCGTCTGGCGGCTGGAAGAGGTGACCGCCGCGCTGACCCATCTGGCAGACACAGCGGTGGACCTGTCGATCAAGGCGCTTGTGGCCGATGAAATCCGGCGCGGCAAACTGCCGGGGGCCACCCCCGACGATGCCAGCACGGGTGCCGGGATGGTGGCGCTGGCGATGGGCAAGATGGGGGCTGGGGAGTTGAACTATTCGTCGGACATTGACCTTGTCTGCCTGTTTGACGAAACCCGCTACGGCCCCGATGCGCCAGAGGCCCGCACCGCCTTTATCCGCGTCACCCGCAAGATGGCGGCGATGCTGAACGATCCGACGGGCGAGGGCTATGTTTTCCGGACCGACCTGCGCCTGCGCCCCGATGCGGCGGTGACCCCGGTTTGCCTGTCGATGGCCGCAGCGGAATCCTATTACGAATCCGAAGGCCGGACGTGGGAGCGTGCCGCCTATATCAAGGCCCGCCCCTGTGGTGGCGATCTGGCGGCGGGGCAGCGGTTCTTGCAGATGCTGACACCCTTTGTCTGGCGCAAACACCTTGATTTCGCAGCGATTCAAGACGCCCATGACATGCGCCTGCGCATCCGCGAACACCGCAAGCTGAACGGCCCGCTTACGGTCGAAGGCCATAACATGAAGCTCGGCCTTGGCGGCATCCGCGAGATTGAGTTCTTCACCCAAACCCGCCAATTGATCGCCGGGGGCCGCGATGCCGCCCTGCGCGACCGCACCACGGTGGGGGGCCTTGCCGCCTTGGCCCAGCAAGGTTGGATTCCGCCAGAGGTGGCGGCGGAGCTGACCACCCTTTACCGCGCGCATCGTGAGGTGGAGCACCGCCTGCAAATGGTGAATGACGCCCAGACCCATGACATGCCCGGCACGGCCGAAGGCGTTGCCCGCATCGCCGCCTTTTGCGGGCAGGATGAGGCCGCGTTCCGCGCCGATCTGCTGGACCGCCTGACCCGGACGGATCGGCTTGCCGAAGGCTTCTTCTCGCCCGCCGCTGCCGAAGAGGGCCCGGACCTATCCGACAGCGCCCGCGCCATCGTGGCGGGCTGGGATGGCTACGCCTGCCTGAAATCCGACCGTGCACAGGCGATCTTTCGCCGTCTGAAACCCGCGCTTCTGAAACGCCTGACCCGCGCCGCACACCCGGATGAGGCGCTGGTGGCGCTGGACGGCTTCCTGTCAGGTCTGCCCGCCGGTGTGCAGGTCTTTGCGCTGTTTGAGGCCAACCCCGCGCTGATCGACCTGATCGTCGATATCGCCAGCACAGCGCCCGAACTTGCGCGCTATCTGTCGCGCAATGCGTCGGTCCTTGATGCGGTGATTGGCGGCAGTTTCTTCGCGCCTTGGCCGGGGATGCAGGCACTGGCCGAAGGGTTGACCACGCGCTTGGCAGAGGTGCCGGATTACGAGAAAAAGCTGGATGCCGCGCGGCGCTGGATGAAGGAATGGCATTTCCGAATTGGCGTTCACCATCTGCGCGGGCTGGTGGATGCGTTCGAGGCCGCCAAAAGCTATGCTGATCTCGCCGAGGCCGTGATCGTCGCGCTCTGGCCCGTGGTCAGCGCCGATTTCGCGCGCAAACATGGCGCGTCACCGGGGCGCGGGGCGGTGGTCGTAGGCATGGGCAGTCTGGGGGCGGCGCGGTTGAACGCGGCCTCAGACCTCGACCTGATCGTGATCTATGATGCGGATGGGGTGGACACCTCTGACGGGCCGCGCCCGCTTGCCACGCGGCCCTATTACGCGCGGCTGACGCAGGCGATGGTCACGGCCTTGACCGCGCAAATGCCGGAGGGGCGGCTTTATGAGGTCGACATGCGCCTGCGCCCGTCAGGGCGGCAAGGGCCGGTGGCGACGGGGTTGCACTCCTTTACCGACTATCAGCAGGAGGAGGCGTGGACATGGGAACACCTCGCCCTGACGCGTGCCCGCGTGCTGGCCGGTCCCGCCGATCTGGCGGCCGAGGTTGAGGATTTCCGCCGCCGCCTGTTGCCCGCCAAAGGCCAAGGGCAAAGTGTGCGGCAAGACGTGGCCGAGATGCGGGCGCGGCTGCAACTGGCCAAACCCGCCAAAGGGGCTTTGGAGGCGAAGAACGGCCCCGGTCGGTTAATGGATATCGAACTGACGGCGCAGATGTGCGCGCTGCTTGCCGGTTCCCCGGCGCGCGGGGTGGAACGGCAATTGGCGGCGGGGGCGAAGGCCATCCTGTCGGTTTCCGACATGCAGGCGCTTCTGGATGCCTACAGGCTTTTGTGGCGGTTGCAGGCGGGAACGCGGCTTCTGACCGATCGGGTCGCGGACCTTGCGGCTTTGGGCGAAGGCGGGCGTGCGTTTCTTCTGCGCGAAACCGGCGCGGCGGATGCGGCCGAACTGGAATCACGGGTCGAGGCGGTCACAGCCCTTGCCGAACAGGTGATCGCGGTCCATGTCGGACCTGCTGGGGATTGAAATGGGGAGACGCGCTTTGCGGATCGAAGAGGCAGACCCGAAGGGGCTGGTGCGGGAAAGCTACCGAATCGACGGGATCACGCTGGGGGAATGCCGGTCGATCTGCGTTGACTGGGCCTTGTCCCTGCCGCTGGACGCGCCTATGCACGACGCCCTGCGCAGCCTGCTTGCGCATTACGGCACCGATGCGCCTGACCATCCGATGACCGCCGTGATGACCGAAGGCCTGCTCACCCCCGATGCCCCCCGCCGCAAAGGTGGCCGCGCGGCGCGGGTGGCGGGATAAGCGCGCTTTCCTGACGCGTTGCGATCACGCCCGACCCTGGGAGGGTTTTCCACCCTCCCAGACCCACCCGAGGATATTTAAGC
>NKIT01000069.1:0-3871 GCA_002256185.1 Rhodobacteraceae bacterium PARR1 | reverse complement strand
CCACCCTCCCAGACCCACCCGAGGATATTTAAGCAAAGGAGAGAGAGAAGAAGCTCTCTGCCCATCTCCTTTGCTCAAATATCCTCAGGGGGGTGAAGCCCGGAACGGGCGAGGGGGGCGCGAGCGCCCCCCTGTGACGGTGCAGCCAAAACCACGCTTAGGGTGCGGGCGTGCCGGGGGTCCAAAGGCTCGCGTCCTTGTCCCGCTCCAACAGCCAAAAACCGGGGGTGACTTTCTGCCACGCGCCTGTCGTGCCGTCGGGCCAGATCACCCGCACCTCGGCCTCAGACGCTTGGCCCAGACCGAAATGCCACCAGCCGAACACGCCCGACATGTGGCCGCCGCCGACGGTGATTTCCTTGCGGTCGGTGCGCTCGCCCGCTTCAGTTTGGGCGCGCAGTTCCACCCAAGCGCCGATGGCGTTGCGGTTGGCCCCGGCTTGGCGCAGCGTGATCTGGATCGCGTCCCCACCGCCTGCGGCCTCATTGCGCCAGAGTTCCACGTTTTCGCGGCGGTTCACCACCGCCATGTCCAAAGCGCCATCCATGTTGAAATCGGCCAGCACCCCGCCGCGCCCGGTCTTGACCGAGGCGACACCGGCCTTGTCACCGCTTTCGACAAAGACACCGTCCGCGCCCTGCAACAAAAGGTTGTTGGGATCAGCTTGGGAAAAATCGGGCATGCGATCGACATTGCCTTTGACCACCCAGATATCGGGCAGGCCGTCGTTGTTCACATCCTCGATCTGCGCATGCCACGCGGTCGAGGGGCGCAGGTCATCGCCCAGATAGGGGCGGTGCGCGGTCACGCCCTTGGCAAAGGCCACATCGGCATAGACGGGCTTGGCCGCGCCATCTTTGACTGCGCCGTCCTTCAGCACCTGCAGCTTGTTGTCTGCCATACTGGTCAGGAAGTAATCGGGGAAGCTATCGCCGTTCAGATCGTGGCTGGCGATGCCCATTCCCCAGATCCGCAGGCGTGCCCAGCCATCGGCAGGCGTCAGCAGGCGCGGGGGCTGGCCGGGCAGCACCTCCCACATCTGTTCCTGACCCTTCTTGTAATACTCCCTGTCATTCGACACCCGAAGCGAGGGCGTACCCGAGCGGTTCCAGTCGGTGAACAGCATCGACAGCGCGCAGAAACTGGGGGTCAGCGGCAAGGGGGCGGCGAATTTGGTGCCATCTGGTCGATGTAGCCAGTTGTCGGTGCAACTGCCCCAAGGGAAGGCCTCTTCCTTGCGGTCGATGTAATTGCCGATGGCGAGGGTGGGCCAATCCTGACCCTTCTCCCACATCGCGGCAAAGGCGGTGGACCAAGCGTCGCCGCCGTCAAAGCCCCAAGCCTCATTGGCGCGTTCAAAACGGCAGGCACCCAAGCCGCGCATCGCGACGTTTTCACCGACCCGCATCACGGCAAGATCGGTGATCCCGTCATTGTCGATGTCCAAGGGGTAAGCGCCGGTGACGGCGTCGATCTCTAACCCGCTCTCGACCTTGGTGAATTTCAGCGCCCCACCAAGGGCACTTTCATTGCGCCACAGGCTGGAAGGCCCTTCGCCGCCTGCGGTGAAGAGGTCGGGCATGCCGTCGCCCGAACAGTCAAAGGCCGATGCGCCGCCGCCGACCATGTATTGCCAATCCCCAGCGTAGACCGATGTCACACCCGTATCTTCGGCGACGAAGCGCGGGATGGCAGGGGTGTCAGCAAAGGCGGCCAGCGGCAGAAAGGCGGGCAGGGCAAGAAGCAGGCGCATCAGGCGGCTTTCCGGGTTTGCAACTTGGTGGCAAAGGCCCCGACAACCCGGCCTTGATCCAGACCCTTGACGATGGCGGGCATGAAATGGATGCCGCCGTAAAGCCGCGAAATCCCTGCCTCATCCGCCGCCGCGCGGAAGTTCGGATAGGGGCGGGCGTCAAAGCCTTCGTCCTCATGCGTGTAGTCGACAAAGGCGAAATCCGCGCCGAAGCAATGCGCCAGCACCACCTCTGCCGCGCCCGATTGCGTGGAATGGCCCGAGGGATATTCCGGGAAGGGTGGGGTGATCAGCAGCGGTTCCCACGTCTTGTCGATCAGCGCCTTGATGTAGGTGATCGGGCGGACGGTGTCGAATTCGTATTTGCTGTGCCAGCAGGCGATGAAGGCATCGGCGACAGCCATGCCCAAAAGTGCCATGACTTCGGCGCGGCGTTCAACGTTCGCGCCTTCCTCTTCCAAAAGGTCATTGGCGATGGTGACCCAATGGCCGGGTGGGGTGGGCGACAGCATCGGGTCATCCGACCAGAAGCGGGCGATGATCTTTTGCTCATCGGTCAAGGCGCGGGTCACATCGTAAACCTCGCGCGCCTCAAGGAAGAATTGGCTGGCCGGGTCTTCGGAATAGGGCGTGGGGTCCGCGATGGTGCCATCGGCCCCGCTCTGCATGCAGAAGGGGCGGTTCTTGCCCCAGTTGGGCAACAGAGGGGCCTGTTGCAGGCGGATCAGGCTGGTGGGTTTCCACGCGCCGGGTTGGGTGCCAAGGGTCCATTCCATCGGGAAGCCCATGTTTTCCACCACCGCGCCGCCATCGTCTTGCGACCATGCGTTCACGGCGGCAAAGACCGCCTCACCATGCGCGACGCCTGCGGCCAAAGCCTCGGGCGGCAGGCCGCTGGCGAGTTTGTCGGCAATCCGCGCCTTCATCGCGGCCATGGCGCGTTGGCCGGTGGGGCCGGTGTTGGCAAAGAACACCTCAACCGCGCGGCAAACTGCGCCATGCGCCACGGCGGCGGTATCAAGACCGGGGGCGGCGGCGGGCGTGGCGGGCAGGGTCTTGACCTGACCCGTCAGCGACCGCAGCGCCGATTCCGGGCGGGCGGCGAGGGCCTCGAACAGCGAGAGGCCCACATAGGCAAAGGCGCGGCTGGCAACAGGGGGCGAATAGGTCGCGGTGTGGCGCACCAATTCCAGGATCAGGCGATACCAGTCATGCACCACAGCCTCGGCGGCGATGCCGGGCACTGTGGCCCGCGCGGGCAAAGCGGGCAGGGCCAGCGCCGCCCCAAGTCCAAACAGAACGCCTCTGCGCTGCATACCCATTCCCCCCTAAACGATGGCGCGCGGTTGGTCCGGGCGGCCTTTTCTGGCGGCAGGTTACACGGGCCAAGGGACCCGCCGCAACGGTCCCTTGGAAGATGTGATCAGGATCAGCCGCGCAGCGCGCAGGCCTCGGCCGCCAGTTTGGTGATCATGGCCCAATCGCCTGCGGCCATGGCGTCTTTGGGGGCAACCCAAGAGCCGCCGACACAAAGGATATTGGACAGCGACAGGTAATCGCGGGCGTTCTTCAGGCTGATCCCGCCCGTGGGGCAAAACTTCACCTGCGGAATCGGTGAGCCGATGGACTTCAGGAAGGCCGCGCCGCCGGATTGTTCCGCCGGGAAGAATTTCTGGACGGTGTAGCCCTTTTCCAAAAGCACCATCACCTCGGTCGCCGTGACGGCACCGGGGAGGAGGGGCAGACCCTCATCCTCGCAGGCTTTCAGAAGGGCGTCGGTCGCACCGGGGGACACGCCAAAGGTGGCACCTGCACGTTTGGCGGCTTTCACATCGGCGGGGGTCAGCAGCGTGCCTGCACCCACCACCCCGCCTTCGACATCGGCCATCGCGCGGATCGCATCCAGTGCGACGGGGGTGCGGAGCGTGACCTCCAGCGCGGGCAGACCACCGGCAATCAGGGCGCGCGCCAAGGGGGCGGCATGGGCGAGATCGTCGATCACCAGAACCGGGACGACCGGGGCGAGTTGGCAGACACGAAGCGAGGCGGCGGATTGTGCGGCGGGGGTCATGGGTGCAGTCCTTTGCGGGGGTCTTTCGCGGCAAGCGGGGGGAGGGG
>NKIT01000068.1 GCA_002256185.1 Rhodobacteraceae bacterium PARR1 | reverse complement strand
GGAAAAGCTGAACAGCGGCAGGTCGTCGATCAGTGCCTTGGGTCGGGTGCCGCCTTGGCGTTCGCCTGATTCCAGCGCCTCAAGCACCACTTTGGCGCGGTCCACCACGCTTTGCGGCAGGCCAGCAAGGCGTGCGACTTGAACACCATAGGATCGGTCGGCGGCACCTTTTTGCACTTCATGCAGGAAGATCACGTCGCCTTCCCATTCCTTGACCCGCACGGTGGCGTTTTCTACCCCCGGCAGTTTGCCAGCGAGCGCGGTCATTTCATGGTAATGCGTGGCGAACAGCGCGCGGCAGCGGTTCGCGCCGTGCAGATGTTCCATCGTGGCCCAAGCGATTGAGAGGCCGTCATAGGTCGCCGTGCCGCGCCCGATTTCGTCAAGGATCACCAGCGCGCGGTCATCGGCTTGATTGAGGATCGCGGCGGTTTCGACCATCTCCACCATAAAGGTGGACCGCCCCCGCGCCAGATCATCCGCCGCGCCGACGCGGCTGAACAACTGGCTGACAAGGCCGATATGGGCATGGGCGGCTGGCACAAAACTGCCCGCCTGCGCCAGCAGCGCAATCAACGCGTTCTGCCGCAGGAAGGTGGATTTGCCCGCCATGTTCGGCCCGGTCAGCAGCCAGATCGCCGGGGTTTGGCCATCCGTCAGCCCGCAGTCATTGGCGACAAACGGTCCCGCGCCCTGTTTTCGCAGCGCGCGCTCCACCACGGGATGCCGCCCGCCGCGGATGGCAAAGGCGCGGCTGTCATCCACCTGCGGCTCTGTCCAGTCGCCCTCGGCCGCCAGATCGGCGAAGGCGGCGGTGAGGTCGAGTTCCGCCAAAGCCCGCGCCGCGCTGCCGATTTCACCTGCACAATCCAGGATGGCTTGGCGCAGGATGGCGAAGTGCTTTTTTTCAATCTCAAGCGCGTGATTGCCCGCGTTCAGGATGCGGGTTTCCATCTCGGACAGGTCCACCGTCGTGAAACGCACTTGGCCTGCGGTGGTCTGGCGGTGGATGAAGCGTTCCGACAGCGGTGGCGACAGCATGCGTTCGGCATGGGTGGCGGTGGTTTCGATGAAATAGCCCAGCACGTTGTTGTGCTTGATCTTCAGGCTTTGAATACCGGTTTCCGCGATGAAATCGGCCTGCATCGCGGCAATCACGCCCCGGCCTTCGTCACGCAGGCGGCGGACCTCGTCCAACTCGCTGTCATAGTCGGGTGCGATGAAGCCGCCATCTCGGGCCAGCAGTGGCGGTTCGGCCACCAGTGCCTGATCCAAGAGATCGGCCAAGGCGTCATGCCCGGTCAGGGCGCGCGCAGCCTCGGCCAGCAGGGGCGGCACGTCGTCCAGTTTGGCGGCGATGGCCCCGGCTTGGGTCAGCCCGGCGCGAATGGCGGTCAGATCACGCGGGCCGCCCCGGTCCAGCGCAAGGCGGGACAGCGCGCGGTCCATGTCCGGCACGCGGCGCAGATCGTCGCGCAGATCGGCCCGAAAGCGGCTCTGTTCCAGCAGAAACCGCACAGATTCCAGACGGGAATGGATGATCCCCAGATCGCGCGACGGTGCCGAAATCCGCCGTTCCAACAGCCGCGCACCGGGGGCGGTGACGGTGCGATCCACGGCCGCCAGCAGTGAGCCATCCCGCCCCCCGGACAGCGCCTGTGTCAGTTCCAGATTGCGGCGGGTGGCGGCGTCGATCTGCATCGCCCCGCCAGCCAATTCCCGCACCGGCGGGCGCAAGAGGGGCAGTTTGCCGCGTTGGGTCAGGTCCAGATAGTCAACCAGCGCCCCCATCGCCGCCAGTTCCGCGCGGTCAAAGCTGCCGAAACTGTCCAGTGTGCCGACGCCAAACAGCGCACACAGCCGTTTTTCGGCAGAGGTGGAATCGAATGACCCCCGCGACAGTCCGGTCATCGCGGCCCCGGACTCCGTCACTATTCCTGCGAAATCGGCCTCTCGCGCCTCACTCACCAGCACCTCACGGGGGGACAGACGCGCCAGTTCCGGCCCCAGTCGTGCGGGCGGGCAGGGCATGACCCGCAGTTCCCCGGTGGAAATATCGGCCCAAGCCAGCGCCGATTCCTCGCGCACCTCGCCAAAGGCGGACAGGTAGTTGTGACGACGCGCCTCTAGCAGGGCATCCTCGGTCAGGGTGCCGGGGGTGACCAGACGCACCACATCGCGGCGCACCACGGATTTCGCGCCGCGCTTCTTTGCCTCGGCCGGGTCTTCCAACTGTTCGGCGATGGCCACGCGAAAACCTTTGCGGATCAGCGTCAGCAAGTACCCTTCGGCGGCATGGATCGGCACGCCGCACATGGCGATGGGCTCGCCCATATGAAAACCGCGTTTCGTCAGCGCGATGTCCAGTGCCGCCGCCGCTGCGACGGCATCGTCAAAGAACATCTCGTAGAAATCGCCCATGCGGTAGAACAAGAGCGCGCCGGGGTTCTGCGCCTTGATCTGCAGATATTGCGCCATCATCGGCGTGACGGTGTCTTCGGTCATGTGTCCCCCGGCATTCGCGCGAACCCTACAGAACGCCCGCTGCGGCGAAAAGACTGGATTGATACCTATGCACGCCCGTTCGGCGGCGGTATCACCACCCGGAACACAACAGGATGGCCCCCTGATGACCAAAGCGAAGATCACGCCTGAAGAGGCGCTTGCCTATCACCTTGAACCGCGCCCGGGGAAGTACGACATCGTCGCCTCTACCCCGATGGCGACACAGCGCGATCTGTCGCTGGCCTATAGCCCCGGCGTTGCCGTGCCGGTGCAGGCCATCGCAGACAATCCTGCGGCGGCCTATGACTACACGGTCAAGGGCAATATGGTTGCCGTGATCTCGAACGGGACTGCCATTCTGGGGATGGGGAACCTTGGCGCGCTGGCGTCAAAGCCGGTGATGGAGGGCAAGGCGGTGCTGTTCAAGCGCTTCGCCGATGTCAACGCCATCGACATCGAGCTTGATACCGAAGATCCGGAAGAGATCATCAAGGCGGTGTCCCTGATGGGTCCGACCTTCGGCGGCATCAACCTTGAGGATATCAAGGCGCCGGAATGCTTCATCATCGAACAGCGGCTGAAAGAGATCATGGACATCCCGGTGTTCCATGACGATCAGCACGGTACGGCGGTGATCTGCGCCGCCGGTCTGATCAACGCATTAGAGATGACCGGCAAGAAAATCCAAGACGTCCGCATCGTGCTGAACGGGGCCGGTGCGGCGGGGATCGCCTGTCTGGAGCTGCTCAAGTCCATGGGTGCGCGGCATGACAACTGCCTCATGTGCGACACCAAAGGCGTGATCTACCAAGGCCGGACCGAGGGGATGAACCAATGGAAGTCCGCCCATGCCGCCAACACCGCACTTCGCACGCTGGAAGAGGCGATGGCGGGTGCCGATGTGTTCCTTGGCGTGTCGGCCAAGGGGGCCGTGACGCAGGCGATGGTGGCCAGCATGGCCGACAATCCGGTCATCTTTGCGATGGCAAACCCGGATCCGGAGATCACACCCGAAGAGGCTCATGCCGTCCGTCCCGATGCCATCGTGGCGACCGGGCGCAGCGATTACCCCAATCAGGTGAACAACGTTCTGGGCTTTCCCTACCTGTTCCGGGGGGCCTTGGATATCCACGCCCGCGCCATCAACGATGAGATGAAGATCGCCTGTGCCCGCGCTTTGGCTGCGTTGGCGCGTGAGGATGTCCCCGATGAGGTGGCGATGGCCTATGGCCGCAAGCTGTCCTTCGGGCGCGATTACATCATCCCCACCCCGTTCGACCCCCGCCTGATCTATGTGATCCCCCCTGCCGTGGCGCGGGCCGGGATGGATACAGGCGTGGCGCGGCGTCCGATTGTTGACCTGAAGGGCTACGAGCAAAGCCTGAAGGCCCGGATGGACCCGACGGCCAGCATCCTTCAGGGCATCCATGCCCGCGCGAAACAGGCACAGGCCCGGATGATCTTTGCCGAGGGCGATGATCCCCGCGTGTTGCGTGCGGCGGTGGCCTATCAGCGCGCCGGTCTGGGCCGCGCGCTGGTCGTAGGCCGCGATGCCGACGTGCGCGAAAAGCTTGAATCGGTCGGTCTGGCCGATGCTGTGCGCGAGTTGGAGGTGGTGAACGCCGCCAACACGCGCCACCTCGACCAGTACAAGGATTTCCTCTATTCGCGCCTGCAACGGCAGGGCTTTGACCGCCACGATGTGCACCGTCTGGCGGCACGGGATCGGCATGTGTTCGGGGCCTTGATGCTGCAACATGGGCATGGCGATGCCTTGGTGACCGGGGCCACGCGCAAATCGGCGCATGTGTTGGAGTTGATCAACCACGTCTTTGACGCCCGCCCACAAGATGGCGCGGTGGGGGTGACGGCGCTGTTGCACAAGGGCCGGATCGTTCTGATTGCCGATACCTTGGTGCATGAATGGCCCGAGGAAGAAGACCTTGCCACCATCGCCACCAAAGCCGCAGGCGTTGCCCGCGATCTGGGGCTGGAGCCGCGGGTGGCCTTCGTGTCCTTCTCAACCTTCGGCTACCCTGTGTCGGAACGCGCCAGCAAGATGCACCGCGCGCCCGCCATCCTCGATGCCCGCAAGGTGGATTTCGAATATGAGGGCGAAATGACCGTCGATGTCGCACTGAACCCGGATGTGATGGCGAATTACCCGTTCTGCCGTTTGTCAGGCCCGGCGAATATTCTTGTCGTTCCGGCACGCCACTCCGCCTCGATCTCGGTCAAGTTGATGCAGGAGATGGCTGGGGCGACGGTGATCGGGCCCATTCTGACCGGGGTGAAAAAGCCCATTCAGATCTGTTCCACCAATTCCACGGTGAACGATATCCTGAACATGGCGGTCATGGCCGCCTGCAAGGTGGGCTGACCCCCTTCCCCTTGCCGCGACGCCCGTTTAGCGTCGCGGCAAGACAAAGGAGACCGCCATGACCGACCACGTTTCCACACATGCCGCCGAAGAGGATGCCCGCAATGAGGCGATCCTGATCTACGTCAACGGGCGCATCCTGCCAAAGGCGCAGGCGGTGGTGTCGGTCTACGACTCGGGCTTCATGCTGGGCGATGGCGTGTGGGAAGGCATCCGCCTTTACAACGGGCGATGGGCCTTCATCGACGAACACATGGACCGGCTGTTTGAGGCGGCGAAGGCAATCGACCTCGACATCGGCATGACGCCCGATCAGATGATTCAGGCCGTGTCAGAGACGCAAACCGCCAATGGCATGCAGACCGATGCCCATGCGCGCCTGATGGTGACGCGCGGCGTGAAAACCCGCCCCTTTCAGAACCCGCGCCTGTCACAGCAGGGGCCGACCGTGGCGATCATCATGGAACATTCGCGCCCCAAGATCCCGCGTCCGATCACCCTTGCCACTGTGCCGCATCTGCGCGGCTTGCCGATGACCCAAGACCCCAAGCTGAACAGCCATTCCAAGCTGAACTGCATCCTCGCCTGCATCGCCGCGCAAAAGGCCGGCGCGGATGAGGCGCTGATGCTGGATGTCCACGGCTTTGTGAACACCACCAACGCCTGCAACTTCTTCATCGTTCGCAAGGGAGAGGTTTGGACCAGCACAGGCGATTACTGCATGAACGGCATCACCCGCCAAAAGGTGATCGACCTCTGCCGCGCCAATGGCATCCCGGTCCATGAACGCAACTTCAGCCTCGTCGACACCTATGGCGCGTCCGAGGCGTTCTTGACCGGCACCTTCGGCGCGCAAACCCCGGTGGGCATGATTGATGGCCGTCAGATCGGCACTGGCCAGATGGGGCCCGTCACGCAGCGCCTGCGTGATCTTTACAAAGCCCTCGTCTCTGCCTGAACTTCCCCGTTGCCTAAATATCCCACGGGGGTGCGGGGGTGTGAAACCCCCGCGTCGCCGCCCGCCAAGGACACTGCCCCATGAAAACACGGAACCTGGCGACCGCGATGATGTATGCCTTTGCCGCGCGGGGCGATTGCGCCGTCTGGGATGAACCGTTCTACGCCGCCTATCTGCGCGCTACGGGCATCGACCACCCGATGCGGGATGCGATCATCGCCGCGCATGACCCTGATCCCGCCAGCGTTGCAGCCGCCTGCACAGGGCCGATTCCGCAAGAACAGAGCCTGTTTTACCAAAAGCACATGACCCTGCACATGATCCCCGAGATAGACCGGGGCTTCATGCGCAACCTGACCAATGTGTTCCTGATCCGCCATCCGGCCCGCGTCATCGCCAGCTACACCAAGAAACGCGAACACCCGACTTTGGCCGACATCGGCTTTGTCCAGCAGGCCGAACTCTTTGATCAGGTCGCGGGCTGGACGGGCACTGCCCCCGTGGTGATCGACAGCGCCGATATCCGCGCCGATCCCAAGGGCGCGCTGACACGCCTTTGCGCCGCGCTTGGCATTCCCTTTACCGAGGCGATGCTGCACTGGCCTGCCGGTCCCAAACCCTATGACGGCGTCTGGGCCCCGCATTGGTATAACGCGGTTCATGCCTCGACCGGCTTTGATGATCCCGAAGCGGCGCTGCCCGATCTGCCGCCGGACGCGCAGGCCTTGGTGGAACAGGCCCTGCCGCATTACGAACGGCTCGCGGCGTTCAAACTCTGACGAAATCCGTGCAGCCTGCCCTTGCAAGGGATGACCAACCCTCTGCATCATGCCCTGAAAGGGTTTGGGAGGACCGCATGCTGAACCACTCCACCGCCGCCGCCCGCGCGAACCGCGTCTATCTGCGGGCCGAGGATTGCCGCGTCGCCGACCTTGCCGCGCTTTGTGCCCGCCAAACCGACAAGGCGGAGTATCCTTTCGCCGCCGATGTGCAGAAAAACGTGCTGATCTACGATTGCCCGTCGCTGGTCCCCGTCTTGAACGATCCGACAGACCGCCGCGCGCTGATGGCAGAATGGGCCGAGGCGATGCTGACCGGCCCCGGTGTCGTGGTGCTCAAACGGGCCGAGACGGATTTGGCGATGCTGGACGCCGCCAGCGATGTATTCTGGCGGTTGATTGACGCACAAAACCGTGCTGGCACTGGCGGGGGCGATCATTTCGCCAAACCCGGCGCCAATGACCGGCTGTGGAATTCCTTGGAAAAGCACTGCCTCGCTGATCCTGCCAATTTCGCGCGCTACTACGGCAACCCCTTCCTTGCCGCGATCTCCGAGGCTTGGCTTGGCCCCGCCTATCAAATGACCGCGCAACTGAACGTGGTGAACCCCGGCGGGGCAGCACAGTCACCGCATCGGGATTATCATCTGGGGTTCCAATCGACGGCGCAGATCGAACGCTATCCGCTGCATGTGCAGACGCTTTCCCCCGTGCTGACGCTGCAAGGCGCGATTGCCCATGTCGATGCCACGCTGGAGACCGGACCGACGCAACTGTTGCCCTATTCGCAAACCTATGACGCCGGATATCTGGCGATGGGCCTGCCGGAATTCAGGGCCTATTTCAGCGAAAACTTCATCCAACTGCCGCTGGAACGCGGGGATATGCTGTTCTTTTCGCCCGCGCTTTTGCATGCCGCTGGCACCAACCGCTCTGCCGATGTGCGGCGGATGGTGAACCTGTTCCAAGTCTCCTCTGCTTATGGCCGCGCGATGGAAACGGTGGACCGCAGCCGCATGGTCAAGGCGCTCTACCCCGCCCTGCGCGCAGGCAAAGCCGATGGCAGCCTGACCGAGGCGCAAATCGCCTGCGCCTTGGCCGCAAGCGCCGAAGGCTACAGCTTCCCCACCAACCTGGACCGCGACCCGCCCTTGGGCGGCATGGCCCCAAAGACCCAAGCCGCCTTGGTGGCCGAGGCTTTGGCAAGCGATTGGGAGCCTGAGGCGCTGTTCACGGCTATGGACGCACAGGCAGAGCGGCGGTTGGCGTGAAATGCGTGCCACACGTTTAGGTTGACTGCCGCACTGCTCTGTCGGACACATAATCATGTGTCCGACCGACCCAGAGTTTCGTTTGTTCAGCCTGCTCAGCGGGGATTTGACCTATTCCCCGCTTCTTTTGACGCAAATCCCGCTAAAGGCAGCCCGCAGACTTGGCTGGGCCGCGCGGAATGTTTTTGTGACCATCAAGGACGCGCAGAAGATCGCGCATCATCCGATGCACGGGATGGATGCCGTGCGCGGTCTGGCCTTGCCGATGGTGATCCGACGGGGGGACTACTACCAATCGGGCCAGCGCGGCACGGATTTGCAGGTGGAGGTCGTCCTGCACGAAGCAGGAAATCCCCGTCGCGCCTATTTTCTGGTTTTGGCACGAAACCGAGAGGATACCGGGATTTTCATCCGCACCTTCTTTTTCAATGCCGAACTGTCGCGCAGCAAGATGAAGGGGGCCACCCGTATCCTGAGTCAAAGCACGACCAATTATTTCAAATGAAGGTGTGAGGGGGGGACCCACAACTCCCCCCAGAACAAGGCCCGTCTTTCGACGACCTGCGGACGTGGGCCTTACCGCATCGCTCACGCAATCAAGCTAGGGTTGAACAGTAAAAATGTCAACCCTAGCACCTTGATTCCAAAGCAGGAATCCGAAAGTTAAAAAGACTCTCGGATCAAGGACTTACCCCTTCTTCGCCACCCGCGCATTCCGGGTTGCGATCAGTTTCAGGCGCAGGGCGTTCAGGCGGATGAAGCCTTCGGCGTCTTTTTGGTCATAGGCGCCAGCGTCTTCTTCAAACGTCACATGCTTTTCGGAATAGAGCGAGTGATCCGACCACCGCGCCACGGTGCGGGCAGAGCCTTTGAACAGTTTCACGCGCACGGTGCCGCTGACATGTTCCTGGGTTTTGTCGATCAGGGCTTGCAGCGCCTCACGCTCGGGGCTGAACCAGAAGCCGTTGTAGATCAGTTCTGCATAGCGCGGCATGATCGAATCCTTAAGATGGCCCGCGCCTGCGTCCAGCGTGATTTGTTCGATGCCGCGGTGCGCCTCCATCAGGATGGTGCCGCCGGGGGTTTCGTAAAGCCCGCGCGATTTCATGCCGACGAAGCGGTTTTCCACCAGATCCAGCAGACCCACGCCATGACGGCCGCCGATTTCATTCAGGTGCGTCAGGATGGTGGCAGGGGACAGCGCCTCGCCGTTGATCGCGATGGCGTCGCCGCGTTCAAAGGTGATCTCGACAAATTCGGCCTGATCGGGGGCTTTTTCCACCGGGACCACGCGCTGATACACAAACTCCGGTGCTTCCTCGGCGGGGTTTTCCAGAACCTTACCCTCGGATGAGGTGTGCAGCAGGTTGGCATCCACCGAAAACGGCGCTTCGCCGCGCTTGTCCTTGGCAATCGGAATCTGGTTGGCTTCGGCAAATTCCAGCAACTTGGTGCGGCTGGTCAGATCCCACAGACGCCATGGCGCGATGACCTTGATCGACGGGTCAAGTGCTGCCACGCCCAACTCAAACCGCACCTGATCATTGCCCTTGCCGGTCGCGCCATGTGACACGGCATCGGCCCCGGTTTCTTGTGCGATCTTGACCAGATATTTGGAGATCAGCGGCCGCGCGATCGAGGTGCCCAGCAGATACAGCCCTTCATACAGGGCATTGGCGCGGAACATCGGGAACACAAAGTCGCGCACGAATTCTTCGCGCAGGTCGATGATGTGGATATTCGCCGGATCGATCCCCATCAACTCGGCCTTCTTGCGCGCGGGTTCCAGCTCTTCGCCCTGGCCCAGATCGGCGGTGAAGGTCACCACCTCACAGCCGTATTCCGTTTGCAACCATTTCAGGATGATCGAGGTGTCCAGACCGCCCGAATAGGCGAGGACGACTTTCTTGGGCTTCAGCATGGGGAACGCTCCATCGCGGTTTCGCGTGCGATTAAAGGGAAACGGGGGGAAGGGCAAGGTTCGTGGCGTCCCTCCCTTGCCTTCCGGCGTCCCACACGCATTATCCCCCGCATGGCCCAATTCATCCAAGACTCCCGCCTTGCGACCGAAGCGCTTCGTGATCTCTTCGCGGAGACGCCTTTGCAGCGCAATGAGCATCTTTCGCAGCGCTATGACGCCGATATCTGGCTGAAGCGCGAGGATTTGACCCCCGTCCGCAGTTACAAACTGCGCGGGGCCTTTACCGCCATGCGAAAGCTGCGGCTCAGCCACCCAGAGCGGACGCAATTTGTTTGTGCCAGCGCGGGCAATCACGCGCAGGGGATGGCCTTTGCCTGCCGTCATTTCGGGGTGCAGGGCGTGATCTTCATGCCGGTGACCACGCCGCAGCAAAAGATCGACAAGACCCGCGCCTTCGGGGCCGAAAACGTCCGGATCGTGCTGACTGGGGACTATTTCGACCAGACGCTGGCGGCATCACAGGCCTATTGCACCGAACAGGGGGCGCATTTCCTATCGCCCTTTGATGATGAGGATGTGATCCTTGGCCAATCCTCGGTCGGGGTGGAAATCATGGACCAGTTGGGCCGCGCGCCCGATCTGGTGATCTTGCCGGTGGGCGGGGGTGGGTTGTCGGCGGGGGTGACCAGCTATCTGCGTCTGGTGGCACCGCAGACCGATTACCGCTTTGTCGAACCCTTGGGCGGCGCGAGCCTGACCGCCGCTTTGCGCGCGGCAGAGCCGGTGAAACTGCCGCGCGTGAACAGCTTTGTCGATGGCGCTGCCGTGGCGCGGATGGGCAACCGCACCTTTGCGCGTCTGGATTGGGTTCGTCCTGAACAGGTGCTTTTGGCGCCTGAGGATCGCATCTGCGTGACGATGCTGGAAATGCTGAACGTCGAAGGCATCGTGCTGGAACCGGCAGGGGCGCTGTCGGTCGATGTGCTGCCGCAACTGGCAAACACGATCCGGGGCAAGACGGTGGTTTGCGTCACCTCTGGCGGGAACTTCGATTTTGAGCGGTTGCCCGAGGTGAAGGAACGCGCGCAACGCTATTCCGGGGTGAAGAAGTATTTCATCCTGCGCATGCCGCAGCGCCCCGGTGCGCTGCGCGAGTTTCTGGAAATGCTCGGCCCCGACGACGATATCGCGCGGTTTGAATACCTGAAGAAATCGGCGCGCAACTTCGGGTCGGTCCTGATCGGGATTGAGACGAAAAGCCCGCAGAACTTTACCGCTCTGGGCGAAAAGCTGGACGCGCAGGGCTTTGCCTACCGCGACATCACCAATGATGAGCTGTTGGCCGAATTCCTGATCTGATCTTGTTCCATCTCTTGCAGGAACGCAGTGCGGGTGGCGTGATAGAGCGCCACGATGGGGGCTGGATCAACCGATCCTTCGGCGTCGCGCAGGGCGTCTTCTCCTTGCCCGCAGCGCAGGGCCAGCGCGCGAAAGCCAAGGTTCAGCGCGCTGCCTTTCAGGAAATGCAGATCGGCCCGCAGATCACCCCGTAATCCGGGGCCAGCGGTCATGCGTGCCGCAACTTCATCGGTTTCTTCCAGAAACAGCGCCACAACCTCGGCAAAATCGGCGGCCCCGATTTCCTGCCGCAGGTTTTCCACCCGAACCCAATCAATCATCCCGCATCCCCTGACATTTGCATGCCGTGACGCCCCCAAGGCCTGTTTTGGCGCAGCAAGGTGAAGAGACGGTTACCGCTGACCCGCCAAACACATGGCATTTTAGCCTTCATCCCCGTTTAACCCCGGCGAGTCAGTGTGGGTTCAGGAAAGGGGGCCATTTGCGGGATTTGGTCACAGATATTGGGGTTTCACGGCGGGTGCTGGTTGTCGATGACAGCCGGGCGCAGCGACATTTGCTGGCGGTGCAACTGGCCCGCTGGGGCTATGCGGTGACAGAGGCGGCGACCGGGGCCGATGCGCTGGCGCTCGCACGGGTGCACGACTTTGATTTTGTGATCAGCGACTGGATGATGCCCGGTCTGACCGGGCCGGAGTCGGGGCAAGAGGCGATTGCAACGGGTCTTGATGGGGGAGCGGACGATTTCCTGACCAAGCCGGTGTCCGCCTTGGAACTGCGGGCGCGGCTGCGGGCGGGGGACCGAATTCTTGGCATGCAGGCGGAACTGCTGGCCAAGAATCACGCCCTGCGCCGCATCCATGACGCGCTAGAGGCGGATTTGTCACAAGCGCGGCGCTTGCAGCAATCGCTGATCCGTGACCGCCACCGTGATTATGCGGCGGGGGCTGTGGCGCTGATGATGCGCCCGTCTGGCCATGTCGGCGGTGATCTGGTCGGGATGGTGGACCTGATGCCGGGGCGGATCGGGCTTTATGCGCTGGATGTGGCGGGGCATGGCGTGGCGGCGGCGCTTATGACGGCGCGGCTGGCGGGGCTGTTGTCCGAAGGCACGGGTGATCGCAACATCGCGCTGGAGGTGGCTTTGGACGGTCGCCGCCGCATCGTGCCGCCGGATCAGGTGGCCGTGCGCCTGAACCGTCTGATGGCCGATGAGTTCGGCGTGGAACAGTATTTCACGCTGGTCTGGGCAGAGGTTGACCTTGCAACGGGCCATGTCGCGCTGGTGCAGGCGGGGCATCCGCATCCCCTGATCCTGCGCCAAGGCGGGCGGGTTGAGGTGGTGGGAAGCGGCGGCTTTCCCATCGGATTGCTGCCGGATGCGGACTGGCAGCCGGTGGATTTTGTCCTGAATCCGGGGGATCGGCTGCTGATTCCGTCGGATGGCCTGACCGAATGTCCGGGCACGGATGGCGAATTGGGCCTGTCCGGTCTGTCGCGCCTGCTGCGCCGCACTGCCGATCTTGACGGGCGGGCGGCGCTGGCGGCAATCGAATCAGCCCTGTCCACTTATGCCGGGGCGGAATTTCCCGATGATCTGTCGGCGATCCTCTTTGACCGCCGCGCATAGGCCCTGTGCAGCCCTACACAGTCAGCCCCATCGCCCGCGCCAGCATCGCGCGGTCACCTTCGTTGTCCAGCATCTGCAAGCCGTCCATCGCCGACATCCACACGGCGGTATGCCCCGCCTCCAGCGGTGGGCCAAGGCGCAGGACGGGACGGGCGAGGTAGATGGAACACACCTTTTCCGCCCATTTGTCGTATTCCGGCATATAGGTGAACCGCCGGTAAACCCCCAGTTTCCGGGCAATTTCCACCCGCCAGCCGGTTTCCTCGTAAATCTCGCGGTGCAGGGCGGGCAGGGGGTGTTCGCCCGGATCAATGCCGCCGCCGGGCAGTTGGTATTCCGGCACGGGGTCCATCTGATGCGTCGTCAACAATGCGTCGCCGTCGAGGATCACCGCATAGGCCCCCGGACGGAGGCGATAGCGCTGACCGCTCTTGACCGCTTCACCATAGCGCCTCATATCCCTGCCCTCACTTTGCCGCCCCTTGGTCCGCCGGTTGCCCCGCCTATATAGTCGCGGTATGCCAAGACGGGCACAATCAGGAAACCCCATGACTTTCGGTTCTCAACTCGCCTGGGACGATACCGTCCTGCCGTTTCAGCTTGACCGGTCTGACATCCGTGGCCGGGTGGCGCGTCTGGATGGCGTGCTGGAGCAGGTGCTGAAACAGCACGCCTATCCGCCGCAGATCGAAGCGCTGGTCGCAGAGGCCGCGCTTTTGACCGCGCTGATCGGGCAAGCCATGAAATTGCGCTGGAAACTGTCGTTGCAGGTGCGCGGCAAGGGTCCGGCGCGGCTGATCGCTACGGATTACTACGGTCCGACCGAAGACGGCCAGCCCGCGCGCATCCGCGCCTATGCCAGCTTTGACAAGGATCGCCTTGACCCCGAGGCTGCGCCCTTCAGCCAGATCGGCGAAGGCTATCTGGCCGTGCTGATCGACCAAGGCGAAGGCAATGTGCCCTATTCCGGCATCACCCCCATCGCGGGCGGGTCGCTGTCGTCCTGTGCGGAAACCTATTTCGCGCAGTCCGAACAGTTGCCCACCCGCTTTGCCGTCAGCTTTGGCCGCAGCCAGACCCCCGGCGAAGCGGCGCATTGGCGCGCGGGCGGCGTGATGTTGCAGCATATGCCAAAGGTCGGCATGTCCGTCGCCGCGACCGAAGGGTCGGGTGAGGGCGGGTTGTTGACCCACACCGACATCCTTGCCGGGGAAGAGGGTGAAAACTGGATCCGCGCCAACGCCCTGCTGGATACCGTCGAGGAGATGGAGTTGATCGGCCCCACCGTTCACCCGACCGACCTGTTGGTGCGTCTGTTCCACGAAGAAGACCCGCGCGTGTTTGATGCCCAGCCGGTGCGTTTTGGCTGTTCCTGCTCTGCCGACAAGGTGCGGAATTCCTTGTCGATCTATTCGGCCAAGGACATCGCCTATATGACCACGGCTGAGGGCACGGTGACGGCGGATTGCCAGTTCTGCGGCGCGCATTATGTGCTGGACCCCAAGACCGTGGGTTTTGAGGCGACGAAGACTCCGGATGCAGAATGACGAAGACAGGCTGCGCGCGGCACTGACCCGCCCCGCGCGGCCTTCGTCGGATTTTGACCTGAACCCTGCGATTGCCTTGCCCCCCGGCCGCGTCTTGCGCCCGGCGGCGGTGTTGGTGCCGGTTTGGCTGCGCCCCGATGGCGCGCGGCTGATCCTGACCAAGCGCGCCTCGCACCTGAAGCACCACCCCGGCCAGATCGCCTTTCCGGGCGGCAAGGTGGATGCGGGCGATGATGGTCCCGTGGGGGCTGCCCTGCGTGAGGCGTGGGAAGAAATCGGTCTTTCCGCAGATTTAGTGACTGTTTTGGGTACCCTGCCCACCCATGAAACCGTCACCGGCTTTACCGTGACCCCGGTTCTGGCACTGGTGCGCGGTGACTTTACGCCTGTGCCCGAGGCGGGTGAGGTGGAAGAGGCCTTCACTGTTCCCCTGTCGCATGTGCTGGACCCCGCGCGCTATCACATCGAACGGCGGCGGTGGCGGGGGGAGTGGCGGCGGTATTACACCGTTCCATACGGTCCCTATTACATCTGGGGCGCGACGGCCCGCATTCTGCGCGGGTTGGCGGATCGGGTGGTGTGATGCGGGTCACGGGCGATTGGCTGACTCATCCCGGCACGCAAACGCTTTGCGCGGCGCTGGAAAGTGCGGGGTATCGGGCATTGTTCGTGGGTGGGTGTGTGCGCAATGCCCTGCTGGGCGCGGCTGTGGCGGATGTGGACATTTCCACCGATGCCACGCCCCAAACAGTCACTAACCTTGCACAAAGCGTTGGTTTCAAGGTGGTGCCGACAGGTATCGACCATGGCACTGTTACGGTGATCGCCCAAGGTCGACCACATGAGGTGACCACCTTTCGCCGCGATGTGGAAACCGATGGTCGCCATGCAGTGGTGGCGTTCGCAACGGACGTGGCCGAGGATGCGATGCGCCGCGATTTCACAATGAACGCGCTATACGCCGATGCGCGGGGACAGGTGATCGACCCGCTGGGTGGCCTGCCGGACCTGCTGGCGCGCCGCTTGCGCTTTGTCGGCGACGCCGAAACCCGCATTCGTGAGGATTACCTGCGTATCCTGCGGTTCTTCCGGTTTCACGCCTGGTATGCGGACCCGGATGGCGGGATGGATGCCGAAGGTCTGGCCGCCTGTGCCGCGCTTTCTGCCGGAATAGAGACGCTTTCTGCTGAACGTGTGGGGGCAGAGGTGAAGAAACTGCTGTCCGCGCCTGACCCCGCGCCTGCGGTGGCAAGCATGGCGCAGGCCGGGATTTTGGCCATTGTTCTGCCGGGGGCCGATGCCCGCGCGCTGGCCCCTTTGGTGCATCTGGAGGATGGCGCAACCCCACGCCCCCTGCGCCGGCTGGCGGTTTTGGGCGGTGATGCTGGCCGTTTGCGCCTGTCACGGGCCGAGGCGCGCGATTTGGCCGCGCTGCGCGAGGCGATCGGCGATATGGCCCCGCCCGCTGTGCTGGGCTGGCGCTTGGGCAGCGAACTTGCAGCGGATGCAATGCTGGCGCGTTCCGCCATGCTGGAAACCCCGCTGCCCCAAGGCTGGCAAGACGACATCGCGCGTGGCGCGGCGGCGCAATTCCCCATCCGCGCGGCGGACCTGCCCGACCTGTCCGGTCCCGCCTTGGGGGCAGAGTTGAAACGGCTGCAAGCGCTGTGGCTGTCTGCCGATCTTCGCTTGTCGCGCGAACAGCTTTTGCGCTGACCATTTCCCAAGACCGGCATCCGCCCTATACCTTTTGCCAAGGCTTCGATCCGAAGCACAAAAAGGCGACCCCCCGTGTTCAAGTTCTTCGAAAACCTCGTGGACCCTTATGGTCCGTACGAGCAGACCGATACCCCGCCGCGCCGGCTTTGGCCGTTCCTGCGTGAGTATATCCAGCCGTTCCGCGGCGTCTTTGCCATCACGGCGGTGCTGGCGGTGGTGACGGCTTTCGTCGATGTGGCGCTGATCTGGTATGTCGGGCGGCTGGTCGATCTGTTGTCGCAGAATGGTCCGGTGCAGGCCTTTGACCTGCACGGCGCGGAATTCATTGCGGTGGCGCTGGCGGTGCTGATCCTGCGGCCGATCCTGTCAGTGGGCAAGGTGGCGCTGCTGCACAACACCATCATGCCAAACTTCGGCACCATGATCCGTTGGCGCGCGCATGCCCATGTGATCCGTCAACCCGTGGGCTGGTTTGAATCCGACTTCGCGGGGCGTATCGCCAACCGGATCATGCAAACCCCGCCCGCTGCGGGTGATGCGGTGTTCCAGACCTTTGACGCGGTTGCCTTTGCGTCAGTGACCGTGGTGGGGGCCGCGATCATGTTGGCAGAGGCGGACCCCCGCCTGTTGGTGCCCTTGGTCATCTGGTTCGCGCTTTATGGCGCGCTGGTGCGCTGGACCATCCGCCGCGCGGGGCCTGCGGCCAAGGCAGCATCGGATGCGCGCTCTGCCGTGACGGGGCGGGTGGTGGATGCCTATACCAACATCCATTCGGTGAAGCTGTTCGCCCATCACGACAGCGAATTGAACTACGCCAAAGAGTCGATCGAACACGCGCGTGAGACGTTCAAGCAAGAGATGCGGATCGTCACCAAGATGGACCTTGGGCTGACCGGCCTTAACGGGTTCCTGATCGTGGCGACCATCGGTTGGGCAATTTTGCTCTGGTATCAAGGTGCCGCGACGGTTGGCACGGTGGCGGCAGCCTCGGCGCTGGTGCTGCGGCTGAACAATATGACCTATTGGATCATGTGGGCCTTTACCTCGCTCGTGCAGGCTTTGGGCGTGGTACAAGAGGGGATGGAGACGATTGCCCATCCCATCGGGCTGGTCGATGTGCCGGGGGCCAAGCCTTTGGCGTTCCGCGATGGCTTGATCGAGATTGACGCCATCAGCCACCATTACGGGCGCGGGTCAGGGGGCCTTGACCGGCTGTCGCTGACCATCCGTCCGGGTGAAAAAATCGGTGTTGTCGGGCGGTCAGGGGCGGGAAAATCCACGCTGGTCAAGCTGATGCTGCGGTTCTACGACAACGAGGATGGCCGCATCCTGATCGACGGTCAGGACATCGCGCGGGTGACCCAAGACAGCCTGCGCCGCCAGATTGGCATGGTGCAGCAGGACAGCAGCCTGATGCACCGGTCCGTGCGGGACAACATCCTCTATGGTCGCCCCGATGCCACAGAGGCGCAGATGATCGCCGCCGCAAAACAGGCCGAGGCGCATGACTTTATCCTGACGCTGGAGGATCCGCAGGGCCGTCAAGGTTATGATGCGCATGTGGGCGAACGCGGGGTGAAATTGTCCGGCGGCCAGCGTCAGCGGGTGGCCTTGGCGCGGGTGATCCTGAAGGATGCGCCGATCCTGATCTTGGATGAGGCGACGAGCGCCCTCGATTCAGAGGCTGAGGCGCTGATTCAGGATGCGCTTTATGGCGTGATGCAGGGCAAGACCGTGATCGCCATCGCGCACCGGCTGTCCACCATCGCGGCGATGGATCGGATCGTGGTGCTGGAGGATGGCCGCATCGCCGAACAGGGCAGCCATGCCGAATTGCTGGCCAAGGGCGGGCTTTACGCGCGGTTCTGGTCGCGGCAATCGGGTGGCTTCATCGGGCTGGAGGATGCCGCCGAATGAGGCTGATCCCCCGCCGCCTCTTCGCCTTTGTCGAAGGGCTGTCGGACCCTTTCGCGCCGGTTCCGCCGGGCACGCCTGTCAATGCGCCTCTCAGGTTCCTGTTCGCGCAAATGCGCCCCTTTGGCCGGGTGATGTGGCTGGCCGGGGTGATGGGCATTGGCGTTGCCGCATTGGAACTGGGGCTGATCTGGTATGCGGGGCGGCTGGTCGATCTGATGGGGCAGGGGCCGGCGGCGTTCTGGGCCAGCTACGGCACAGAGGTGGCGCTTGCCGCGCTGGTGCTTTTGCTGTTGCGCCCGTTGGTGGTGGCGGTGAATGCGGCGGTGCTGTTTTCCGGCATCTCAACGAACATGATCGCGCAGGCGCGCTGGCGGTCGCATCGGCAGTTGATGGGCCAGCCGGTGGGCTTCTTTCAGAACGATTTCGCCGGGCGTCTGGCCAACCGCGTGATGAACACCGGCCACGCCGCCGAGGATAGCGCGTTTCTGGTGTTCGAGGCGTTCTGGCAGGCCACGGCCTTTGCGCTTGCGACGCTGGTGCTGTTGATGGGGATGGATTGGCGGCTGGCCTTGCCCTTGGCGCTGTGGATCGTGGGCTTTGTCGGTTTTGTGCTGTGGTTCGCGCCACGGGCAGGGCTGACGGCGGAAAAGGTCAGCACGGCAAATTCGCGAGTGACGGGACGGATCGTCGACAGTTACGCCAATATCGAGACGGTGAAACTCTTCGCCCATGCCTCACGCGAGGAACGCTTTGCCCAAAGCGCGATGCGCCGCCACCGTTTGCGGTTTGGCGCGCTGATGCGGCTGTTTGCGGATCAACAGGCGGCGATGGCGTTGTTCAATTCGGCCGCGATGGCCTTGGTCATCGGGCCTGCGCTGTGGGTCTGGTCGCAGGGGGCGCTGACGGTGGGCGAGGTGGCCGCCGCCATCGCCATGGCGCTGCGGCTGAACACCATGACCGGCTGGATCATGTGGATGACGGTGCGGACGTTTGAGCATCTGGGCACGATCCGCGAAGGGCTGCAAAGCATTGCTGTGCCGCAGACAGTGACGGATCGCGCGGGGGCTGTGCCGCTGAATGTCACCGGGGGCCGGATTGCGGTGCAGGGCCTGACGCATCACTACGGCAAGGGGCGCGGCGGGCTGTCCGGGGTCGATCTGACCATCGCAGCGGGAGAGCGGATTGGCGTGGTGGGGCCATCGGGGGCGGGGAAATCGTCACTGGTCAACCTGATCCTGCGGCTGCGTGATCCCGAAGGCGGACGCATTTTGGTCGACGGGCAAGACATCGCCGGGGTGACGCAGGACAGTCTGCGCGCGCAAATCGGCATGGTGACGCAGGACAGCAGCCTGTTGCATCGGTCTGTGCGCGACAACATCCTTTACGGTCGCCCGGATGCGACCGAGGCGCAGATGATCGCCGCTGCAATGCGGGCCGAGGCGCATGAGTTTATCCTGTCGCTGCGCGATACCGCAGGGCGGCAGGGCTATGACGCGCTGGTGGGCGAACGCGGGGTGCGGCTGTCAGGTGGGCAGCGGCAACGCATCGCCTTGGCGCGGGTGATCCTGAAGGACGCGCCGATTTTGATCTTGGATGAGGCGACGAGCGCACTGGATTCCGAGGTTGAGGCCGCCATCCGCGACACGCTGTATGGCATGATGGAAGGCAAAACCGTCATCGCCATCGCACACCGGCTGTCCACCATCGCGCAGATGGACCGGATCGTGGTGCTGGACGGGGGCCGGGTGGCGGAACAAGGTGACCATGCCGCATTGTTGAACAACGCCGGGATTTATGCCCGGTTCTGGGCGCGCCAATCTGGCGGGTTCATCGGATTGGAAGAAGAAGCCGCAGAATGACCCTATCAGACCGCCTTGGCGCGACCATCGATGCCTTTCGCCCCGCCGAAGGGCCACCGCCGCAAACGCTGGGGCGGTTCTTTCGCTGGTCGCTGTCGGGAAGCTGGCCGATGCTGGGGGTGGCGGGGGTCATTTCCTCGCTGGCAGGGGTGACAGAGGTGGTGTCTGCCCTGATCCTTGGTTGGGTGATCGACGCCACGGTTTCGGCGGGACCGCAGGCGTTTTTCAGCGAACATGCGGCCTTGCTCTTGGGGTTTTTGGCGTTTTATCTGATCCTGCGTCCTTTGGTCTTTGGCCTGTCGGCGGCGTCAAACAGCATCATCGTCGGGCCGAATGTGATGCCCTT
>NKIT01000067.1 GCA_002256185.1 Rhodobacteraceae bacterium PARR1 | reverse complement strand
GTTGTAGTGGTAGCCGGCGTTCTTGCCGGAGATGACGGCGCGCGCTTTGTCGAGCAGGCGGGCGAGGTGGGCGTAGCCGCCAATGCGGACGCGCACGCTACGTGGCGGGTGTTCGTTGAGATCGGGAGAGCTGTAGTTGATCATGGGAAAACGCAGCGAAATTCAGATTTCGCTTTCACGCAAGTGATTCGACGCTGAAATACCGTAACAAATCCGCCACGCATGAAAAACACGAACGTCGTTCGCAACTACTACGTGCTCCCGTGTTGCCTGCTGCTGCTCAACCTCTGCGTGGAGATTGTGAGCTACAAGGCACGGGTTTTCGGCGATCCTTACCTGAGGACGGGCGCGATCATGGCGATGGCATCCGATTTGCGGCTGGCGACACCGGGGGCGAAATGCGCGTTTTTGTTCACCCGCGTGGGACTGGCGGGCTGTGACATGGGCGCCTGCGCCATGCTGCCGCGCATCGTGGGGCAGGGACGCGCGGCAGAGCTTTTGTACACGGGCAGGGTCTTGCGGGCCGAAGAGGGCGAACGCTGGGGCTTCTGGAACGCTTTGCACCCGGCGGAAGCGCTGGAAGAGGCCGCGCTGGTGTTGGCACGGCAACTGGCGGCGGGACCGACCTTTGCCCACGGCATCACCAAGACGCAGCTCAATCAGGAATGGAACATGGGTCTGGAACAGGCGATCGAGGCGGAAGCGCAGGCTCAGGCCATCTGCATGCAGACCCGCGATTTTGAACGCGCCTATCACGCCTTTGTCGCCAAGGAGACGCCGGTGTTTCAGGGCGATTGACGATTTTCAGGCGAAAAATCAGGGGGCGCTCGCGCCCCCTCGGCCTTGCGGCCTCACCCCCTGAGGATATTTGTGGACAGAAAATGACGGATCGCAGCTTTCTGGATTGGCCGTTCTTTGAGGATCGTCACCGTGACTTGGCGGCAGCGTTGGACACATGGTGTGCCGCGCATCTGCCCGTGGATCATGGCGATGTCGATGCGGCCTGTCGGGGACTCGTGGCGATGCTGGGGGCGGGGGGGTGGCTGCGCCATTCCGGGGCCGGGGCGGGGGAGCAGCTGGATGTCCGCACGCTCTGTCTGATCCGCGAGACTTTGGCGCGGCATGATGGGCTGGCGGATTTCGCCTTTGCCATGCAGGGGCTGGGCATGGGACCGGTCAGCCTGTTTGGCACGCCCGCGCAGCAGGCATGGCTGGAGCGGACGCGGGCGGGGGCGGCGATTTCGGCATTCGCCTTGACTGAACCGGGATCAGGGTCAGACGTTGCCGCGACCACCACCACTGCAACGCGGCTGCAGGGTGGCTGGCTGATCGAGGGCGAAAAGACTTGGATCAGCAATGGCGGGATTGCCGATGTCTATGTGCTGTTTGCCCGGACCGGCGAGGCGCCGGGCGCCCGCGGCTTGTCAGCCTTTCTGATGCCCGCCGATACGCCGGGGCTGGAGGTGGTAGAGCGGTTGGAGGTGATCGCGCCGCATCCGCTGGCGACCTTGCGGATGCAGGGAATGATCCTGCCCGAAGATGCCTTGATTGGTAAGGCGGGGGAGGGGTTCAAGCTGGCGATGGCGGTGTTGGATGTATTCCGCTCGACCGTTGGGGCGGCGGCTTTGGGCTTTGCGCGGCGGGCACTGGACGAGGCCTTGGCAAGGGTGAAGGCGCGGCGCATCCAAGGGCAGGCGCTGGCAGACTTGCAGATGGTGCAGGGGCATTTGGCCGATATGGCGCTGAAGATCGACGCGGCGGCCCTACTGGTCTATCGCGCGGCCTGGACCAAGGACAATGGCGCGGCGCGGGTCACGCGCGAGGCGGCGATGGCGAAACTTTACGCCACCGAGGCCGCGCAAGAGGTGATCGACATGGCGGTGCAACTGCATGGCGGCGATGGGGTGCGGCATGGATCGGTGGTCGAAAGCCTGTACCGCGAAATCCGCGCGCTGCGGATCTATGAGGGCGCATCAGACGTGCAGCGCGTGGTGATCGCGCGGAGCATCCTTGCATGACCTATACCCGCAGCATTCGCATTGAGTTCAACCACTGCGACCCCGCGGGAATCGTCTTTTATCCGCGCTATTTTGAGATGACGAATTCCGTCTGCGAAAACTTCTTCCGCGAGGTGGTGGGCTATTCCTATCACGCCATGATGGATGACGGCATCGGCGTGCCGACCGCGCGGATTGAGACGGATTTCAAAGCGCCCTCTCGGCTGGGCGATGTGCTGGACTGGGCGCTGGTGGTGGAACGTCTGGGCGGGTCATCGGTGACCTTCCGGCTGACCGCGACCTGCGACGGGGCCGCGCGGGTGATCGTGCGCCTGACCCTCGTCTGGCTAGGCCCGGATCATCGCCCCGCCCGCTGGCCCGACCGCATCCGCGCCACCCTTGCCGCGCATCAGGAGCAATCATGACCGACAGCCCGCATCAGTTCCTGCATCCGTCGCATTGGAAACCCGCCATCGGCTATTCCAACGGGGTCGCGGCCTCAGGCCGGATGGTGTTTACCGGCGGGATCATCGGCTGGAACGCGGATCAGGTCTTTGAGACGGATGATTTTATCGGCCAAGTGGAGCAGGCGTTGCGCAGCATCGTCGAAGTGCTGGCCTGTGCGGGCGCGCGTCCCGAACATCTGGTGCGGCTGACGTGGTATGTCACCGACAAGCGGGAATACCTTGGCAACCTGAAAGACCTGGGCCGCGCCTACAAGGCGACCATCGGGCGGCATTATCCGGCGATGGCCTTGGTGCAGGTGGTGGGTTTGGTCGAGGATCGGGCGAAGGTGGAGATTGAGGCGACGGCGGTAATCCCGGCCTGATCCTTCAGGCGTCCCCGTGGCGTGTGCCGCTGGCATCTTGCCACCAGCAAAGCCAGCGATCCTCAACCCGGTCCCCCTGCGCGGGGTCTGCGGGGACAAGCGCGCGGTGACAGGTCATCCGCGCGATCTGGATCGTGCCCGTGGCACCGTGCCCCAGACGGGCGGTCATCACCTTGTCGATCAGATAGGGCGTGACCTCCTCGGGCCGGGCGCTTTCGGGATCGGCGATGATGGCCGCAAGACGCTGGCGCTTGGCCTCTTCGGCCTGCAAGATCGCCGCGACCTCGGCGCGGAAGGTGGCTTCCGTCGCGATATAGGCCTCAAGCGCCGGAAGCGATTTCTGCGGGGGTTTCTTCAGCTTGAGCTGGCCAGAGGTGTAAAGCGCCTTCAGCACCCGCGCGCCGATGGGCGAGGTCAGTTGCACATGCGCGTCGTGGAACGCCAGTTCCCGATCCTCGGCCGTCAGGCGAAAGGTGGCGGGGCGGCCTTCCAGCACGGCGCGGCGCAGCAGGGCCAGCGCAGGCGTGCGGTGCACCTGCGGGATCAGGTCAATGATCGCCAAGGCGGGTTTCATGCGCGTCCGAATGTCCCACAGCATCTGTCAGCCCCTTTTGCGCGATGCACCGTCCTACGCCCAAGGCGGGCGGGCGTCCACCTGCCAGATCAGAGGCCAAGGCCATCCGGCACGCGGCGCAGTGGGGTGTCGGGCAGGCCAGCCTCGGCCAGCAATTCCTGCAAGGTGCCGGTGGCGTTGGGTCCGGCGTCCTGCACCTGCTGCCAGATTTCGCGCACGGGCGGCAAAAGGCGGGGCTCGGTCACGGCGCGCGCGGTGTGCAGCCAGATGGTCAGGCCGTCGCTTTGGTCATAATCGCGTGCCTTGCGCAGGGCGGCGATGCGGGTCTGGGTGGCGTTGACGAATTTGCTGACCGTGGCGGGGGGCCATGTCATCACCGTATACAGGTCCTTGCCATCGGCCAGATATTGCGCGGCCCAGAACTGGGCATGGGCGGCCTGACTGTCCAGCACATGCGGCTTGACCTGCGACAGCCGCTCGGACAGCGCCTGCGCTTCGGCCACCAAGGCGGCGGTGGCTTTTTCCTGCTTCCAGTCGTTGAACATATAAGCCTCCGACCTGTGGTTTGCCGGATTTGGGGGGGAAGGGAAACCGGAAATCCCGTTTTCCTGCAAAGATCATCGGTCATTCCGGGACTGTTTAAATGTTGTCAACAAGTTGGAATGTCGTCAGTCCTGCAAGGTAGAACTGTCGTCTTGGATGCCGGAGCAGGACCGGGCAGGGCGGAGACCTCCAATATCGCAGGCCTGACCGGTCCTGCGGTCAGGCTCATTCGGCGGCATGCTTGGCCCCCGCTGCCGCTTCGGCTGCACGGCGATCTGCGCGCTTTTCGGCCCAGCCCTTGGGGCCAGGAGGCTTACGGCCCGTTGGTGTGTATTTCGTCCGCTGTTTGCCCACCTTGGCCGGCTCCGCAAGGCGGGCATCCTGAATTTCCTTGGCATAGGCCAGAGCAGCTGACAGGTGCTTATTCTCGGTGATCGCAGCATGGGTCACGCGCTGCTGATCGGTATCGAAAACACGGTAGGGCAGCGAAAATCCCTTCCAGCGCACTTCGAACCGCCCATCCGGCCAGGCATAGGTGTCGACATATTTGCCCACGAGACCGCGCGACACCTCGCTCTCCTCCAGCATGATGCGCCTCCTCTCATAGGAAAACGTCAGCTGCTGGCCGACGTAACGTTCATCGCGCCAGCACAGGATGTCATTCAAGCGGTCCGGGGTTTCGGTCACGGCGCGGTGGAGGTTGTCGGGGCGGGCAGGGGTTCGGGCAAACTGTTGGTTATGGCGCAGGATGTAACCCGGCAACCAGTCATTGCCCGCGACCATGCCGGTCACGCCGTCCAGCCGCATCTCCTTGACCAGACGGTCTTGCAAGGTGCGGTTCTTGCGCTCGACCCGACCTTTGGCCTGGCTGGAATTTGCACAGAGAATCTCGATGTTTAGCTCAAGAAGCGCACGTCCGAACTGCGTGGACTGATGGCCGGTCTTGGCATCTGCCTTGGCCACTCGAAACACAGAATGCTTGTCCGAATAGAAGGCCACCGGCTTGCCATGGCTGCGCAGATACCCCGCAAGCATCTCAAAATAGGCGAAGGTGCTCTCCGAAGGCACGAAACGCATCTCCTGGATCGCGCTCGTCGCGTCATCCACCGCCACGATCAACGTGCATGGCGCGTCGCGATCTTCGAACCAGCGATGGTCCGAGCCGTCGATCTGGATCAACTCGCCATAGCATTCGCGCCGAAGCCGTGGTCGGTGAAACACCCGCCACTGGCTGCGTGACAGCCAGAGCCCATCCTCAACCATCCACTTCCGCAGGGTCTCGCGCGAGATATTCACACCATCGCGCTCGGCCAGCTTCTCGGCTGCCAAGGTCGGGCCGAAGTCCGCATAATGCTCACGCACGATTGCCAAGGTCAGATCACGTAGGCCCTCGGTGCTCCGATTGTTTGAGGGCCTTCCGCGTGCCTTGTGGCGAAGCGCCACGGCGCCATCTTCGCGAAACGTCTTCAGCAATCGCTGAACCTGCCGGTCGCTCAGGCACAAAACCGAGGCCGCCTCTGACGACGACATCCGGCCCGCAACCACGCTGGACAGAACTTCAACGCGGTGAACTTCGCGCTCGCTCATCAACACCCATCCCATGACGCCCAACTCCTTTGCCTGGAGGACAGGGCGACATTCTAACTTTGCTCAGGTGCGACAAGTCTACTTTGCGCGTACATTTAATAGTCCGATAACAAACATTATGCAATTATTAATTCCCGTCCCGCATGACTGAAATCGCGCTCATAGGTCTGTTTCCATGGCTGGCATCGCCTACATTGACTGCAAATCAAAACAACCAACTCAGGGAGACTATCATGCCAGATGGAAGCCAGTCCGACAGCGCCCGCCGCTCTGTGGTGGTGCAGGGGTTCACCAACTCGGTCCTTGATCCGGCCGCGCCGATGCTTGGCCCGGTTGAGGATGGCGGGACCATCATCGCCAATACTGCACCGGGGTGCTGGGGTCCGATGATCACCCCGCGTCTGCGTGGCGGCCATGAGGTGACGCAGCCTGTGTTTGTCAAAGGCGCAGAACCGGGCGATGCGGTGGTGATCCGCATTCGGGATATCACCGTGACCTCGATTGCGACGGCAAGCGGCCATGATTCCTCGCCCGAAGGGTTCTGTCTGGGCGATCCCTATGTCGCGGCGCGGTGCCCGACCTGTGACACGGTCTGGCCTGAAACGCATATCGACGGCATCGGTCAGGATGCGGTGAAGTGCAACGCCTGCGGCAATGCGGTCAAACCGTTTGAGATTGTGCATGGCTATACCGTCACCTTTGACGAAACCCGCAGTGTGGGCGTCACCCTGCCCAAGGCCGCGGCGGAAACCATCGCGCTCAAGGCCGATCATTACGCCGCCCTTCCCGATGCCTCGCGCCAGCATTCCATCCTGACCTTTGCGCCGCATGACATGCCGGGGGCGATTGTGCGGATGCGGCCCTTCCTTGGGCAGTTGGGCACCTGCCCATCCATGGCGATGCCCGACAGCCACAACGCGGGCGATTTTGGGGCGTTTCTTGTCGGTGCCCCGCACGCCTACGCGATAAGCGCCGAGGATTTGGCCAAGCACAAAACCGATGGCCATATGGACATTGACGCCGTGCGCGCCGGGTCGATCCTTGTGGCCCCTGTGAAAGTGCGCGGTGCGGGCGTCTATATGGGCGACATGCACGCCGCCCAAGGCGATGGAGAGATTGCCGGTCACACGATGGACGTGGCGGGGTCCGTGACCTTGCAGGTCGAGGTCAAGAAGGATTGGCCCATCGACGGCCCGGTTCTGTTCCCGCTGCTTGAGGATCTGCCGCCGCTGGCCAAACCCTTCACGGCCGAGGAACGCGCCAAGGCGCAGCGACTGGCCGCGCAATGGGGGGTGACCACGTTGGAACAAGGCGCGCCAATCTCCGTCATCGGCACGGCGGCGAACCTGAACGATGCCATCCTGAACGGGTTGGAACGCGCGGCCAAACTCTTGGGCATGACCGTGGCCGAGGTGCGCAACCGCGCCACCGTGAACGGCGCGATTGAGATTGGCCGCGCGCCGGGGGTGATTCAGGTCACCTTCCTTGCGCCCTTGACCGCGCTGGATGCGGTAGGCTTGGGCAAATACGCGCGCGAACAATACGGGCTGTGACCCCGGAACAGCCCCCGTAAAGGGGGCTGTTCCTTCCCCTTGGCCGCAGGCATGGTATCGCCAACGGAATGAAGGGGCTTTGCCATGACGAAAAAGGTTTGCGTGATCACGGGCGCAGGACGCGGCATCGGGGCGGCGGTGGCGCGGGAAATGGCGTCGCGCGGCTATGCCGTGGCGCTGATGTCACCGTCTGAGAATTGCGAGACTCTGGCCGCTGAATTGGGCGGCGTTGCCCATCGCGGTGTGGCGCAAAGCGGCGATGACCTGAAAGGCGTCGTCGATCTGGCGATGGCCAGCTACGGCAGGATTGATGCCGTGCTGAACCACACCGGCCACCCGCCTAAGGGTGATCTGCTGGACATCACGGATGAGAATTGGGATCTGGCCAATGATATGATCATCAAGTCGGTGGTCCGCATGTCGCGCCTTGTGACGCCCATCATGGAAGCCCAAGGCGGTGGGTCCATCGTCAATGTCACCACCTATGCGGCGTTTGAACCCTCGCTCTGGTTCCCGGCCTCTTGCGTCTATCGGGCCGGGGTGTCGTCTTTTGCCAAACTCTACGCCGACCGCTACGGCCCCAAGAACATCCGTATGAATTGCCTGATGCCCGGCTTTACCGACAGTCTGGATGTCGGCAAATTCGCCGACCTGCCCGCGCTGAAGCGCATCGCGCGGGTAGAGGAACAGGCCAAGGCGGCGGCGTTCCTGTTGACCGACGATTCCAGCTATATCACTGGGCAAAGCCTGCGGGTGGATGGCGGGATCACGCGCAGCGTCTGATGGCATAGAAAAAGGCCCGGATATGAAAAAGGGCCGGGGCGTCACCACCCCGGCCCGTCACTCTTTACCCCACTATGTCGGGATTACTTGCCCCAAATCGCGGCATAGGCCTCACGGTAGCCGTTGTTCGGGTCAAAGGCGTTGCCCTCGGTCCCGGCCAGACCAGCCTCGGTCACCAGCGCAGGGGCGGTGACGTAGCCAGAGCATGCCTCGCCCTGCACAGCGCGGTTGAGTTCGTCGACCAACTGCCAGCCTTGCAGGTTCAGCGGTTCTGCCACGGTCACAGCCTGATACTGACCCGAACGGATGCGCTGGAATGCAGCCTCGGACCCATCACCGGCAGAGCCGTTCTTCGGTGCGCCCTTGCCGTCAATCCCGGCTGCGGCCAGCGACGGACCCATGAAGTCGAAATACAGGTCGTTGATCGCCAGCGAATGTGTCCAGCTTGCGCCATACTTTTGCAGCAGCGTCGTGGTCAGCGGGCCCATGCGGGTGGACGTCTCGGCAATCGGCGTGTCGACATATTCCAGCACCGTGCCGCCGCCCGCCTCGATCGCGGCTTTCATGCGGTCGGCCTTGTCGATGGCGATCTGATAGGTGCTGTCGGTGAAGATCACGACACCCGGCTTGCCGCCCGCATCATCCAGCGCCCATTTCGCGGCCACGTCAGACACCTGCATCGCATCGGTCGAGACGTTGGCGAAGATGCCGCCCGGTGCATCGCAGCCGATCTTCGGGCCGGAATGCCACGACACCATCGGGATTTTGGCGGCGGTCACGCCTTCCAGCGCGGTTTGCTGTTCGGCGGCGTCAAAGCCGTTGATTACGATGCCATCGGGGTTCAGCGCCAGCGCCTGACCCACCGCGCCCGAGCGGCTTTGCACCGATCCGGCACCGTCCAGCACCTTGACCGTCCAACCGATCTTGGCGGCGGCCTCTTCAATCCCGGTCGTCACGCCAAGGATGCCGCCATTCTTCAGGTCACCGGCGAGGACGACAATCGTCTTGCCCTCGGCCGCCTTGGGGCCGGTGGTCGGGCCGTCAAAGGCGTCTTGCGCAAAGGCAGGCACGCCCACGGCAACAAGGAACGTCCCGGCGAGAAGCCCATTCAAAAGGGTCCGTTTCAGCATTGGTTATCCTCCCGTAAATGCTGTCTTATTTAGATTTCGCGCCTTTCTTGCGTTGCGCGTATCCGGCGATGCCGATGGCGATCAGCAGCGTCGTGCCGTTGAACAGCGGCTCTACCCAGAAGCTGCCGCCGAATTGTTGGATGCCAGAGATACCGACCGCCAGGATCATCACCCCGACAATCGTGCCCCAGACGTTGACCCGCCCCGGCTTGATCGTCGTCGATCCAAGGAACGCGCCGACCAGCGCGGGCAAAAGGAATTCCAGCCCGACCGAGGCTTGCCCGATCCGCAGTTTTGACGCCAGAAGCACCCCCGCCAAGGCGGTCAGCGCGCCGGATGACACGAAGGCACCGATGACGAATTTCCGCGTGGGAATGCCGTTCAACTCTGCCGCGCGTTGGTTCGCGCCGATGGCGTAAAGATAACGGCCAATGGGCGTGTATTCGAGGATGACCCACAGCGTGACCGTGATCGCCAGCACATAAAAGGCGGTGATCGGCAGGCCGAACACAAAGGTGCCGTTCAGCGCATAGAACGCATCTGGCAGGGTGCCCACCATCTGCCGCCCGCCGGTGTGCCACAGCGCCAGCGCGTAAAGGATCGTCCCGGTGCCCAAGGTGGCGATGAAGCTGTCAATCCGCGCCACCTCAACCAACAGCCCATTCAGCGCGCCGGTGATAACACCCAAGGCCAGCACGATCACCACGGCCACAGGCCACGGCAGGCCGAACATGGTTTGCAGACTGATGGCAAGGATATGCCACAGCACGATGCCATAGCCCACCGTCAGGTCGATCCGCCCCGCCACCATCGGGATCATCGCCGCCAGCGACAACAGCGCGATAATCGCCTTGTCCGACAGGATCGACCGCAGGTTCAGCATCGTGGGAAAGGTATTGGGCAGCAGGACCGAGAATGTGACGATCAGCCCCACCATCAGGATCACCAGCCCATAGGTCGGGGCCAGACGCAGCGCCTTTTTCAGCGGCGACAGGCCCTTAAGCTCGTCCTTGGTGGGTTCGATGGCGTTGGAGTCAATTCCGGGCATGGTATCCTCAGGCAACTTCACCGGCCGAAGCGGCCTGGATCAGGGATTCGGTGGAAAGTTCGACGCCCGACAATTCGGCCACGGGCAGACCGCGCGAAAAGACGATGGCGCGGTGGCAGATATTGGCGATTTCCTCAAAATCGGTCGAGACCACCAGCACACCCATCCCGCTTGCAAGCGCTTGATAAAGCAGGTGGTAAATCTCGGCCTTTGCGCCCACATCGACGCCCGCCGTGGGGTCTTCGGTGATCAGCAGGCGGCGGCCTGAGTCGAGCCAGCGCCCGACGACGACCTTTTGCTGATTGCCGCCCGAAAGCGCCTCGATCGCCAAAGTCGGGTCGTTGGGCGACAGGCCAACCCGTTTGCCGATTGCGCGGGCCATCGCCTCTTCGCGGCTGGGTTTCAGCAGGGACAACAGGCCCCGCCCCGTGGCGGACGGATTGATGAACGCATTCTCGCGGATCGCCATGCCGGGGGCGACGCTTTCGCCCACACGGTCCCGCGCGACCAGACCGATGCCCGATTTCATCGCCGTCTGGGCCGTCCGCAGGTCCGGTGTCAACCCGTCCAACATGACGGTCCCCGCATGGGGGATGACGCCAAAGAGCGCCCGCCCGATATCCTCATGCCCTGCCCCGCGCAGACCGGCCAGACCGAGCAACTCCCCGCGCCGGATGTCAAAGCTGACCGGACCCACCGCAGGCGTCGCCAGCCCCTGCACCCGCAGGATGGCCGGGCCGTCCTGCACGGCAGGCCGCGCGATTTCCCGCGCTTTGCGGCCCACGATCAGGCTGACCAGTTCTTCGGGCGTCGTATGGGCGATGGGGCGCATGCCGACCATCTGCCCATCGCGCAGCACGGCGACACGGTCAGCAATGCGAAAAATCTCATCCAAGCGGTGGCTGACGTAGATCATCCCCACTCCGCGCGCCTTCAGCGGGCGCAGGGCGGTAAAGAGACGCTCCACCTCATCCGCCGGAAGGCTGGCGGTGGGTTCATCCAGCACCAGATAATCGCAATCCGCCGCCAAGGCACGGGCGATGGCGACCAGTGATTTCTGCGTGCGCGTCAGGTTCGACACACGCGCCGTGGCGGAAAACTCAGCCTCCACCAGACGCAAAGCGGCATCGGCGGCGGCTTCTGTCGCGGGCCAGTCGATACGGCGGCCCTTCTTCACATATCCCAAGGCGAGGGCGATGTTTTCAGCCACGCTCATCCATTCGATCAGGCCGAGGTCTTGGTGAATGAAGGCGACCTTTTGGCCGCCCGATTTCCCGGCCTCATGCGCATAAGAGATGCCGTCGATAAACACGCCGCCTTCGTCCGGGCGATGGATACCGCCCAGCACCTTGATCAGGGTGGATTTGCCCGCGCCGTTTTCGCCCAGCAGGGCCACGATCTCACCGCGTTCAACCTTCAGCGACACACCTTTCAGGGCGCGCGTCCCGCCAAAGGACTTCACGATCCGGTCAAACAACAGGCCGTCCGCTGACGGTTGCATCGGAAATCCTCCCTTGCGTGACCGGCCTCCCCCTCCATAGGTTTACCGGTAACGTAGGCATGGTGGGCCTGACCCCTGCCCGCTGTCAAGAAAAAAGTTATCGATAACATAGACCATGATCGCCCCATGAAAGCCAACCTCGAAGACATCGCCCGCGCGGCTGGAGTCTCAAAGATGACGGTCAGCCGTGTCTTGCGCGGCGGGTCGGGATTTTCCGACGACACCCGATTGCGCGTGATGCAAGTGGCGGAAAGGCTTGGCTATATTCCCAACCGTCTGGCGGCGGCTTTTGGCGCGGAACAGGCCAGCACCTTGGTCGGCATGTGCGTGCCGCGCCTGACCTCGGGTCTCTTTGGCCATGTGCTGGACGGGGTGGACCGCGCGCTGACGCGGCTGGGGTTTCAACTGATGATCGGTGCCAACAACCATGCCACGGATGAGGAGGAGGCATGGGTTCGCCAACTGGTCAGTTGGCGTCCGGCGGGTGTGATTCTGTCTGGCCGCACCCATAGCCCCGGCACGGTGGACTTGTTGCGCAAAACCGCCCTGCCGGTGGTTGAGATTTGGGATCTGACCACCAGCCCCATCGACATGGCCGTGGGCTTTTCCCACCACGATTGCGGCGCGGAAATGGGGCTGCACCTGATCCGGCGCGGGCGGCGGCGGGCGGGGTTTGTCGGGGCCTTGGCCCGTGCCGATGTCATGGGCGCAGCACGGCTGGACGGCTTTCGCGCCGCCTTGGCGCAGGCAGGCCATCCCCTGACGGATGCCGAGGTGTTGCACGATGCCCCCGGATTTTACGCCGGTTACTACGGGATGGAGACGCTGCTTTCGCGCCGGGGCGATCTCGACGCCGTCTATTTCCACAATGATGAGATGGCGATTGGCGGTCTGGCCTTTTGCCAAGCGCGGGGTCTGCGCGTGCCCGAAGACATCGGTATCGCCGGTTGGGGCGGGATGGAGGCGGCATCCATCCTGCCGCGCCGCCTGACGACGACGATGGTGCCCACCACTGCCATCGGCAAATCGGCGGCAGAGGCGCTGGTCGCCCGCCTGACCGGGGCAATGGTGCCAGAGGTGACCGTGGTGCCCACCCGGTTGGTGCCGGGTGAGACGGTTTAGCTTACGGCCACTGCACGCCGCGACGGTTCAGGATCACGGAATAGACGCTGGTCGTCGCGGTGATGAACAGCCGATGCTTGGCCCGCCCACCAAAGCAGAGGTTCGACACGATTTCAGGCACCAGAATCTTGCCCAACAACCGCCCATCGGGGCCGATGCAATGCACCCCATCCGCGGCCGAGGACCACAGGTTGCCATCGCTGTCCACGCGGATTCCGTCAGCACAACCGGGGCTGATGGCATGGAAGATGCGCCCATTCACCGGACGCCCGCCCACCATGTCAAACACCTTGATATGCTGCGGATCACTGGAAAACATCCGCCCGGTATCGGCGACATAAAGGCGGCTTTCATCCGGGCTGAAGGCCAGACCGTTGGGACAGGCCATATCGGTAATCACCGCCTCAACCGTGCCATCGGGGGCGATGCGATAGACCGAACAGGGCAGTTCTTCAGGCGCTTTGAACCCTTCGTAATCGGTCATGATCCCGTAATGCGGATCGGTGAACCAGACCGCGCCATCACTTGCCACGATCACATCATTGGGGCTGTTGAAGCGCTTGCCCTGAAAGCCATCGGCCAGAACGGTGATCTGGCCATCCCATTCCGTCCGCGTCACCCGCCGCCCGCCATGTTCGCAACTGACCAGCCGCCCCTGACGGTCGCGCGTGTGGCCGTTGGTGTAGTTCGCGGGGGTGCGGAAGGTGGTCAGGCCCTCCTCGCTCCAGCGCATGATGCGGTTGTTGGGGATGTCAGAGAACAGCAGGCAATTCTGATCGCCAAACCAGACCGGCCCTTCGACCCAATCAAACCCCGTGGCCAGCCGTTTGACCGGCGCGTTGAACATCACATAGGTCGCAAAGACCGGATCGTGGACTTCAAAGAATGACATGCTGTCCCCCCTTAGGTTTGTCTGTCGATACCATGTCCACCTGCCGCGCAGACGATTTCTTGCAAGAAATCGTGCCGAAACCTTGCAAGGTTTCGTCGCGGAGTTTTCAAAAACTCCGCCTGAGCCATCAGGAAAACACGATCTGCGCTTTCATGGCTTGGCTGCGGTCAGAGGCAAGACGGAACGCGCTTTCGGCCTGATCCAAGGGCACCGTCTGGGTGATCAGCGGCCTCACGTCGATCAAGCCGCGCTGCATCAGACCGACGCCCACCGCGAATTCGGGGTGAAAGCGGAACGAGCCGCGCAACTCTAGTTCTTTGGCCGTGATCGCCATCATCGGCAAAGACATATCCCCACCAAGCCCCAGTTGCAGGATCACCCCGCGCGGGCGCAGGGCAGCGATGCCCCCGGCCAAGGCGGCAGCAACGCCCGTGCATTCGTAGAGCACATCGAAATAGCCCTTATCGGCGCTGTAGGCGGCCAGTGCATCCGGGTCTGTGCCGGTGTTGATCACCCGATCCGCCCCCACCTTTGCGGCTAAACCCAGCGTGAAATCCGACAGATCGGTTGCCACAATCTCTGCCGCCCCCGCCCTGCGTGCCGCAAGGATCGACAGCACGCCAATCGGCCCGCAGCCTGTGACCAGCACCCGCTTGCCCAGCATCCCCCCGGCCCGCGTGGTGGCGTGGAGTGTCACCGCCAGCGGTTCGGCCATCGCGGCCTCTCCGGCGGTCAACCCCGTCGCATCGACGCATTGGCTGGCATCGGCGACAAGGCTTTCGCGGAAGGCGCCTTGGATATGCGGGAAGGGCATCGCAGAGCCGTAAAACCGCATGTTCAGACACTGGTTGGGCAGCCCCTCCAGACAGAACTTGCACCCGCCGCAGGGGCGCGAGGGGGAGACTGCAACCAACTGGCCGGGCGTAAAGCCTGTGACACCGGGGCCAAGGGTTTCGACATAGGCCGACACCTCATGCCCCAGAATCATCGGCTCACGCAGGCGCACGGCACCAAAGCCGCCGTGGTTGTAGTAATGCAAATCCGATCCGCAAACCCCGCCCGTGGCCAAGCGCAGACCGATCTGGCCGGGGCCCGGAGACTCGTCGGGCCGATCCTCAATCCGCAGGTCACGGGCGGCGTGGATGACGATGGCGCGCATCACAGTACCGGCGTCGGCAGGGGCTGGCCTGCAAAATGCGCGGTCAGGTTATCGCGGAGCAGTTGCCCCATCGCCTTGCGGGTCTCAAACGTGCCGCTGGCGTGGTGCGGTTGCAGCAGCACATTCGGCAACGCAAGGAAACGCGGGTTCAACTTCGGCTCCCCTTCAAACACATCCAGCGCGGCGGAGCCGAGCGTTTTCGTCTCTAACGCGGCCAAAAGCGCCTCTTCGTCGATGTTTGCGGCGCGGCTGATGTTGATCAGCATGCCCTCTGGACCCAAGGCCGCGATCACCGCTGCGTTGACGATGTGGCGGGTGGCGGCAGTGGCGGCCAGCGTCACGAACAGGAAATCCGACCGCGCGGCCAAGGCGACGGGATCGGGGATATAGTCCCACCCTGCCCCTTCGGGTTTTGGTGCGCGGGCGGAATAGGCGATGTCCATGCCAAAGCCCGCCAGACGTTTGCCGACCTCAATCCCGATCCGTCCCAGACCCAGAATACCCGCCCGCCGACCCCAGACTTTGCGCTGCAAGGGATAGCCGCCCTTAGCCGCCCAAGACCCGTCCCGCACCCATTGATCCGCGCCCAGCATGCCGCGCGATTGCATCAGCATCATCGCCACGCCCAGATCGGCCACGTCCTTGGTCAGCACATCTGGGGTGTTCGTCACGCGAATGCCCCGCGCCTTGCAGGCGGCAATATCCACCGCGTCATAGCCCACGCCGTAGACGCTGATCAGTTCCAGATTGGGACAGGCGGCGATCATCGCGGCATTGGCCCCCAACTCTCCACGCGTGGCGATGGCGCGGATTTTGGTGCCATGTTCTGCAAGGAACGCCGCCTTATCCGCCGCCTCAAAATACCGATGCGCGTGAAAGGCGGCGTCCAGCGGGGTTTGGTCCCATTCGGGATAGGGGCCGACTTGCAGGATATGCGGTTTGTCCATGATCGTTCGCCTTTTCGGGTCTGGCGGTTCGGGCTTGACAGCCTATGTTAACGATAACATAAACGGGAGAGACCGGCTTTGTCGAGAGCCAAGTGAAGGAGACATGACCGTGGGACTGACGCTGTTTGACCTGCACGGGAAACGCGCGCTGATCACCGGATCGTCGCAAGGGATCGGCTTTGCACTGGCCCAAGGGCTGGCGGCAGCGGGGGCGCAAGTCGTGCTGAACGGGCGCGATCTGGCCAAGTTAGAGACGGCTGCCGCAGCGATCCCCGGCGCGCAAACGCTGGCCTTTGACGCCACGGACCACCACGCCGTCCGTGCGGCGGTGGACGGGTTTGAGGCGGCGGGTAACCCCATCGACATCCTTGTGAACAACGCAGGCATGCAGCACCGCGCGCCGTTAGAGGATTTCCCGCCAGAGGCGTTTGAGCGTCTGTTGCAGACCAACATCGCATCGGTGTTCCATGTCGGCCAAGCCGTCGCGCGGCATATGATTGCGCGGGGGCGGGGCAAGATCATCAACATCGCAAGCGTGCAAACCGCCCTCGCCCGCCCCTCTATCGCGCCTTACACGGCGACAAAGGGCGCGGTGGGCAACCTGACCAAGGGCATGGCGACCGATTGGGCCAAGCACGGGCTGAATTGCAACGCCATCGCGCCGGGCTATTTCGACACGCCGTTGAATTCCGCACTGGTGGCGGACCCCGCGTTTTCCGCTTGGCTGGAAAAGCGCACGCCTGCGGGGCGTTGGGGCCAGGTGCAGGAATTGCAGGGCGCGTGTATCTTCCTCGCCTCGGATGCCGCGAGCTTTGTGAACGGGCATATCCTCTATGTCGATGGCGGGATCACGGCCTCACTATGACCCGGCGTATCATCATCATGGGCGTGTCGGGCTGCGGGAAATCCAGCGTCGGCGCGGGCTTGGCGGAACGGTTGGGCATCGCCTACCGCGACGGGGATGATCTGCATCCGGCGGCGAATGTCGACAAAATGCGCGCCGGGGTGCCCCTGACCGACGCCGACCGCTGGCCTTGGCTGGACCGGGTGGCCGCGGTTTTGCGCGATGAGGCGCCGGTGATTGTGGGCAGTTCCGCCCTGCGGCGAGTCTATCGCGACCGTATCCGGCAGGGCGCGGGCGGGCCGGTGACGTTCATCCATCTGGCAGGCGACCGCGCGGTGATTGCAGAACGGATGGCGGCGCGGACGGGGCATTATATGCCGACGACCCTGCTCGACAGCCAATTCGCCACGCTGGAACCACCGGGGCTGGATGAGGCGCTGACCGTCGATATCGACCAACCCCTGCCCGCGATCCTGACCATCATCCTTGAGCATCTGACGGGGGAGACAGCATGACCGAAACCGTCGCGTTGATCGGCGCGGGAGCGATGGGCGGGGCCATCGGCGCGCGTCTGGTGCAGACCGGCACGCCGCTCGTGGTCTTTGACCTTGATGCCGAAAAGGTGGCGGCTTTGGTCGCTTTGGGGGCCACCGCCGCCCCTTCGGCAGCGGCGGCGGCCCAAGCGGCAAAGGCGGTGATCCTGTCGCTGAACGCCCCCCGCATCGTGCGCGCGGCGGTCTTTGGCGCGGCTGGCGTGGCCGAAGGGGCCAAGCCGGGGACGTTGCTGATCGACATGTCGTCCATCGACCCAGAGACGACAAAGGCCTTGGCGGCGGAGGCTGCGGCACAGGGCCTGCGTTGGGTGGACAGCCCGCTGTCGGGCGGCATTCCCAAGGCGGCTTTGGGCGAACTGACCCTGATGCAGGGTGGCACCGCTGATGATGTGGCAGAGGCGCAGGCGATATTGGCACAGGTTGCCAGCAACCAGACCCGCATGGGTGGCCCCGGTGCAGGCCAGACGACCAAGCTGATCAATCAGGTGCTGTGTGGTCTGGGCTTCCTCGCCGTGGCCGAAGCGACGGCCCTGGCCGAGGCGGCGGGGGTGGATGCCACCATGATCCCCAAGGCGCTGAAGGGCGGCCGTGCGGATAGTGCCCTGTTGCAGGAATACATGCCCCGTTTCGCCGCGCGCGATTATCGCCGCACCGGGCGGATCGACAACATGGTGAAAGACCTGAACGGCGCGGCGGACCTTGCCCGCCTGACCCACACGCCGATGCCGCTGACCGCGCTTTGTGCCGAGGTTCACCGCATGCTGACCGCCGCCGGTCTGGGCGGTGAGGATCAGGCCGCCCTCATGGAATTCTTCAAAGGCCCGCGAAAGGAGCTTTTCGAATGATCACCCGCTTTGCCCTGTTTGACGGCACGGTTCACACAGGCCAGACCGACGCCTTCCGCGCCGCCGTCTTGGCCGAACTACTCCCCCTGTGGCGGCAATTCCCCGGCGCGCTGGCCGTGCGGGTCAGCTTTGCCGAGGCGCGCGATGACGGTGCGCCAGAATATCCGCTGATCCTCGCCGTCGATTACCCGGACCTTGCGGCGGTGGAGACGGCCTTGGCCAGCCCCGTCAGGGCGCAATCACGGGCGGTGACGGAATCGGTGCTGGCGCGGTTTTTCACCGGCCGGGTGCATCACCATGTGACCACCGCGCATCAGGTGACGCTAACCTAAAGCGGGGCTGGATTTATTGGCGCGGTAACGATACCACAGTGTGATGACCCTGCCCCGCAAAGCCCCCACCATGGCCGACGTTGCCCGTCTTGCGGGGGTCTCTCCCATGACCGTCAGCCGGGCGTTCAAGCGGGACGCGTCCGTCAGTGACGCCACGCGTGAGGCGATCCTGAAGGCGGCGGATGATCTGGGCTATGTGTTTGACTCGACGGCGTCGAACCTGCGGTCGCAGCGCACCGATTTTGTCGCGGTCACCATCCCGTCGATCAACAACGCTAACTTCGCCGATACCGTGCGCGGCCTGTCCGAAGGGCTGAAAGCGCGGGGCTTGCAAATCCTGCTGGGTGCCACGGATTACGACATCTTCGAGGAAGAGCGGCTGATCGAACAACTGCTGCGCCGCCGCCCTGAGGCGATTGTGGTCACCGGCGGCCAGCACACCCCCCGCGCGCGGCGGATGCTGGAAAATGCCGGAATCCCGGTGATTGAAACGTGGGATCTGCCCGCCGCCCCCATCGGCCATGTCGTCGGTTTTTCCAACGCGGCCGCGGTCCGGGCGATGGTGGATCATTTCGTCAGCCGGCGTCTGACCCGCATCGCCTTTATCGGCGGGGATGCGGATCGGGACACGCGCGGCACGGATCGGCGGGCGGGCTTTATCGCGGCGATGCAGGCGCATGGTCTGGACGCCACCCGCCTGATCGCCGCCGGTGTGCCGCCAATTTCCATGCGCGAAGGGGCGGATGCGATGGGCAGGCTGTTGGATACCTTGCCGGATACCGAAGCCGTGATCTGCGTGTCGGACCTGTCGGCCTTTGGTGCGCTGACCGAATGTCAGCGGCGCGGGGTGGACGTGCCGGGGCGCATATCTATCGCAGGGTTCGGGGATTATGAGATCGGGGCGATTTCGGTCCCCACGCTGACCACCATAAACCCCTTCCCGCGTGAGATCGGCGCACAGACGGCGGCGCTGATCCTGAAGGTGCTGGATGGGGCGCAGACGACACCGGCCACACTGTCGATCCTGCCGCGCCTTTTGCCGCGTCAATCCAGCCGCTAGCGGATTATCCTTGCAATTCTTCCACGCTATGGAAGGTTTGCAAGGATGTTTACCCGCGACACCCTTCCAATATCCTGAACGGACAGGCCACTGCCGTCCCACTTGCCCAGCCGTGGCGCAGGATAAAGACCGATTGTTGGTCTACGCGGGCGCGCATGTGGTGCCGGGCAAGGATGGGCTTTCGCGCCCTGCCCTTGCCCGCTGCAATCGCCACCCTGCGCGGGATCAGCCAATCCGGCCAGTGATGTAGGATTCCGTGCGCGGGTCTTTGGGGTTGGTGAAGATCGTCCCCGTCTCACCGTATTCCACCAGATGGCCAAGGTGGAAAAACGCCGTGCGTTGGCTGACGCGGGCGGCTTGCTGCATGGAGTGGGTGACGATCACGACCGAGAACTGGCTACGGAGTTCGTCAATCAACTCTTCCACCTGCGCCGTGGCGATGGGGTCAAGGGCGGAGCAGGGTTCGTCCATCAGCAGCACTTCGGGGCTGGTCGCAATCGCGCGGGCGATGCAAAGGCGCTGTTGCTGACCGCCCGAAAGACCGGTGCCGGGGGCGTCGAGGCGATCCTTCACCTCATTCCACAGCGCGGCTTTCTTCAGGCTGGTTTCCACCACCTGATCCAGTTCCGCCTTGCCCGACGCAAGACCGTGAATCTTGGGGCCATAAGCCACGTTGTCATAGATCGACTTCGGGAAGGGGTTCGGCTTTTGGAATACCATCCCCACCTTGGCGCGCAGTTGCACCGGGTCGACGCGGGCATCGTAGATGTCCTGACCGTCCAGCATGATCATGCCCGTCACCTTTGCGCTGGCGACGGTGTCGTTCATGCGGTTCAGACAGCGCAGGAAGGTGGACTTGCCACATCCCGACGGGCCGATAAAGGCCGTCACGGTCTTATCGAGGATGGCCACATCCACATCCTTCAACGCGTGGTTGGTGCCATAGTGCACTTGCACGCCTTGCGCGCTGATCTTGACGCCTTCGGTCACGGTTCTCTCCGTCAGTCGCATGTCGTTCATGATTGTCCCCTTACCACCGACGCTCAAAGCGGCGACGCAAAATGATGGCCAGCGCGTTCATCGTCAGCAGGAAAATAAGCAACACAATAATCGCACCCGATGACCGCTCGGCAAAGGCGGGGTCAGCGCGTTGCGTCCAGCTGTAGACCTGCACCGGCAGGGCCGAGGCGGGGTCGAACATCCCGGCGGGCGGGGCGGCGGGGAAGTCTTTCACAAAGGCCACCATGCCGATCAGCAACAGCGGCGCGGATTCCCCCAAAGCCCGCGCCAGACCCAGGATGGTCCCGGTCAGGATACCGGGCATCGCCAGCGGCAGCACATGGTGGAAGATGTTCTGGTTCT
>NKIT01000066.1 GCA_002256185.1 Rhodobacteraceae bacterium PARR1 | reverse complement strand
GTTCCACCTTGTCGACCAGTGCCTTGGGCGCGTCATCGAACAAAAGATGCGCCTCGTCAAAGAAGAACACCAGCTTGGGTTTGTCGGGATCGCCCACTTCGGGCATCGTCTCAAAGAGTTCTGACAAGAGCCACAGCAGGAAGGTCGCGTAGAGCCGCGGCGATTGCATCAACTTGTCGGCGGCCAGAATGTTGATCCGCCCCGCGCCCGTGGAATCGGTCAGCATCAGATCGGCCAAGTCCAGCGCCGGTTCCCCGAACAGCGCAGCACCCCCCTGATTCTCCAGCACCAGAAGCGCGCGCTGAATCGCCCCGACCGAGGTGGTGGCGACCAGACCGTAACGGCTTGAGATCGTATCGGCATGCTCGGCGATGAACACCAGCAGCGCTTGCAGGTCTTTCAGGTCCAGAAGCGGCAGCTTTTCTTCATCCGCCAGCCGGAAGGCGACGTTCAGCACCCCTTCCTGCGGTTCGGTCAGTTCCAGCAGACGCGCCAAGAGCAGCGGCCCCATCTCTGCCACCGTGGCACGGATCGGATGGCCCTGCGCGCCGAACAAATCCCAATAGGTCACCGGAAAGGCACGATATTGCAGATCAAGCCCGATGGTCGCCGCGCGTTTGGTGAACGCCTCATGCAGTTTATGAGCCGCCGACCCCGAGGCCCCAAGCCCGGACAGGTCCCCCTTCACATCCGACAGGAACACCGGCACCCCGGCGGCCGAAAATCCTTCTGCCAGCACTTGCAGCGTCACGGTCTTACCCGTGCCCGTGGCCCCGGCGATCAACCCGTGGCGGTTGCCGTATTTCAGCAACAGCCGCTGCGCCACGCCATATCCTTCGCCGCCACCGCCTGCGAAAATGCTTGCCTCTTCGGTCATCTCTGCCCTCGTTCACCTGATACCGCGCCAGCGACTGATCCTGTCGTGACGCCACCTCCGCAGCCTGATCGGCACCGCCCACCCGCAGCGGATGCAAGGCGCGGCCCTGCGCCACCATAGCGGCTGCGCTGCACCGTTCCACCCCTTTCACCACGGCGCGCGCGCGCTGTCCGGCGATGTCGCACAAAGCGGTGAATATGCCGCCTCTGGCTGTCACCAAAGCGACCTGCAGACCTGTCAATTTTGCAGGAAACCGCGAAAAGGCCCTGATTTTATTCATCTTTCAGCAGTTCACGGCAGTGTCACATTCCCTGTTGACGGAACCTGAAAAGCGCAATAGCGTCCCTATCCATGAAGTCGGCCAGTCCGACAGGGAGCAAAAAAATAATGTGGGAAGGGCCGGTCTGCCGGCCCTTTTCTATATTGTGCTACGTGTGTGACTTCCGTGCCCCGTCGGCGCGCGCAGCCGTGATCGGCGGGCCTTGGCGCGTGCCGCTTTTGGGGACTGACACCCTTGGCGCTGCATGCTATGCGCGGCGCAAACTTCCCGGACGAACAGGACAGTCCATGACCCAACTTCGCCTTACCCTCGCGCTGACGCTTGGCCTTGCTGTCGCGGGCTTTGCCGCCTTGGCACAGGAAACCGCCGCACCGACCGAAGCGCCCGCTGCTGACGCCGCCGCTGATCTTGCCATGGGTCAACCCGCGCAAGACCCCAACGCCATCGGCGCGACCTACTCCAAGGCCGTGTTTGACGCTTGGGACCTGCGCTGTGTGCGCACCGAAACCGGTCAGGACCCCTGCCAGCTTTACCAGTTGCTCAAGGACGGTCAGGGCACGTCGGTGGCGGAATTCAACCTGTTCGACCTGCCCGAAGGCGGTGAGGCTGCGGCCGGTGCCACGGTGATCGCGCCGTTGGAAACCCAACTGACCGCTGGCCTGCGCATCGCCATCGACGGGGCAGAGCCGAAGGTCTATCCCTTCACCTTCTGCGCCCGCATCGGCTGCGTCGCGCGCGTCGGTTTTACCGCTGCCGAAATGGACCTGCTGCGCAAGGGCGAAAAGGCCATCGTGACCATCGTTCCCGCCGTGGCCCCTGACCAGCAAGTGGTTCTGGAAGCCTCGCTCAAGGGCTTCACCGCCGGGTTTGATGCGGTCAAGGCCAACAACGCCGCCCTGCCCGCGCCCGAAGCGCCCAAGCAGTAAGGGTCAGGCCGATCCAGCGCCGCCGCATCCCCGATGCGGCGGCGTTTTCATGCGCGCTTTAACGCCAGCACCGCATTCATCCCGCCAAAGGCAAAGGCATTTGACAGCGCCGCTGCCACATCGGCCCGCCGCGCCACGTTCGGCACCACATCCAGATTGCAAGCCCCGTCGCCGCCATCATGGTTGATCGTGGGGGCAAGGATGCCATCCCGCAGCGCAAGGATCACCGCCAGCAATTCCACCGCCCCGGTCGCGCCGATCAGATGGCCGTGCATCGCCTTGGTCGAGGATACCGCCAGCCGGTCCGCATGGTCGCCAAAGACTTGCCGGATTGCCGCCGTCTCGGTCCGGTCATTGGCCGCCGTGCCGGTGCCATGGGCGTTGATATAGCCCACCTGATCCGGCGGCAGCCCCGCATCGGCTAAAGCCCCCGCCATCGCACGTTCAGCCCCGTCTTGAGAGGGCATCACGATGTCAGAGGCATCGGCGGTCATGGCAAAACCCGCCACCTCGGCCCAAATCTCTGCGCCCCGCGCCAGCGCGTGATCGCGGGCTTCCAAGACGAACACCCCTGCCCCTTCGCCCATCACCATGCCGTTGCGGCTGTGGCTGAAGGGGCGGCAGCCGTCAGGGGAAAGGACTCGCAGACCCTCCCACGCCTTGATGCCGCCAAAGCACAGCATCGCCTCGGCCCCGCCGGTCAGCATGACATCGGCCATGCCCGCGCGCACCATCTGGAAGGCCAAGCCGATGGCGTGGTTGGATGCGGCACAGGCCGTGGCGACCGTCAGCGCCGGACCCGTCAGACCGTAAGCCATCGCGATATGGGCGGCGGCGGCATTGCTCATCAACTTTGGCACCGTCAGCGGATGCACCCGGCTTTTTCCGTCTTGAAAAACCGCGCGGTAGTTATCCTCCCACGTCTGGATGCCGCCCGCCGCCGTGCCCATGATGACGCCAGACCGGGGGCCAAGCGGCCCGGTCAGGCCCGCGCTTGCCACGGCCTCACGCGCGGCGGTCAGGGCGAATTGCGTGCAGCGGTCGTAAAGGGCAAGGCTGCGCAGATCAAAGCGCGCGGCGGCGTCCCAATTGGGCACCTGCGCGCCGATGCGGATGGACAGGCGGTCTAGGTCAGGCAGATCTATCGCGCCGATGGCCCCACGCCCCGCAGCCATCGCGGCCAAGGTCGCAGGCACATCACCGCCAAGCGCATTGACCGTGCCCGCCCCGGTGATGACGACGCGGCGGGTCATCTGCCGTCAGGCCGCTTTCTGGCCCAAAAGCCCCTCAACCGCGCCGATCAGACCTGCAACGGACGTGATGTCAAAGCCACTTTCGCCCGGATCGTTGGCGTTGAAGGGGATGGCGATGTCAAACGCTTCTTCCAGCGCGAAGATCACCTCAACCAGCCCAAGGCTGTCCAGCCCCAACGTGGCCAAGGTGTCCTCTGGGCCGATGGTCGCCGGATCGCGCAAGGCTTGCGCGGCGAGAATGTCGATGACCTTGGCGGTGGTATCCATAACGGCCCCCTGTGTTCTGCCGCGTCCCGTTTACTCTGTGTCCTGTGACCGCTGCATGACGGTTTTTTCAAGCTCTGCCACCCGTGCCGCCAGCCGAGGCAAGCGACGTTGGGCCTTTTGCAACTCGACATGGGTTTCCATCTTGATCGCAGGATAGCCCAAAAGCACCCGCCCGGCTGGGGCATTGGTGAATATCTTGGTGCCGCCGCCTGCGATAACATCATCCCCCACAAAGATGTTATCGTTCACACCGCATTGCCCGGCCAGCACCACGCGGTCGCCGATCCGTGACGATCCGGCGATGCCGACCTGCCCGCACAGCAGGCAATCGCGGCCCACCTGAACGTTGTGGCCGATGTGGACAAGGTTATCGAGCTTGGTCCCCGACCCGATGGAGGTGTCGCGGATCGTGCCCCGGTCGATGCAGCTATTGGCCCCGATTTCCACATCATCACCGATGGAGACAGAGCCGAGCGAGTGAATGCGAGTCCAAGCCTGCGCGCGGATTTCGCTGCGTTCCCCGAGGGTTTCGCGGATTTCCTCAACCCCGGATTTTTCCGGCGTGACAAAGGAGAACCCATCCGCCCCGATCACCGCCCCCGGATGGCAGATGAACCGATCGCCGATCACCACCCGCGCCATGATCCGCGCGCCGTGCAGGATCAGGGCATCCGCCCCGATCCGCGCCCCTTCGGCGATGCTCGCATGGGCGGCGATGCGCGCGCGGGGGCCGATCACAACGCCCCGCCCGATGGTGACAAAAGGGCCGATGGCGGCACCGTCCCCAATCTGGGCCGATGGGTCGATGACCGTCATGGGATGGATGCCCGGCGCAATATCCGGCCCCGGATCAAAGATCGCGGACAGACCCGCCATCGCCAAACGCCCGCGCGGCGCAAAGATCGCGGCCTTCAGCCCCAACGCCTGCCAATCCGCCCCCGGCCAGACCAGTGCCGCAAGTGCCTGCCCTTTCGGCAGGTGTTCGGCGTATTTCGGACTCATCGCCAATGCCAAGGCATCGGCCCCTGCCGCCTGCGGTTCGGCGGCATGGGTCACGGTCAGGGTCAGATCGCCCGCCGCGTCGGCCCCCAAGGCGATGGCGATGGCGCGGATCGTATGGGCCATGTGGTCAACTCCGGCTGTCCGGGGGTCTGATCGCCCCGCTTGGCGACGGTTTACCCCTGAACCCCGCCCAAGACCACCCCGGCCTCGGTCAACGCGTCAAAGATGCGCCCGTCGCGGCCATAGACATCGCGGCGCCATGTCATGTTGCCTTTGGCGTCAGGCCACGCGGTGAAATAGACCAAATGCACCGGCAGGGATTTGTCCAGCTTCACCACCGTCTCAAGATCACTGTCCAGCGCGGTCTGGAACGTGCCTTTGGGATCGGCCGATTGCACGGACAACAGCGCATAGGCAAAGTCAAAGGGATCGCCCAGACGGATGCAGCCGTGGGAATAGGCCCGCACCTCATTGGCGAAAAGCTCCTTCGCCGGGGTGTCGTGCAGGTAGATGTTATAGGGATTGGGGAACATGAACTTCACCTTGCCCAAGGCATTCCCGTCCGACGGCGGCTGGCGCAGGCCAAAGGGAAAGCTGCGTGCTGTGTAGCCTGCGAAATTCACCGCGCTGCGCGGCACGACGCGGCCTTTGCCATCCACCACCTGCAAATGCGCCACGGCATTCGGGTTGGCTTGCAGCAGCGGCAGGTATTCCTTGACGATGATGGATCGCGGCACCCCCCACGAGGGGTTGATCACCATATGCTCCATCAGGTCGGAAAACTCAGGGCTGCGCTGGTCGGGGACGTTCTTGCCGATCACGGCGCGGGTCTGAAACTCCACCGCGCCGCCATTGATGATCTGGGCGGTGAAATCGGGCTGGTTGACCCAGACATAGCGATCCCCCCGGTCGGTGCCTGCCATCCAGCGCAACCGTTCCATCGCCACAAGGACGGATTGCAGCCGCGCTTCGGGCGGGATGTTCAGTTCGGCCAAGGTGCCCTCACCCGCCACACCATCGGCGGTCAGGCCGTGGTCAAGCTGGAAGCGCTGCACGGCGCGGGTGATGCGGGCGTCATAATCCTGTGTCGCGGACCGGCTGAGGTAGCCCTGCCCCGCCAGACGGTCGCGCAAGGCCACCACCCGCGCACCGCTGGCACCGGGTTCGATCTTGCCGCCAGACACCTCTGGCCCCCAACCGCCATCGGCGATGGCGCGTTCAAGGTCGATCTTTTCCTTCATCAGACGCGCATATTCCGGCCATTGCGGCGGCAAGCCCCGTAGAAAGGCGGCGGGGTCAGACGCGGCAAACCCGTTCAGCAGCGCCGCCGGATCATCATGCGTGACTTCGCGCAGGATGCCCGCATCCACCTTTGCCGGATCCAGCACGCCGGAATGCACATCGCGGGCATAGCTCAGGAAGGCGCGGGTCAGCGTGAATTCAAGCCGCCCCAAATCACCCTCGGTCCGGGCAGCGCGGATGGCTTGCGCCAAGGCCCCGGCGTCATAGCGTGTCACCGGCAACCCGTGATCCCCGGCGCGTTCCAGCGCGGTGAACAGCGCGGCGCGGCGGGAGGCCTGTTCCGGCAGGGTCCAGAACGGTGCATAGGCGCGCGCATGATAGAAGCTGGCGATCACCGCATCCTGCGCCGAAGCCTCGGCCAGCGATTGCGCAAAGGGCGTGACCTGTGCCTGCGCCCCGACAGGCGCGGCAATGGCCAAGGCAGCACAGAGGGCCAGGACGGAGCAAAGGGATCGCAGGCGCAACATCTGAACCTCAGGTCAATACGGAACGACATATATGGGGGCGAGACCAAGGCTTTGCGACCGAAGCGCCCGACCCAACTGTGACGCGAATCCCGCGAAACTGTCCACCGCACCGCAGGGCAAGGCCCGTGACCCTGTCACAAATTGGCCACGATGCAGGTTTGGCGGAATTTCACACACGCCTGAGGCAGCTTTCAGCAAAAATTTGCCGATGGCGGCGAGGATGTCTCAACTCGGGGATTCGGCGCTTGGGACAGGGCAGGTCATGTGCAATAACACTATCGCACTTGGGGAAAGTGGCATGAAAGCTGCCGATACAGGCGGCGGACGACAACGGGGACAGGCAGGGTTCATGGCGATAAATACTTCGATGACCGTATCGCGGCGTGGCTTGCTTGGCGCGTTTGCAGCAGTGACAGTCGCAGCGGCACCGACCTATTCCAATGCATTCGGCCTGCTGCGCGGCGCGGGCGACATCCGCCGCATCAAGATGTATTCGGGCCGGACGGGCGAAAGTCTTGACACGATCTATTGGGTCGAAGGCGAATACATTCCGGAAGTTCTGAAAGAAATCAACCACTTCATGCGCGACTGGCGCACCAATGAGATCAAGTCGATGGATGCGCGCACCGTCGACATCATGGCCGCGGCGCACAGCCTGATGGACGTGTCTGAACCCTACATGCTGCTGTCGGGCTATCGTTGCCCCAAAACCAACGCCATGCTGCGCAGCAAGTCGTCAGGCGTGGCGCGCAATTCGCTGCACCTGAAAGGTCAGGCAGCGGACCTGCGGCTGAAGTCCCGCTCTGTCGGCCAGATGGCCCGCGCGGCCGAGGCTTGCGCTGCCGGCGGCGTCGGTCGCTATTCCCGCTCTGACTTCGTGCACATGGATTGCGGCCCGGTGCGGCACTGGGGCGGCTGATTGCCCCACGGCTTCGCTGGATGAAAAAACGGGCGCCGCAAGGCGCCCTTTTTGTTGGTCTGGCGCCACGGCACCGCATGTCACTTCGTCGTGAGGCGCCTTAATCTTGATCCTCGTCCGCCTCATCCGCCCCCAGACTCGCGCCCCGGAAACCCTGCGCCACCACGAACTTTTCCGAACTGTCCGAGCGACTGGCCGGTGGTTTCACATTGGCGACCTTGCGGAAGTTCTTTTTCAGCAGGGTCTGCATCTCATTTTCCGCGCCACCTGCCAGAACCTTGGCGACGAAGGTGCCGCCCTCATCCAGCACGTCAAAGGCGAAGGCCAGCGCCGCCTCAACCAGCGCGATGATCCGCAGGTGATCCGTGCCCTTGTGCCCCGAGGCGGCGGCGGCCATGTCGGACATCACCACATCGGCCTTGCCGCCCAGCCAGCCCTTGACCAACGCGTCAGCCTCATCCGACAGAAAGTCCAGAACATGGATTTGCGCGCCGGGGATGGGGTCGATCTCTTGCAGATCGACGCCCAGAACGGACCCTTGCGGCTTTTTGGCGTTTTCCCCCAGCGCATTGACCCGCGCGACGGCGACCTGACACCAGCCCCCCGGCGCGCAGCCAAGGTCCACCACCCGGCTTCCCGGTTTCAGGAAACCGTATTTGTCGTCGAGTTCCAGAATCTTGTAGGCCGCACGTCCGCGATAGCCCTCTTTCTTGGCGCGCTGCACGTAGGGGTCGTTCAACTGCCGTTCCAGCCAAAGCGTCGAGGACAGCTTGCGCCCCTTGGCGGTCTTGACCCGGACGCGCAACTCTCGTTGGCCCCGGCCTGAGGTGTTCTTGTCCGTCGTCATGCGAATGGTCCGTCTTCCAGAACGCCATCAGCGCTCATCTGTGCATAAAGAAGCCCCTCGCGCAGGCCACGGTCGGCAACGCTCAGGCGATCCGTTGGCCATATCCGCATCAGCGCCTGAAGGATAGCCGCCCCGGACATGATGAGCGAATGCCGGTCGCGACCGATGCGCGGATCGGTGCGGCGGCCTTCCGGGCCAAGCGACAGGTAATCGCGGATCACGAAGTCGATCTGGTCCGAGGTCATCTGCAGCCCGTCCACCTTGGTCCGGTCATAGCGGCGCAGGTTCAGGTAACTGGCCGCCACCGTCGTGACCGTGCCAGAGGTGCCGATGATCTGGAACCCTTCGCGCGGGTTTTCACGATTATAGGGGGAAAAGCTGGACAGGTTTTCCTCAAAAAACCACGACATCAGCGCAAAGCGCGCGGCGTCATCTTCGACATCGGCGAATTGATCTTTCAGCGTCGCCACCCCCAGCGGCACGGAAATCCAGTCCACCACACGGGCTTCATTCTCGGCCTGCGCATGAAAGCCGCGATGCAGACGCATGATGGCACGCGGGCGGTCTTCGGGGGTGACGCGGGACAGGTCGATCCACACCAGTTCCGTCGACCCGCCGCCAATGTCGACGACCAAAAGTTGCTCTGTGCGCGGGCTGACCAGCGGCGCGCAAGAGATGACGGCAAGCTGCGCCTCTTCCTCGGTCGCGATGATCTCAAGCGACAGGCCGGTTTCGCGCCGGACCTGACGGATGAATTCCTTGGCGTTGCGGGCGCGGCGGCAGGCTTCGGTTGCGACAAGGCGCATCCGGCGAACGCCGTGCTTTTCAATCTTTTTCTGGCAGATTCGCAGCGCCTGAACCGTGCGCGTCATCGACGCACGCGACAACCGGCCCGAGGCTTCAAGCCCCACGCCAAGTTGGACAGTCTTTGAAAAACTGTCCACGACCTGAAACTGACTGCCTTTCGGTTGGGCAATCAGCATCCGGCAACTGTTGGTGCCAAGGTCCAGCGCCGCATAAAGCTGCGCCGGATTCGGCATAGGGGGCTGAGACGGTTCGACCGCTCCGCGACCACGGTCTGGCGTGGCGCGCGGCATCGGGATCGCGTCCGCCCCCTGGGGACGCTCGGGCGTCATACCGCCCTCCATATGTGGTTATGGTCAAGGTAGCCCCCCCGCCCCCCTGACGCAAGCGCAGAAGTCCGACCCGCAAAGCCCCCTGTTCGGCTCAAGTCCAAGTTGAAGATTTTTCCACTTGCGCCTGTCGCCCACTGCGGCGCGATGCGCTAGGTGGGTGGACAGGGCGACGGGAGTCGCCTTCCGCCTGCGCCATGTCGAAAACCGACTCCGGCTGTCGCAGACTGGCGTTATCAACGAAGAACAGTGCAAAGGGGAATCGGATGGCTGACGTTACCGTGGTCTTTTGGCGCGACATCCCGGCTCAGGTCATCGTGGGCAAGGGACGGCGCGGGTCAAAGGTGCAACTCACCGAACGGTTTGAACAAGCCATCGACCGCTGCGCCATGAAAGTCGGCGCACGCGACACCGACAGCTATCTTGCCGAATGGCGCAAAGCCGCCGCCTATGTGGTTGAGGGCGATCCCGACCAGATCGCCCGGTCCGAGGCGGATCGGTTGGAAGCCGAATACGACACCGCGCGCCTGAAGGCGCTGATTGATGCCGACGGATGGGCCGACAAGGCCTGATCCCGACCAACCAAGCGCCCAAGGAGCGACCCATGGCCCTGTTCAACTTCCGCCGCGAGGCGACCGCACCGACCCACACGGTCAATCCTCAGGTTGAAGCCTTCCTGTCGGGCTATTCGATTGAGGTGATGCCCCGCACTGCCGAAAAGGTCGAGGATTTCCGCGCCCTGCTGCCGCGCGGCACCCGTGTCTATATCGCCCATATCGACGGCACGCCGATCGAGGATATGGTCGCCACCGCCAAGCGGTTGAATGCCGAAGGCTTCCCTGTGATGCCGCACTTTCCGGCGCGCATCATCAAGGACAAGGCGACGCTTCTGGATTGGGTCGCCCGCTATCAGGGCGAGGCCGATGTGAAACAGGCCCTCTTGCTGGGTGGCGGCGTGCCGCAGCCTGCCGGGGATTACGACAATTCGATGCAACTGATCGAATCCGGCGCCTTTGACAGCTTTGACCGTCTGCATGTCGCTGGCCACCCCGAAGGCAACAAGGACATTGATCCCGATGGATCAGACCGCGCCGTGATGGAAGCCGCGCGTTGGAAATCGGCTTTTGCAGAACGCACCGACGCCAAGATGGCGATGGCCACGCAATTCTGCTTTGAGGCCGCACCCGTCATCGCTTGGGTCGACCGTCTGCGGGCCGAGGGCGTAAACCTGCCCGTCCATATCGGTGTCGCAGGTCCGGCCAAGCTGCAAACCCTGATCAAATTCGCCATCGCCTGCGGGGTTGGCCCGTCGCTGCGCGTGCTGCAAAAGCGCGCGATGGATGTGACCAAACTTCTGCTGCCCTATGAGCCGACCGAGTTTGTCGCCGAACTGGCCGCGCACAAGGCCACCAATCCCGACTTTGGCATCGAACAGGTCCATTTCTTCCCCTTGGGCGGCATCCAGACCACTGCCCAATGGGTCACCGAAAACGGCGGCGCCTCGGGCGTCCCGGTCGCCGCAACCGCCTGAGGAATAGGTTCAAGAATGACCCGCACCGTACTGGAATCCAAGACGAAAACCGTGATCATCGGCTTTGACGAGCCCTTTTGCGTGATCGGGGAACGGATCAACCCCACGGGCCGCAAAAAGCTCGCCGCTGAGTTGGAGATGGAAAACTACGACACCGTCTTGAAAGACGCGCTGGAACAAGTGGCCTGCGGGGCGACGGTGCTGGACATCAACTCGGGCGCTGTGTTCACCAACCGCATGGCCTCGGACCCGCGCTATGCCGACAACAACTTTGTCGAACCACCGCTGATGAAGGCGCTGATCGAGATGGTTCAGGGCGTCGTCGATGTGCCTTTGTGCATCGACTCGTCGGTTCCCGGTGCCCTTGAGGCCGGTTTGATGGCCGCTGAGGGTCGCCCGCTGCTGAACTCGGTTACGGGTGAGGAAGAGCGGATGGAACTCGTCCTGCCGCTGGTCAAGAAATACAACGTGCCGGTGGTGGCGATTTCGAACGATGATACCGGCATTTCGCCTGACCCGGATGTGCGCTTTGCCGTGGCCAAGAAGATCGTCGAACGCGCCGCCGATTTCGGAATTCCCGCGCATGACATCGTGGTTGACCCCTTGGTGATGCCGATTGGCGCGATGGCGACGGCCGGGCATCAGGTCTTTACCCTTGTGCGGCGTCTGCGCGAGGAGTTGGGCGTGAACACCACCTGTGGTGCATCCAACATCAGCTTCGGCCTGCCCCATCGTCACGGCATCAACGCGGCCTTCCTGCCGATGGCCATTGGCGCGGGCATGACCTCGGCGATCATGAACCCGGTGCGGATGGTTGAAATGGAAGCCATCCGCGCGGCGAACTTCCTGAACAATCAGGACCCGAACGGCGGTGAGTGGATCCGCTTTGCCAAGGTGATCGAAGCGGTCGAGGCTGGGGCAACCTTTGCCGAGGCCAGTGCTGCGGCCTCTTCTGCCACATCGGGCCGTCGCGGCGGGCGTCGCGCGCGCTGATGCCAGACGGAAGGCCCGACGGAAAAACGGCATTTCGCGTGGATGCCCGTGATGTAGCGCGCGTGGGGTGGGATGACCCTGCGCGCGGCACCATCACTTGGCAAACGCTGTTGTCATCGGACGCGACACCCTCTTCGGAACTGGTCTGCGGCATCGCGCATCTGCGCGCGGGTGACAGCTTTACCTTTCACCACCACCAACAGGCCGAAGTGTATTTTGGCATTTCGGGCCATGTGGTGGTCACGGTCAATGGGGTAGAGCATGCGCTTGGCCCCGAGGTGACGCTGTTCATCCCGCCCAATGCCGTGCATGGCATCGTTCAAGCGACCGAGGATGTTCGGTTCTTCTACACCTTCGCCGCCGACAGCTTTGCTGACATCACCTATCACTTTCCCTCGTAACCGGGGCTTTCCAAGGCGACCCAACCGCCCTAACTCTGCCCCGGAACGGAGCATCTCATGACCGACGACGCACTTGTGATCTTTACCCCCTCTGGCAAGCGCGGGCGTTTTGCCATCGGCACGCCGGTTCTGACGGCAGCGCGGCAGTTGGGGGTTGACCTCGATTCCGTCTGCGGCGGGCGTGGCATCTGTTCAAAATGCCAGATCACCCCGTCTTACGGCGATTTTCCCAAGCATGGTGTGACCGTCGCCGATGGGGCGCTGACGGAATGGAACTCGGTCGAGGAACGCTACAAATCCAAGCGCGGGCTGATCGACGGGCGGCGTTTGGGCTGTCAGGCCAAGGTGATGGCCGATGTGGTGATCGACGTGCCGCCGGAATCTCAGGTCCACAAGCAGGTGATCCGCAAGTCGGCCACCCAGCGTGACATCGTGATGGACCCGGCAACGCGGCTTTTGTATGTCGAGGTGGCCGAGCCTGACATGCACGAACCCACCGGTGATTTTGAACGGCTGGCGATTGCGCTGCGCGACCAGTGGCAGGTGCCGGATGTATCGGCGGACCTGACGCTGATGCGCCGTCTGCAACCCGTGCTGCGCAAGGGGGAATGGAAGGTCACCGTCGCCCTGCACAAGGGCAACCACGACGACCGTCACCGCATTCTGGACATTTTCCCCGGTTTCTACGATGGGGGCCTCTATGGTCTGGCCATCGACCTTGGTTCCACCACCATTGCCGCGCATTTGTGCGATTTGCGGGATGGATCGGTGCTGGCCTCCTCGGGTCTGATGAACCCGCAAATCCGCTTTGGCGAAGACCTGATGAGCCGGGTATCCTATGCCATGATGAACCCCGGCGGCGATGTCGAGATGACCCGCACGGTGCGCGAGTCGATCAATGCATTGGCGGCGTCGATTGCCACAGAGGCCGGGGTGGAAACCAAGGCGATCTATGAGGTGGTCTTTGTCTGCAACCCGGTCATGCACCACCTGCTTTTGGGCATTGACCCGGTGGAGTTGGGCCAAGCGCCCTTTGCACTGGCCACCTCTGGCAGCCTGTCGCTGGATGGGCGCGATCTGGACCTGTCCAATCTGAACCCCGCCGCGCGGGTCTATATCCTACCCTGCATCGCGGGCCATGTGGGGGCCGATGCCGCCGCTGTGGCGCTGTCGGAAGAGCCGAACAAATCCAAGGACATGGTGCTGATTGTGGATGTCGGCACCAATGCGGAAATCCTGCTGGGCAATGAAACGCGGGTTCTGGCCTGTTCCTCGCCCACAGGTCCGGCGTTCGAGGGCGCGCAAATCTCAAGCGGTCAACGCGCCGCACCGGGGGCGATTGAACGGGTGGAGATTGACCCCGTGACCAAAGAACCCCGCTTCCGTGTGATCGGATCGGACATCTGGTCCGACGATCCGGCCTTTGCCGAGGCGACGAAACACTCTGGCATCACCGGCATCTGCGGATCGGGCATCATCGAAGCGGTGGCGGAACTGCGGATGGCGGGCCTGCTTGATCCCGGCGGCCTGATCGGCAGCCCGGACCAGACCGGCACATGGCGCTGCACACCCGAAGGGCGCACGCACAGCTATGTGCTGCATGACGGCAGCCTTGAGGGCGGGCCGAAGATCATGGTGACCCAAGGCGATATCCGCGCCATCCAACTGGCGAAATCCGCGCTTTACGCGGGCGCACGGCTGTTGATGGATGAGATGGGCGTGGACAAGGTGGACCGCGTCACCCTCGCCGGGGCGTTTGGCGCGCATATCAGCCCCAAACATGCGATGGTCTTGGGCATGATCCCCGATGTGCCTTTGGACAAGGTCACAAGCGCGGGCAACGCGGCGGGCACGGGGGCACGCATCGCGCTGTGCAATGTGGCCGCGCGCAACGCGATCGAGGAAACCGTTCACCACATCCACAAGGTCGAAACCGCGATCGAGCCGCGCTTTCAGGAGCATTTCGTCGCCGCCAATGCCATCCCGCATGCGACCGACCCGTTCCCGGAACTGTCCAAGATTGTCACCCTGCCCGAGGTCAGCTTCAACGCCAATGGGTCGGGCGGTGACGGGCGGCGGCGGCGGCGCGGCTGATCGGCACTTTCCTTTTGGCGATGTGCCGTTAACCTGTGCTGACGCAACAACGGTGAGACATGAGTGACGATCCGGTGGCAGACCTGCTTGTCAGGGTCGCGCGGCAAGACCGCGCTGCCTTTCAGGCGGTGTATATTGACGCTTCGGCGAAACTCATGGGGGTTTGCCTGCGTATCCTTGGCACAAGAAGCGAGGCCGAGGATGCCGTGCAGGAAGTATTCACCCGTGTCTGGCTGCGTGCAGCCCGGTTTGACCCTGAAAAGGGGCGCGGCATGACATGGCTGATCGCAATCGCGCGCAACCATTGCATCGACCGTTTGCGCACGCGGACCGAGGCAAAGGGAATGCATCAGGACGATGACGAAGAGGCCGTCGCCGCCATCGCCGACAGCACGCCCGGTGCCGAATCCCGCCTGATTGCGGCGGGTGAGGCTGGACGCATCGCCGACTGTTTCAACCGGCTGGAGGCAGACCGCGCCGCTGCCATTCGCGGGGCCTATCTTCAGGGCCTGTCCTATCAGGATCTGGCAGACCGCCATGCCGTGCCGCTGAACACCATGCGGACATGGCTGCGCCGGGGCCTGATGAGCTTGCGGGAGTGCATGGACGCATGAGCGACCTTCCTCTGTCCCCCCGTGAGCTGGATGATGCGCTGGCCGCCGAATATGTGCTGGGCACGCTGGACCTGTCAGATCGCCTGTCCGCCGAGGCGCGGATCAAGGCCGACCCCGTCTTTGCGCGCGCCGTGCAGGATTGGGGAAACCGCCTGTCCGACCTGAACGACGATTATGCGCCCGTCCCGGTCCAGAACCTGCTGCCCCGGATCGAGGCGCGGCTGTTCCCTGCCCCGCCCCGCCGCCGCTTTGGCCGCTTGGCAAGATGGCTGGCCGGGGCATTGACCGCTGGCGCGCTGGCCGTGCTGGCGCTGGTCACCCTGCCGATCCTGCCGCCTGCCGCTGGGCCTGTGGTGGCCGTCCTTGGCGAGGGCGATGCCCTGCGCTTTGAGGCGCGGTTCCGCGACGGCACGCTTGAGGTGATCCGTGTCGCAGGCTCTGCCGCACCCGCAGGGCAGGTGCAGGAATTGTGGATCATCGCGCCGGATGCAGCACCGGTGTCACTGGGCCTGTTGCAAGAGGCGGCATTGCAGGTGCCCTATCCGACGCTGCCGCAAGGCTGGACCCTCGCCGTGTCATTGGAACCCGCGGGCGGGTCGCCCACGGGTGGGCCGACCGGGCCGGTTCTGGCGGCGGGCGTGGTGGGCGACGTCTGACGTTTTCGTGAATAGAAAAATCGGGGCGGTCTGAAACTTCGACCGAAACCGCCCCGTAGCTTCGGATGCAAGGCGGAACTGGTCCGCCGCATAACCCGGAGAAGCTGCCATGAAACTTCGTCTGTCCGCCCTGATCCTTGCCGTGTCGACCTCGTTCGCGCTTGCCGCCTCGGATGGCAGCGAAAACCCGATGGTCGGGGGTGCTGCGATGTTCTCGGACAAGAACATCGTCGAGAATGCAGTCAATTCCGCCGATCACACCACGCTTGTGGCCGCTGTGCAGGCTGCCGGTCTGGTGGAAACGCTGCAAGGCGAAGGCCCCTTCACCGTTTTCGCCCCCACCAATGAAGCCTTCGCCAAACTGCCCGCGGGCACCGTGGAAACCCTGCTGAAGCCGGAAAACAAGGATATGCTGGTCAAGATCCTGACCTGCCATGTCGTTGCGGCCAATGCGATGTCGGATGCCATCAACCAGATGATCGCGGATGACGGCGGCATGCACACCGTGAAAACCGTGGGCGGCTGCGAATTCACCGCGATGAAGCACGGCGACAAGGTGCAGATCAAGGACGGTCAGGGCAACATCGCCACCGTCACCATCGCGGATGTGAAGCAATCGAATGGCGTGATCCATGTGATCGACACCGTCCTTCTGCCCGCGAACTAAGGACAGGATCGGCTGCCGCGAGACGTCACACCGCTGGCAGCCGTGCCGCATCCCCCATTTCGTCCCCACGACGCGGATGCGGCCGGGGTCCGGGTGAAACACCCCGGACCCCTTTTTTGCTTGCGCGACGCCGCCGTGGCGGGCTTCATCTGCGGATGCGACAGGTCTTGTTCTTGTGCTCTTCTGCCCGGCCACAGGGCAACGCGCGTCTGCTGGCCGAACGCGCAGCGGCGGGTTTGGGACAGGATGTCGGGCAAGACTGGATCGACCTTGCCGCCCTGCCCCTGCCCGCCTTTCACGACTGCCGCCCCCATGGGCACCCGCCCGAGGGGGCCTTGGCAACGGTCTGGCAAGCGATGGCTTTATCCACTGACATCGTCTTTGTTGCACCCGTCTACTGGTACGCCCTGCCCGCGCCCGCAAAGTTGCTGCTGGATCACTGGTCAGGCTGGCTTGATGCGCCGGGCATGGGGTTCGCGGACAGGATGCGCGGCAAGCGGCTATGGCTGATCACCGCCCGCGCCGACCCTGACCCAACGGTCGTTGCACCGATCGAGGCGATGCTGCACCGCGCTGCCACATGGCTGAACATGGCTTGGGGCGGCGCGCTGCATGGCATCGGCGATGCGGCGGGCGATGTGTTGACCGATGCGGACACGTTAAGCCGCGCACCCGGATTTTTCACGCTCTGAGGCCCCCGCCCCCCGCTTGACGCCGCGCGCCTGATCGCTTACCTCATCCCTGTCGCGGGTGTATCTCAATGGTAGAGAAGCAGCTTCCCAAGCTGATGACGAGGGTTCGATTCCCTTCACCCGCTCCAATCTCCAAAGTCGTGAAAAAAGCCCCGCCGAAGCGAGGCTGTTTTGCTTTTTCCGGTTGGAGAACCTCAGTTATAGATGAACCCGTAAACCGGGTTTACCCGACCGAGCGAGCCGTTGCCGTTGGCAACGCGCACTTGCGACCAGTCGCCCTTGGCCGACACATCCACCACCAGCGTGTCCAGCGTGATGCGGTTGCGTTCCCAATTGGCTTGGTCGATCAGCACTTCGCGGTCGGACAAGACCTTGGAGACCACGGCGACATGGCCGCGCGGCATGGAACGGCTGCCGGAAAAGGTCATGACGGCACCGATCTCAGGCTCATTCCCGCGTTCATAGCGGCCCTTGGCCTGATGCCACCAGGTCTTGGCATTGCCGCGCAGATCAACACCCGTGACGGCACGGGCAAAGGGCACGCACCACAGCCGACCACGCGGACGATTCTCCACCGCCACCTGCACGGCGGCCTTGAGTTCGGCACGGGCTTGTTCATCGGCGTTCACATGACGGTCAGGACGGGCCTGACGGTCTGCGGCGGGCATGAGAAAGGCAAAAAGCCCTTTGCGCGGCTGGCTTTGCGTCGCCTCGGCCAAGGCGGCACCAGAGGTCAGCACAGGCAGCGACAGGGCGGCAATCAGCAGCAGGGACAAGAACCGGAACTGGGCTTTGGGGTGCATCACGACCTCGGCATCACTTTGTACGTGCCACCTGTGGCATGGCACTTGCACTCCGCCAAGGTTGCACCGGCCGCCATGCCGCAATGCGGCGGAACCTTGCCGATGCGCAACGGGGCCATCGGCGGTGGTCTGCCGCTTTCCTTTGCGCGGACCTTGCGCTAACCAACCCACATCACATCAAACCAGCCAAGAGGGACCGGAAATGGCAGAGATCAAACGCATCGGCGTCGGCGCGCGCATGTCAGAGGCGGTGTGCTACAACGGAATCGTCTGGCTGGCAGGCCAGGTTGGCACCCCCGGCGACTCGGTCGCGGATCAGACCCGGACCTGTCTGGCAGAAGTGGACCGCATCCTTGCCGAAGCCGGGACGGACAAGACCCGCATCCTGTCGGCGCAGATCTGGCTGGCCGACATCGCCACATTCCCCGAAATGAACGCCGTCTGGGACGCGTGGGTGCCGCAGGGCCATACCCCGGCCCGCGCCACGGGTGAGGCCAAGCTTGCCACGCCGGATTATCTGGTTGAGGTGATCGTGACCGCCGCACTGGCCTGACCGGCGCTTTACAGCACAGCGTCAAAGGGCACCTTCGGGTGCCCTTTTTCGTTCAGCCATGCATTTCTGAACGACCCATGCGCATAGCGCATAGCGGCTTGCCCGCCTTGTCCGTTGTTAGCGCAACCGCAATGCCCCAAATACAAAGCACGCCGGAAGGGACGCTGTGAGCCCTTGGGTGATGACCGAGAGGAAACGGACATGAAACTGATCGACACGCTGAAGACCGCTGCCGCCAATCGCGCGCTGTACAAGCGGACCCGCGACGAGATCGCCCGCCTGCCCCGCGACATGGCGCTGGATATCGGGATTTTCCCCGAAGACGCGCATCGCATCGCCTGGGCTGCGGTTTACGGGAAATAAGCGCATCGCTGGCGCAGTGTCACACCGGGCGGGTTCATCCCCGCCCGCGCCAGAGCGTGAAACGGGGGGCCTTGCCCCCCGTTATCATGAGTGGGGCACAAACCGCCGTTGCAACGCCTGCGCCACGGGCGGTGTCACGAACTTCGACACATCGCCACCCAGCCGGGCGATTTCCTTGACCAGCTTGGACGCGATGGCCTGACGGCGGGCATCGGCCATCAGGAACACCGTCTCGATGCTGGCATCCAGCGCGCGGTTCATGCCGACCATCTGGAATTCATATTCGAAATCCGCCACCGCCCGCAGTCCGCGCACGATCACACTGGCCCCCACATCGCGGGCGCAGTCGATCAGCAGGTTTTCAAACGGATGCACCACAATCTCGCCGCCCGTCTTGGCGGTAATGGCATCGCATTCAGCCCGCACCATCGACACCCGATCCTCAAGCGAGAAAAGCGGCCCCTTGTCGCGGTTGATCGCCACGCCGATCACCAGACGATCCACCAAAGCCATGGCGCGCTGGATGATATCGACATGGCCCAGCGTGATCGGATCGAACGTGCCCGGATAAAGGCCGATGCGCATGGGTCCACTCCCCCCTTGTAACTGCCCGCTGACGCAACATTATTGCGCGGGCGGACGCAAGGCCCAAAGCGCCGCGCTGCGGCAGGTGCCGGGGTCAGAACCCCTTGACCATGCCTTCCAGCGCGTCCCGCTCCATCGCCAGTTCCGAAAGCCGCGCCTTGACCACGTCACCGATGGAAATCAGCCCCACCATCTCGTCCCCGTCCATGACCGGCATGTGGCGAAAGCGGCCATCGGTCATCTTTTGCAAGACGTCATTGGCGCGTTCATCCCGTCGGCAACTGACGATGCGGGCGGTCATGATCTTGTCCACCGTATCGGTCAGGCAGGCCGGGCCGCGCCGCCCCAATTCGCGCACGATGTCGCGTTCCGACACGATCCCCGCCACATGCCGCCCGTCAGAGGACACGATCACCGCCCCGATGCGTTTGGACGACAAAAGCTCTGCCGCCGCAGCGACCGTGCTGCCGGGTGCAATCGTGACGACCGACTGTTCGGATTTGGATTTCAGGATTTGCGAGACATGCATGGTGGTCCTCCCCTTCTTCCCATGGGGAAGCGTCCTCCGCACGCAACATTCTGTCAAGAAAGACTTTCCAGCCTTTGCATTTCCTTCCTGCATCCCGAAACCAGCAGATCGGCAAAGCGGTTCAATCGCGCGACGCGGCTGTCATCTTCGTGCCGGATCAACCAGAAGCTGCGGCTGAGGCTGACCTGATCCGGGATCACCTTGACCAGTTCAGGCGCGGCCGGCAGGGCGAAATCATGCACAACACCGATACCCGCCGCCGCGCGCAGCCAGTTCAGTTGCACCGAGACAGAGTTTGACGCCAGCGCCACCGGCGGCGCGCCCACCTGCGTCAGATAATCCAGTTCCTTGTCAAAGATCATGTCGGGAATATAGCCCACCATGCGATGCGCGTTCAGGTCATCCGGCGTCAGGATGGGCGGGTGACCGTCCAGATAGGCCGGAAGCGCCGCCAGATGCAGGCGGTAGTCGGTCAGTTTCTGGACTGTCAGACGCCCCGCCGTGGGACGGCTGACGCCGATGGCCATGTCCGCCTCGCGCTTTGACAGGTTGAACACGCGCGGCAGGGCGACGATCTGCACCTCCAGCCCCGGATTGGCGTCACAGATCGCGGCGAGAACCTGTGGCAGCAGGTAATTCGCACAGCCATCCGGCGCGCCGATGCGGATCTGGCCTTGCAGCCCCTCTGGCCCGGTCAGCGCCTCTTGCGCGTCCTGCAATGCGGCCTCGGCGCGTTCGGCATGCGGGATCAGGCGCGCGCCTTCCTCGGTCAGGGCATAGCCTTGCGGGGATTTGGTGAACAATCGCGCGCCGATGGCCTCTTCCAGCCGGGCAATGCGGCGGCTGACGGTGGCGGGGTCGATCTTCAACCGCTTGCCCGCGCCTGAAAGGCTATCGGTGCGCGCAACGGCGAGGAAAATACGCAGGTCGTCCCAGTCCATATTACTTTTCCCACCCCCCCATCAGTCCCGCGCGACCCGTGGCGCGCGGGAGGCGCAACACTAATCGCTGTCCCGCCC
>NKIT01000065.1 GCA_002256185.1 Rhodobacteraceae bacterium PARR1 | reverse complement strand
GCACTGTTGACCGTGGCGGGAATGACGCCGGCGGCGGGATCGAAGGTCCAGCCGTCATCCCTCATCAGCCAATGCACGACCGAGAGGCCGACGATGCCCTGCAGTCCTTTCAGCCGGTGCAGGATCAGCGTCCGATGCGCCCAAGGGCAGGCGAGCGAGACATAAAGATGATACCGGCCCGCCGCAGGGGGGAAGTCTCCGCCGGGCGTGATCCAGTTGCGAAAGGTGGACGGCGGGCGTTGCATCTTGCCGTCTTTCAGGATGGCGTCGATGCCGCTGCGGTGCCAGATGCCGTTGATCAGCTCACCCACGGCTGTCACGGATCGCCGGGGCGACCTCTTGCCCCAAAAGTGTGATCGACCTTTGCATCGCCTCGGTTTCCAGCATGGCCGAACTCATCTGGAACGTCAGCCGGTCGATCCCGCCAAGCGCGCGGTCGGCGGCGATGATCTTGTCGCGCACGGTTTGGGGGCTGCCGATCAGGAACGCCCCCTGCGGGCCGCACATTGCATCGAATTGCGGGCGGGTGACGCGGGACCAGCCGCGCTCGCGCCCAATTTCGGTGAACATATGCGCCCAGCCGGGATAAAAGGCATCACGGGCGGCGGTGTCGGTGTCACCGACAAACCCCATCGCATGAATCCCGACCCGCAGGGTTTCGGGCGCGTGCCCTGCCTGCTGCCCCGCTTTGCGATAAAGATCGACCAGCGGGCGGAACCTGTCAAAACTGCCCCCGATGATCGCCACCATCAATGGCAACCCCAGCGTGCCCGCCCGCACGAAAGACTGCGGCGTGCCGCCCACGCCCAACCAGATCGGCATTCTGGCCTGATGCGGGCGGGGATAGACGCCCTGACCGGTCAGCGCCGGACGAAAACGGCCCTGCCATGAGATCTCGGTCGTCTCACGCAGTTGCAACAGCAGGTCGAGCTTTTCCGCAAAGAGGGCGTCGTAATCGTCAAAGGCGAAACCGAACAGCGGATAAGCCTCGCCGAAAGACCCCCGCCCGGCCACAATCTCGGCCCGGCCTTTCGAGATCAGGTCGATGGTCGCGAATTCCTGAAAGGTCCGCACCGGATCGGTGGCACTCAGCACCGTGACGGCACTGGCAAGGCGGATTGTCTTTGTGCGCGCCGCCGCTGCCGCCAAAAGGACGGTGGGGGCAGAGTCGAGGAACTCTTTGCGGTGATGCTCACCGATGCCAAAGACATCAAGACCGACACGGTCGGCAAGCTCTACCTCGTCCAGCAGCGCGGCGATGCGGTCGGCGGGCGGCACCAAGGCACCTGTCGCGGGGTTCGGGATGGTGGCCGCAAAACTGTCGATGCCGATTTCCATGATGTCTCCAAGATTGATTTGGCGGCTTGTCTTGCCACCGACGGATCATGTCAGTCCTGACATGGGCAAGCGCACAGGTGAAGCCGGTATAAGTCGATGACATCCATCGGCATGACGGATGGTTGCCGCAGCGCTGGCCACGGCACGACGCCGCAACCGACGGCCTGCGCCGTCAGGCGAAACGAAATTCCCGGCCAGCAATTGGGCTGGCAAAGAGCGTCTCACCATGCGCCACGGGAAAATCCTCGGTGGTCCGCGCCAGCAATTCGCCCATGCCTTCGACCTTCAGATAAACGATCGTGTCGGCCCCCAGATGTTCGACATGCCGCGCCGTGCCCTGCCACTTGCCGCCGGTTCTGGACAGGGTGATGTGTTCCGGGCGGATGCCATAGGTCGTGCAGCCCTCGGCCTTCGCTGTCGCACCCTCGAAAAGGTTCATCTTCGGACTGCCGATGAAACCGGCGACAAAAGGGGTCGCGGGGTGGTTGTAAAGCTCCATCGGGGTGCCGACCTGTTCGATGCGCCCACTGTTCAGCACCACGATCTTGTCGGCCATCGTCATCGCCTCAACCTGATCATGGGTGACATAGATCATCGTGGCCCCAAGGCGGCGGTGCAGGTCGGTCAGTTCGATCCGCATCTGCGCGCGCAATGCAGCGTCAAGGTTGGACAACGGTTCGTCCAGCAGGAACACCTTTGGGTCGCGCACCATGGCCCGCCCGATGGCCACCCGCTGGCGCTGGCCACCCGACAGCGCCTTGGGTTTGCGGTCCAGCAGCGGCCCCAGTTGCAGGATTGCGGCGGCGGCTTCGACCCGCGTCCTGATCTCTGCCTTGGGCAATTTGGCGAGACTGAGGCCGAAGCCGATGTTGTCGCGCACGGACAGATGCGGGTAAAGCGCGTAGGATTGGAACACCATCGCAATGCCGCGTTCAGACGGTTCCGCACCCGACACATCCCGCCCGTCAATGATGATCTCGCCCGCAGTGGCGCTTTCCAGCCCCGCGATAATCCGCAGCAAGGTGGATTTGCCGCAGCCCGAGGGGCCGACGAACACGCAGAACTCACCCGACTTGATGTCAAGGTCTACGCCCTTGATCACGTCCACAAGACCAAAGCTTTTCGTCAGCGATTTCAGCGCAACGTCGGTCATGGCTTATCCTTTCACGGCACCGGCGGTCATGCCGGCCACGATCTGGCGGTTGAAGAAGACAAAGACGATCAGCGGCGGGATCGTGACCAGCAGGATGTTCATGAACAACAGGTTGAACTGGCTTTGGAACTGGCTTTGGAAATTGAACAGCGTCAGTTGGACGGTGACGTTCTCTTTGCCCGGCAGATAGTAAAGCGGGTTGGTGAAGTCGTTGAAGATGAAGATGGACTGCACCACGATCAGCGTCACCGTCACCGGCCTGAGCAACGGCAGGATGACGCGCAGAAAGATTTGCAGCGGCTTTGCCCCGTCGATGATCGCCGCCTCGTCCAGATCGCGCGGGATGGTGGCGATGAAACTGCGAAACAGCAGGATCGCGAAGGACAGCCCGTATGCCACCTGTATCAGGATCATGCCCGAGATGGTCTTGAACAGGCCCAACCCTTGCAGCACCCAGATTGTCGGCACGATGGCGGGCGGCACCATCAGCCCGACCAGCACGCCCGCATAGATCAGCTTGTTCCAGCCCGAGGGGCGGCGTTGCAGGATATAGCCGACCATGGCCCCGAACAGCACCAGCAGGGTCACCGCGCCGACAGTGATGATGATGGAATTGAAATAGGCCAAGAGCAGCATGTAGTCGCGAAAGACGACAACCTCGGTCAGGTTGGACCAAAGCTGCCATTCACTGGGCCATGTGAACAAGAACAGCGCCGCTTCGCGTTTGGTCTTGGCCGCCATGAAGAAGATGAAGACAAACGGAAGGATGAACACCACCGACGCAACCAGCGTCGCCGCGATGCCGATGTTGCGCTGACGCGGTGTCAGGCCGTGCCGGATCATTGCTCCACCTCGCGCTTGTTGAACCACCATGTCAGCGGCAGGATGATGAGGGCGATGAGCAGGAACAGGATCACGTTCCCGGCGGTGGCCAGCCCGTAGAACCCGGCCTGATATTGTTTGTAGATCACGCTTGCCAGCACATCCGATGAAAAGCCCGGACCGCCCTTGGTCGTCGCCCAGATGATGTCAAAGGATCGCAGCCCGCCAATCAGCGACAGCGTGATGACCGTGACGGTCGCAGGTCGGACCAGCGGCACTGTCACGCGCCAGAACTGCTGCACGCGGGTGGCACCGTCGATGCGGGCGGCCTCGTAGTAGTCGGGCGAGATGGCGGCAAGACCGGCGATATAGATCAGCGTCGCCAGACCGACACCCTTCCAGATGTCGATCAGGGCGACCGAATACAGCGCCAATCCGGGATCGGACAGCCAGAACGGCCCGTCTATCCCCAGATGCGCGAGGGCGAGGTTGATGACCCCCTTGGTCGGGTGCATCAGCGCCTGAAAGGTGATCCCGATCCCGATGGTCGAGACAAGGACCGGAAAGAACACCACAGAACGCAGAAATCCCTGCCACAGGATACCCGAGGTCAAAAGCACCGCCAGCAGCAGACCCAGCACCGATTTGGCGGCAGAGGTCAGGACGGCATAGATCAATGTATTGACCAGCCCCTGAACCAGAAACGGCTCCTTGAAGAACTGGCGGTAGTTGTCCATCCCGATGAACTCTGCGGTGAACAAGTCCCAGCGGGTCATCGAAAACCAGAAACTGGCAAAGGTCGGAACCAGAAACAGGGTGGTAAAGACCACCGCTGCGGGCAGGACGAACCAATAGGGATAGGGGGAAGGTCGCGCGTTCATGAAAGGGCCCGCCATATGGGGCCCCACCCGATGCGCCAAGGCCTGCGACCGGATGGGGCGTTGCATCACCGGTGGGAGGTCACCAGTTCGGCAATCCAAGCTGCTTGGCCTGCTTCTCGACGTCCTGGTCATAGAGCGCCGCCGCTTCGGCTGCCGGGCGGATGCCCGAACCGACCTCGACTGTGATCTGCTCCAGCGCCGGGCCTTTCACAGGCGAAAGATATTCCAGCGCCGGGGCGGTGCCGCCCTCTTTCTGGAAATAGGGCAGCATCTCGGCCACGGCGGGCGGCACATCGGCGGGCAATTCACAGCCCTTGATCAGATAGGGGCCAGTTGCACCGTTCGCGCCAATCATCAGGTTGCAGCCTTCGACCGAGGCGACAAAGGACAGGAAATCCTTGGCCACATCCTGATGTTCCGACGCCGCAGGGATATACAGACCTGCTGGCATCCAGACCGTCAGACCGTTCTTGGAGGCGTCGTCGCCCGGCTGGGCAAAAAAGCCCACGTCATTCAGGTTTTCGGGGTAGTTCTGCTTTACGTTGCCAAGCGCGAAGGTCAGCATTGGATAATGCGCGGCCTCGCCCGTGGCGACCATGCGCACGCCCTCGTCAAACTTGGCGACGCCGAAGTCAGGGTTCAGGTAACCCGCCTTGAACACATCCTCAAGCCGCTGGAAACTGGTGACGGCGGCCGGGGTGGAGGCGAATTTGGCCTTGTTCGCTGTGTAGTCGGCGGCAAAGGTCGGAACCACGGCTTGCAGGTTGTAGAAGTCGGATAGGACGAACAACTGGCTGGACCATGTGTCGCCATATGTCTGCGCCACGGCAACCTTGCCTGCGGCCTTGATCTTTTCATTGTTGGCCATGAACTCGGCCCATGTGGTGGGCACCGACAGGCCAAGCTCGGAATAGATCTTCTTGTTGTAATAGATCCCGCCGCCCATCGCAGGACCAAAGGGGATGCCGCGGATGGTGCCATCCTCGGCGGTGACCACCGATTTGAAGCTGTCGATGACATTGGCCTGCGCGGCAAGGTCGGTCAGATCAGCAAGGTTCTGCGCGGGCTTGAGCGCCTGAAACAACGAGCCGGAGTTATACTGGATGATGTCGCCCGCTTCGCCGGTCGCCAAACGGGTCTTGACCAGATTGTCGCCTTCGCTGCCGCCGGGGCGGTTCTCGATGGAAAAGGTCACGTCCGGATTGGCAGCCGTATAGGCAGCGGTCAGGGCCTCCATCGCGGCGATGGTTTCGGCATTGCCGTCCAGCAGCACCGACAGGGTGGTTTCGGCCTGTGCAAAACCGGCTGTAAGGGCAAAGGCGGCCAGAAATGCCGCGCTGGGATAAAGTCTCATGGTCTCTCCTCCTGATGTTGACCGTCTTTGTCGTGCCGCCGGTTGGCCCGGCGGATAGGTGCTTCCCGCGTTAGATGTGGAAGCTGATTTCATATGTGCCGGCGGGCAGGGACTGACCAATGTGCCCAAGCTGACCGTTGACCGTCAGCGGCCCCTTGGCTGCCTTGGGTGACAGGATGGCCGAACTGCCGGGGGGCAAGGACAGCCGATAGGTCACGCGGTCGCCTGCCAGCGTCCATCCGGCCTCGATCCGGCCATGGCGGCAGTCGTGCCACATCGCCACGGGGGACAGGGCGGGCAGGATCAGCGGATCGACCGTGACCACATCAAAGCCCGGCGCATCGACCGTCGGGGCCACGCCCGCCACGCTTTCAAACAGCCACTGGCAGACTGCGCCATATGCATAGTGGTTGTAGCTGTTCATTTCGGGCGTGAAGATCGTGCCATCTTCGCCGATGGCATCCCAGCGTTCCCAGATCGAGGTTGCGCCGCGATCCACCTGAAACAGCCAGCCGGGCACCTTGCGGTTCAGGAAAATCTTCTCGGCAAGGTCGGCCATGCCATGCAGCGACAGCGCAGGCAAAAGGGCAGGCGTGCCGATGAAGCCGGTGCCGATCAGGCCATCCGCCTCTTGGACGATGCGGCGGAAGTGGGCCTTTCCCGCCTCGTAATGTTCAGCGGGCACGAGGCCGTAAAGGAACGCCAGACTCCACGAGGTTTGATCGTTATGCGCGATCCGTCCGGTTTTCGAGAAATACTCATCCTGAAACGCCAGACGGATCACGTCCGCGCGGGCCATCAGCGCTTGCGCCTCATCCCCACGGCCCAAGGCGTGGGCTGTCTTGGCGGCGATTTCGGTCGAGATGAAGTGATAGATCGTCGCGGCGCAATCGTCCGCGATGGTCGGGCGCGGTTTGACGGTCGATCCTGTCGGTTGCAGCCAGTCGCCAAAGCTGAAACCACGCGCGCCCCAGACGGCGTTTGGTCGGATCACCGGCCCGTCGCTGATGCTCCACAGATAATCCAGCCACCGTTGCATGGCGGGGAAGTTTTCCTCCAGCACGGTCTTGTCGCCATAATGCAGGTAAAGCTGCCACGGGATGACGGTGATGGCATCGCCCCATCCGGTCGATCCGGCCCAAATCCCGTCAATCTTGTCTTGATGCAGCCGCGTCGGATCGGGCGAGAAATGCGCAATCGCGCCATCTGCCCGCTGATCGTGGCGCAGATCGCGCAGGTATTTGCGCAAGAAGCGGTCTACCTGACCCAGCCACGCCGCCGTTCCGGCAAAGACCTGTGCATCGCCGCTCCAGCCCAGACGCTCATCCCGCTGCGGGCAATCGGTCGGAATTTCAACGAAATTCGCGCGCATCGACCAAAGGGTGTTTTGCACAAGGCGGTTCACGGCAGGGTGGCCTGTGGTGATGTTGCCGTTCGCGCGGGGGATGGAGCTAATCGGAACCGAAACTGCGTCGGACACCACGGCGCCATCCGATGCGGTGATGCGCGCATAGCGAAAGCCCATGAAGGTGAAATGCGGCGACCAGCTTTGGCTGGTGCCGTTCAGGGTCAGATGCGCCTCGGCGCGGGCGCTGCGAAAGTTGCGGTTGTCAAAGACCCCGTCCGGTCCAAGAACCTCGGCGTGTTCGATGCGGATGGTCGATCCGGCCGGACCCGATGCAGCAACACGCAGATAGCCTGCCACGTTCTGCCCGAAATCCAATACCTGCCGTCCTTCGGCATCGGTCCAAGACTTGACAGGGGCCAGCGGGGCCAGTTCCACGACGGGGTCCACCTCATGCGGGACAAGGCGCGCGGTGTCGAAAGCCAGCACCTCGACCCCGTCATCGGCGGGGGCATCTTCCAGCCGGGAGTCGTAATCCTCACCGTAGTAGATACCGGCGCGGTTGATCGGCAGCAGTCCGCTTTTCCATGTCGGGTCGGTCTTCACAAGGATGCGGCCCGCCTGCGCGATTTCCGCAATCGCGGCGATGCGGTCGCCCCAGCAGTTTTCGATCTGCATCGGTGGCCACATGATCGCCGACCGGAACCAGCCATCCGACAACCAGATGTCGATCCGGTTCTCTCCACCCCGCAGGAGGGCGGTGATATCGTATGTCTGATAGGCGATCCGATCATCATAGCAGGTCAAACCCGGCGTCAGCGCATCTTTGCCCACGCGCTGCCCGTTCACAAAGGCGCGGTAAAGCCCCTGGGCCGAGATGCGCAGACTGACCGCCTGATCCCCGACGGGCGCGGCAAAGGTCTGCGTGACAAAGCTGGCGCGACTGCCGCAGCCCCCGTCACAAAGCGGGGCGATCATGGCCCCGGACCACGGCGAAAGCGCCACGTCCAACGCTTTGCGCAGTTCGGTTTCTACCTTGCCCATCAGCCCCTCCCAGTGCTGCGGGGTCTGGTGTACCCCGAATCTGAAACGTTTCATGAAACGTTTCATGAAACGTATTCGATTGCTCTCACCGGTCAAGTTCTTTCTTATTGTGCCAATCGGGGCGATAAGCGTATGCGCCCGGAAGCAGGCCCGGAAGCAGGGAAGACAATCGTGAGCAAGGCCGACAAAGTGACGATCCGAACCGTCGCCGAAGACGCGGGCGTGTCGGTCACTGCGGTGTCGAACGTGCTGCGCGATGCTTATGGCGTCAGTGATGCCATGCGCGAGAAGGTGCTGATTTCCATCGCAAAACTGGGATACCGCCCCAGCACCGCCGCCCGCGCGATGCGGGGGCGGACCTATACGGTCGGGGTGCTTGCCCTTGATATCGCCAACCCCTTCATCAGTGAACTGGTCGGCGGCATCCAGGAAGCGATCGAGGCTGCCAGCTTCAAGCTGATGATCGGCGTGGGTCGGGGGCAAAGCCGCTTGGAGGGCGACCTGATCGAGACGATGATCGACACAAGGATGGACGGCTTGGTCCTTGTCGCGCCACATCTTGAACCGCAGACGCTGGACCGGTTCTCGCGGCAGCTTCCGTTGATCCTGATCGGGCACCATGAGGCGAAAGCTGGCTCGTTCGACACTGCCAATTGCGACGACGAGGATGGGGCGCGCATGGCGGTGCGGGCCCTGTATCGGGCCGGACACCGCGACATCCGCATGATTTCGCTGCCTCACCGCGATCTGAGCGATTCCGACGTATCCATCCGGCGCGAGGCTGGCTATCGGGCTGAAATGACCGCGCTTGGCCTTGCGGACAGGGTTTCGGTCACACCCGATGACATCGGCGAAGCCGTGTCCCGAACCACCGGTGAAACCATCGCCCAAAGGATGCAGGCCCTGCTGCGCTCTGTCCCCAAACCGGTCGCCTTTTTCTGCTGGAGCGACCTTCACGCCATAACCCTGATCGACGAGGCCCGCGCCATGGGATTGGACGTTCCGGGTCAAGTCGCGGTCATCGGCTTTGACAACGCGCCCTCAGCGGGCTTGCGCAGCGTGGGTTTGTCTTCGATTGACCAGAACGGGCGCACCCTTGGTGCAAAGGCCGGGCAGCTTTTGCTGGAGCGGATCAACGGTCGAACCGAAGCACGCCATGTGCTGATCCCCCCCAGCTTGGTCATCCGTCCAAGCATTTGATGATTTGCCCCTGTCTGATGTCTGGGGACCGGTCCAGTTGACGCAGGGCGAAGGCCCAAGAATTCGTCACCCGAAAGCTATCCTTGCGCCATATCTTGTGTTTGATGCTGTCTGCCGTTGACTTTCCGGGACCGCTTGGCGACTGACTGAACCGTAGGGCGGCAAGGCCGTCTGACCGAAGTGTTCCACGTTAAAGATGGCGATTGTGCAAGTGATTGATACAGGCAAGTCACCCGTTCCCGCAGATCTGACTGTTTGGCTCAGGTCGGTTGATGGAACGGTCTATGGTATAATCAGCAGCCCAAGTGACTATGTGTTACATCCTGTGTTCCTCAAGTTCGTCATTGCCGCATGCATGCTCTATGGCCTGCTTGATCAGGACAAGGAACTGTCCCGACTGACCGGATGGTTGATCTGGGGGCAAGTGATCGTGGTGATCCTGCTATGGCTGATCATCAGTGGCGTCTTGATGCGTCAGTTGGTCCGGCGCGGATTGATACGGCACATCTGGACGCCTGTCATCCTTTTGCCATTGCTCTTGCTGCTCGAAGCGAATGTGCAGACCACATATTTTTTCACTGGCCTTCCGCCCAAGCCTTTGAGTGTGACCCTGTCGGATTTGGCACGCATCATGGCCGTGATCCTTTTGTTCGACTTCCTGCATGGCCAATATGTCGTGACGCGGCATCCGCATGCCCGGCTTCCGGGCAAGTCATTCGCTGCGGCGGATGACTTGCCCACGGCATCACCCTCGCCGCCAACGTCAAGCGAATGGACGGGAAGAATGGATGCTGCTGCGGCGCATGACAAAGGCGGCTTGGACATTGTTTCCCCTCCGCCCAAGCTATTTTTGTCTGGCGGTCCTCAGGGGTTTTTGCCGTCAAGGCCCGTATCCATACGGATCGGAACAGAAACCTTCGGCCTGTCGGATATCTTGATGATCCGGATCGAAGACCATTACCTCAGGATCACCACGAGGTCGGGCAATTCGCTGCAACGGGCGAAACTGGTGGCCATCGAGGAACTGCATCAGGGCGATCTGGGTATCCAGATCAACAGGTCCGTCTGGGTTGCGTTCTCGGCAATCCAAGAGGTGAAATCGATCAGGAACGGCCAGATACGCTTGGTTCTGGTCAATGGCGAAGAAGAGCTTGTGGCCAAGCCGCGGGTCTTTGCGTTCCGGCAGTCTTACCGGCTGTCACGTGGGGAAAGCATCCCAACCACCGCCTGAAGCGCGGCTAGCCGGTCTTTCGCAGTGTCTCACTGGCACAGCGCTCTACCAATGTCCGGCCATTGGCCTCTATCCGTTCGACCATTCGGGCGACCTTGGCCCCCCGGTGAAAAGGGCGGGCAGGCGCAAAGCAATCCGCCACTGGAAGCAACGCAAGTTGCGGGAACAGCGAAAGGACTTCCGACCGCGCCTCTGAGGGCAGTCCCTTCAACGCCTCGGACCCCGGATAAAGCGATTCAGCCCATGCATCATCGGCGCAGACGATGTGATGCGCGTCGAACAGGAAGTGCCAGTAATCTGCCCCGCACGCCTCTGTATCGCGCCGGATGCCAAAGGCACCGACCAGATCTTTTGCCGGGACAAGGATCGCGGGGGCATCGAACATGCGTGCAACGACGCGGTTTTCGATCAGGATGCGGTGCTGTGGCGAAACGACAAGGTCACGTGCAGGCAGGCCCGGCCCCAAGGCACCAACCGGAATGACCACGGGTGCCAGAGCGGGGTTTGCGGCAAGGTGGCTTTGGTCCAGTCGGCGGTTTCCGATCCAGCGGATCGGCTTTGCGCCTGTGTCGGTTGTGACAAGGTCGCCTTTCGAAAGACGTTCGATGGGCTGTTTGCCACTGGGCGTGTCGATCAACGTGCCACGGGTAAAGCAGACGATCCCTTCAACCTGTGAAAAGCTGACAAGGCTGCCGTCTTGCATGCCCACGGTGCCGTCGAAGCCGTTGATCTTGTCGCCCGTCCGCACCAGCGTTCCGGCTTGGAACGTCCCGCCAAGGTAAAGCAGATCGCGCCCGCTACCGCCCGAGATGGTGATTGCGGCACCGCCGGGTTCCGCAAGGTCGGACAGGGTAAAGATGTCGTTGCCCGTCCCGCCCGAGGCAGAGTCACCCTGCGTCAGGACGAAGCTGTCAACGCCGTCGCCACCGTCCATCGTGTCGGCACCCAACCCGCCCGACAACTGGTCATCGCCCACGCCACCTGACAGGCTGTCATTGCCGCTGCCGCCCGTCAGCGTGTCGTTGCCGCCCCCGCCCAGGATCGTGTCAGCATCCGCGCCGCCATCCAGCACGTCCGCACTTCCGGCGGCAGGATCAATGGCGGGGCCGGTCAAACCGCCCGGTCCGGCGATCGGTCCGGATGAGTAGACGCCGGTGCCACTGCCGTCGCTGCTTCCGACCCAACTGACGACAAAGCTGTTGTTGGTCGCGTTGTAGACGACATTCAACTGGTTCCAGTCAAACGCGTCATCGCCGGACATGGCGGCGTCGCCTGTCGTGCCCGTGATCGCAACCTGCCCGGTCAAGGGCGTGCCATCGCTGGCAAAGATGCGATAGTTTAGCCCTGTCACGCCACCCGAAAACTGGTTGCCCTCGGCATAGACCGCGACGAAGGCACCACTGTCACCCAACGCAGCCAGCGTCGGCGGCCCCGGCCACGGATGTGTCGCCCCCACCACGATCTGCTGCGGCGGAACCACGACACTGCCCGTCACAGGATCGAGGATGACGAACTCCGGATAGTTCGTTCCGCCGGTTACATAGGTTTCGACATAGCCAATCGCGACGCGCCCCCCGCTCAACTGGACGATGCTGATCTGATCCGTGTCAAACCCGTCGGACCCGTCAAGGATCGCGCCCAGCGGAATGTCCCCCGTGGCAGGGGTGCCATCGGCGTTGAAAATCCGCGCCTTCAGCGTCATCGTTGACGTGTCATCGTCAAGGCCGTCATTGGACCAGACGGACACCCAGCCGCCGTCCTTCAGCGCGACGATTACGGCAGGGGATTCAAAGCCTGCGCCGTTGATCTGCTGGATTTCGGTCGTGGGCTGGATCACGGCACCGTTCTGGGACAGCACCGTATAGACGGGGGAATCATTCCCGATTGCACTGTTGGACCGCAGCCAGGTGACCGCGACGTTGCCGCCCGTCAGTTGCGTGACGGCCAGATTGGGCACGTCATAACCGTTGGACCCGTCGACGGCCACGCTGCCAACGCGAAATTCGTCCGACAGCCATGTGCCCGATGACGGAGTGTAAATCCGCCCCTGAAGGGTCATGGAGGCATCGTCATTTCCACCGTTCTTGGACCAGACGAACAGGACGTTTCCGTTTTGCAGAACCGTCGTAACCGGCGGACTTTCATAGGTCGTCGTATCGTTCGTCTGGATGACGGTGGCCGGAAGTGCCACAGACAGCCCGGTCTCGGTCGGGGTCAGAATGGCAAAGACCGGTTCGTCGTCCCCCGGTTCTGACGTGTTGCGGACATAGCTGACCACAACCCCACCGTCAGGCAGCAAATCAAGGCTCAGGTTGTCCCAGTCGAATTCATTCCAACCGTCAACGGCAGGCAGACTGTCCAAATTGATCTGGTCGCTGGCGGGTGAGCCGTCCGCATGGAAGATGCGGGCCTGCAACTCCATGATGGTGCCATTGTCGTCGGTGGCGCTGTTGATCCAGACATGCACGACGCGCCCGTCACCCAGCACAAGGCTGACCGGCGGTGACTGATCGCCTCCGGTGATCTGGTTCACCAGTGTGACACGACCGCTTCCGCCGAACTGCGCCCCCGGCGGCGTGAAAAGCCCTTCGTCGCCGCGCATCAGGTCCGCACCCGAACCGCCCAGCATCGTGTCGGCCCCGAGGCCACCGATCATCGTGTCGGCGTCAGCGCCGCCCAGCATCACATCGTTGCCGATGCCGCCAAGCATCAGGTCATTGCCGCCACCGCCAAAGATCGTGTCATTGCCCGCGCCGCCATGCAGCAGATCGCCTGCGCCATCGTCCGCGCTGACAGCCGGGTTCAACGTACCCGACACCGCGCTTCCCGCCGGATCAACCAGATCCTGCCCGGCAAGGTAATCATCGCCCGTGCCACCATAAATGATGTCAGCACCGTCTCCGCCTTCGATCACGTCATTGCCCGTGCCGCCCGATGCAGTATCGGCTCCCGCCCCGCCAGAAAGCGTATCATTGCCAGCAAGACCGCTGATCTGGTCTGCGGCTGCCCCTCCCGCAGCGAAATCGCTACCCGCTGTTCCGTTGATGGTCGCCATGCCCTGTTCCCCACCGTTTCTGTCCGGACCACGAGCGCGTCGTTCCGGAGTTATTGAGCGGCACTGAAGCTGCCGATCAGGGTCAAAACTTGGCGTTTTCAGTCAGATGTCGCGAGGCTTCCAACTATGACGACATCACCCGATCCCGAGGCGGAAAGCACCGTTCTCTCGGCCATTGTGGCGGCAAGGATGCTTCACGACACACCCGCGGCCGCTTGGTCGCTCTTGTCGTCAACAGGCAGGATCTGGGCCGGGCTGAATTGCGGCAAAATCGAGGCACCAACATCAAGGCACCATGACGCAAGGCGGCGATTGTCTCACCAGCCCCGTGCTATTGTCCCGTGTTGCGGCTTGGAATCGCCTTTGGACTAAACGATCACGACCGGGAGAACAGGTTGGCTTCCTCAGAAACCGCCCGAACCCACTTGCCCAGCGTCGAAAGCCCGGCACCAAAATCAGACGCAACCTGACGCCGTGTCAGGCCACTGGTGAGCGTAATGCGAACTGCATCCCGCTTGAACTCGTCGCTGTGTATCGCTGCCACATCCGTCGGACGCATGGTCCGACCCTTTATGGCGACTATCGCTCTCAAAAGACCGGGACAAAGCCGGTGCAGGTCCAACATGGTCTGGACCACGGACCACGGCGACCAACCGATCCGCTGGATCGGCGCGGCCCCGGTGGCGGCGCGGGGCAGGCTCGGCCCCATCGTGATCGAGGCCGGCACCTTGGGCAACACCCGCCCCCTGCGCGTCAGCCCGCAACATAGCTTGCTGTTGCAAGGTTGGCAGGCCGAACGGCTGTTCGACGAGGCGGAGGTTCAGGTTGCGGCCAAACTGCTGATCAACGACCAGACCATCCGCCGCGAGGAGGGCGGGCCGACCGCCAACGGTCAGAACGGGGGCACCGTCCCCTACTTTCTGCCCAAGTGCCGCCCTAACGCACAGCGCTATGCCGTCAACGGTTGGGCTGGCGGTCGGTCCGAATGGCTTGGTCTTCTAAGGCCATGAGGATTCTCGCCCTGCCTTGCCCACCCTTAACGCGCTGACCCGACAAACAGTGTCTGAATTCCGTCCCCGCAACCAAAAACCAACACCCCGACAAGACCAACACCTGCCACATCGGCGCTGCAACAGTGAACTCCGCTCCACCCTCCAAGCCCGGCCGCAGGCGGGTCTTTGTCGATTGCGGTGCCGGGCGCTATGCCAAGGTCAACAGCGGGACTGAAAGGGATTGGACAGGCCCCGCCCTTCCTGAAAAAGCACGGGCAGCCAAACAGGATGGTGGACGCGGTGTCGTATCGCCCAACCTCTCTTTACCATGAACGTCCCGGCAAGGTGACCAGACGGCCAAAGGCCGGTGGCGGGATGGTCTCAGGCACCGCCCAGATCACCGGGAAGCCCGGCGCGGTGGGCAGGCGGGCATCCAGATCGGTCAGCACCACCAGAACTGAGGGGGCAATCCGCTCCGCTTTGGCAAAGAGTTCGCCGTAATCCGTGCCGCCCCCCTGCCGCAGCGGCACCTCCCGCAGCGCGCCCCAACCCTGCGGGTCCAGCCGCTGATGCAGCGACACCGTGGTGTCAAAGGCCAGAAGATGCGCCTCTGCCCCCGTCCGGCGTGTGATCGACTCTGCCTCGGCGATCAGCATCCGAAGCGTCAGACCGTCGATCGACGAGGATGTGTCCAGTCCGATCACCAACCGGGGCCGATGATCCAGACGCGCACGGCCCGGTTCAAACGCAGGCGTCGAGATGCCGCTGCGCTCAGCCTCGGCGTGACGCGCGATCCATGCGCGTGCGGGGCGACGCCAACTGACGCGCGGCCGGTCGGTCAGCGCCTGCGCCAAAAGTCCGCGCAAGTGAACCTCCCACGGCACCGCACCCGGAGACAAATCCGCAAGAACCGCCCCCAAACGACCGATGCCCGTCCCGGCCTTGCGCCCGGACTCAAGCGCCCGCAGCATCTGGTTGCGCCAATCCGCCGCCGTCTGCGCCTGCCCGTCGGGATCAGTCTCTCCCGCTGCGAGATCGGGGACAAACCCACGCGCGCGGCCCCAATCGCGCAGCCGCCGCGCCCGTGCGGGATCGGCATGAAGCGCAAGCGCCAAGCGATCCGCATCCCAATCGGTCAGCGCCGCAATCGCGGATTCGAAGGGAAGGCCCGCCTGAACCAGAACTTCGGTCAGCAGGACAGCGGGCCGGGGCAAGGCATGACCGGCAAGCGTCAGCGTTTCATTCACGATCCCGTCGGCGGCAAGACCGTAAAGCGTGGCGTCGAACTCTGGCCCCAGCCGTTCGGCCAGCGCCGCCACCCGCGCGGAATGGCGCAGCGCCACGTGCAGCACGTGATGCGCCACGGTGCCCACCTGTTCGGCCAGACCCAGCGTATCAAAGCCGGGGGCGTAGCTGATCACCTCGCCAAAGGTGCGGGTTTCATCGCCATCGCGGTGACGGCACCACAATGACAGCACAGCCAGCGCGGGGTCCACCTCGCCCAGATGCGCCAAGGCGCGGGTGGCGCGGCAGGGCGCGTTGGTCATGGCAGGCCAAGCGTCTGGCGGTCGCCCGCATAGTAGGCATAGGCGGCAGAGGTGGCAAACACATCCTCCCACCCCTGCGCCAAGGCGCGCCCGATCAGCAGTTCAAACCCAAAGGTGGCCAGTTCCGCCACCGGAAGGCCCGTTGCGGGCAAGGTCCGCAAATCGGCAAGTATTTCGATGCCCGCAGGCAAGGTCTCTCGTGTGACGGCCCCGGTCAGGCCGTAGACCAAGGCCGACAACCCATGCAACGATCGGGGATACATGGCCACACGATCCGCCCGCCGCGCCGAAAGCATCGCCGCGACTTGCACCGTTGCTGCAATGTCGTCCGCGACCAACGCGAATTCTGCCGCCGGGGCAAGACCGACCGTTCCCGCGATCATCACTTGGCGCTGTGCGCGGTCAGGGATGGCTTGCATGATCTGGCTGACCCTGCGCCAACTGCGGGGGGTGCAGGCGATCATCTGGCCACGTCGAATGGCGTCCTCGGTGGTTTCCAAAAGATCAGGCCGGGTGCGGATGAAAGCGGCGACGGCAGGATGAATGCCCGCAGGCAGGGCATAGTTGCGCAGCCAATCGTCGGCATCGGCCTGCACTGTCATGTGGATCAGGCGGTCAGACAAGGCGCTGCCCATGTCATAGGCAATCGCGCCATCCTCGACCCGGTTGCCCGCCGCGATGACCATGACCGTATCGGGCAGGCGGTGCCGTCCGACCCGACGTTCCTGCAGCAACCCATACACCGTAGGCTGAAGCGCGGGCGCCGCAGCGGTCAATTCGTCCAGAAACAGGATGGCGGGGGCATCGCCATCGGGCAGATCCTCGGGCCGATACCAGACAGTCTTGGCCTGTGCGTGATCATAATAGGGCAGGCCGCGCAGGTCCTGGGGTTCGATCGTCGTCAGGCGCAGGTCATGCAACACCGCGCCGATGCGGGTGGCAAGGGTCTGGACCACCTCGGTCTTGCCGACCCCGGGCCGGCCATGCAGCATCCATGAGGCGGTCAACGTGCCTGTCCGCTGCGCTTCCCAACCGGCGGTCAGGATGCGGAGGGCCTCTCCGGCAGAGACGGTGGCGGCGTTGACGGTCATGCCCCTACCGCCTTTGCCGCCAATGCCTTAGCCGCCAGTGCCGCCGCCAGCCGGGAATGCGCCGACACGGCCCGCGCCTCTTGCGCGATGTCGCGCAGGTAAAGGCTGTCGCGGTGGTTGACGGCCAGCAGGTCACGTTCGGTCAGATCGGCATCGAACAGGCCCGCTTGCAGGATGCCGCGATCCTCTGGCGACAGGGACAGAAGGCGCGGTTCGGGCCGGTCCGTCTGGACTGAAACAAAAGTCAGCGGCGGCAGACGCGCCAGTTCGGATTGTTCGACGACCAAGCGCAATTCCCCTTCCATGATCCCCTGCCGTGCGGCGATGCCCCGAAGACAGGCGCGGGCACGAAACACCAGCGTATCCAATCTGCGCCCCGCCTCATCAGGGGTGACCTGCTTGGCGCGGGCGGCTTTGGACAGGCGCAAGACCCGCAGTTCCACAAGGGCGATCACGATCAGCATGATCAGCGGCGCCTGCGAGATGGTCAGCGCCATGTCGCGCCGCAGCAGGGGCAGCAGCATGAAGGGCGCCAGTGCCAGCATGTAGCGCAGGAACTGAAACTCGGCGATCAGGCGCAGCCACAGGCCGGGACCAGCCCTGCGCGGCAACACGACCACCCTGCCGAAGAACCGCCTTGGCAGGCTGCGCGTGTCCAGCACGCCCCGGTTGAGGATGGTCGCTTCGGTGATGATCAGCATGGTGTTCCATCTGTTTCGCCCAAACTAGTCCCCGATGCCGCGATGGCAAACGGACAGGCGATGTCACAGCACCGGAAGCCGATCAAGACCGCAAGGTTTGGTCGCGCGGGACGTGCCCCGAAGGGTCAACCCGCGTGAACCGGATCGGGCGGATAGAAGCCTTCGTAGATCGGGGCGAGTGTGGTGGCTTCAAACAGGCTTGAAACAGACCGCCCGCCCCAGATGTTCAGGATCGCTTGGGCAAAGATCGGCGCGGTGGGAACGATGCGGATGTTCGGGGCAGCGCGCACCTTGACGCCCTGTTCGATGGAGTCGGTGATCACCAGCGATTTCATCACCGATTTGGCCACCCGTTCGATGGCAGGCCCGGACAACACGCCGTGGGTTATATAGGCGTGCACTTCTTTCGCGCCCTCGTCCATCAGCGTTTCGGCCGCCTTGCACAGGGTGCCTGCCGTGTCGCAGATGTCGTCCACGATCAGGCAGGTCCGCCCGGTCACATCGCCGATGACGGTCATGGCTGACACCTCGCCTGCCTTTTCGCGGCGCTTGTCCACGATGGCCAAGGGCGCGTTGATCCGCTTGGCCAGTTCCCGCGCCCGCGCCACCCCGCCCACATCGGGCGAGATGACCATCAACTCCTCCATCCGCCCCTTGAAATGGTGTTCGATGTCCAGCGCAAAGACCGGGCTGGCGTGCAGGTTGTCCACCGGGATGTCAAAAAAGCCCTGAATCTGCGCGGCATGCAGGTCCAGCGTCAGCACCCGGTCGATCCCGGCGGTTTCGATCAGATTGGCCACCAGTTTGGCACTGATCGGCGTGCGGGCCTTGGAGCGGCGATCTTGGCGGGCATAGCCGAAATAGGGGATCACGGCGGTGATGCGCGCCGCCGATGACCGGCGCAGCGCGTCGGTCATGATGAGCAACTCCATCAGGTTGTCATTGGCGGGGTTCGAGGTGGACTGGATGACATACATGTCCTCACCCCGGACATTTTCGAACACTTCGACAAAAATCTCTTGGTCATTGAAGCGTTCCACCCGCGCCTCGACAAGGCTGATCTGGCTGCCGCGATGAATGGACATGCGCTGTGCGATGGCACGGGCGAGGGGCAGGTTGGCATTGCCGGAAATCAACTGCGGCGCGACGATCTTTGACGCGGATTTGGCCAAAGGCTTGGACAGATGCGTGGTCATGGCAGCAGCCTTTCACGGGTGACGCAGGCACAGGGTATGTCAGGCAGGGGTGCGCCCAGCCGTTGGAAATGTGCGCGCGGGTGAGTAGGTGCGGAAACTGGACAGGTCTTGCGCATTGCATTCGGCCTGCCAACGGCTGCCTTGCACCACGGCGGCGGCTACGGGAAAGCGCGCGGCAAAGGCATCTGTCGCGGGGCAGTTTTCCATCGCGATGGTGGCCAGACCCGCCACGATGCCGCCTTGGCGTTCGACCAGTTGGATTGCCGCTTCCATCGTGCCGCCGGTCTGAATCCATTGATCCGCCAGAAGAACACGGGTGCCGGGGGCAAAGGCGGGTTGGCGCAACTCCATGTCCTGCGTCTTGCCGGAATAGTTGGTGAAACTGACGCGGTCCGTATCGACGCACAGCTTTCCGGCCTTGCGCACGGGCAGGAACCCCTTGCCGCTGCGCGCGGCCAGCCCTGCGCCAAGGACAAAGCCCATCGCATCACAGCCACCGACCACGTCAAACTCCACCCCCGCCAGATCGGCCAGCAAATCTTCCAGCAGATCGGCAAAGGCAGCGGCGTTGATATAGACGGAGGTGGGGTCCAGCCATGCGAATTTCGGGCCCTTGGTGTTGGGCGACATCAGCGACAGATACCAGCGGTCGTCGCGCGGTCCTTTGGGGTCGGTCATTTCGGGGCTCCGTAATCGCGGGTGAGGTCCAGAAGCGCGGCAAGGCGCGCGGGGTCGATGTTGTAGAAATCGCCGGTGCGGTTGATGCCGGTGGCGACAAGGAAGCAATCCACATCCGCCGCATATTTCGCGGCATTGTCGGGCGTGACGCCGGATGCGATGGCCAAGGGCGCCGCCCCCAATCCCCGGCGGAAATCGTCGATCTTGGTCAGATCGGTCGCCTCACCGGTGGCGACGCCCGATGTGGTGACCACATCCATGAAGGGCAGGGCCAGACGGGCCGAATATTCGTTCAGGCTGGGGTCCACGGGGCGCTGTTTCTTGAAACAGACCCCGCCGAAATACATCCCCTGCCAGCCGCTGGCGGCGCGGATGGCGGCAATCGCCTCGGCCTCGGTCTGGGTGGGCTGGCGTTCGTCCATGCAGGCGTCATCCGCCCAATAGGCGTCAATCTGGCAGCCCTCTGCCGCCAGACGGCCCAGAATCGGAAACGCCACGCGGCCGGGTTGGGCAAGGAAATTGACCCCCATCCACAGGTTCGGGCATTCTGCCCGCGCCGCGCGCAGGATCGGCAAGAACGGCTCAACGGGGAAATCGTGGTTGATCAGGAACACGCCCTGCGCGCCCAACCGCGCCACATGGGCGATGTTTGTCAGGGTTTGCCGAATGTCGGTCACATGGATGACTGGCGTGACCACCGGGCCGGGGGATTTGAACAGACGGTGAAAGGCGCTGCGGTCCATCGGAATCTCCTCTCCCCCCTGCATAGGAAAGGCTTGGAGATTTGATAAATTGATAATTACTATAGTCCCATAACGTTGCCTAATGATTGCCATGGAATGGGCCTGCCGATGCTGACCAATGTTCCGACTGACCTGCTGCGCACCTTTGTCACCGTGGTGGACCTTGGCAGCTACACCCGCGCCGCCGAGGCGTTGGGGCGCACCCAGCCCGCCATCAGCCTGCAGATCAAGCGGCTGGAAGACTTGCTCAGGACGCAACTGATCAACACCGATGCCCGCCAGATCCGGTTGACGGATTCCGGCGTGGCGCTTGGCCCCTATGCGCGGCAAATCCTGCGACTGAACGATGACATCATGGCCCACTACGCCGCCGAGGCGCTGTCGGGCTGGATCAAGGTCGGCATCCCTACCGACTTTTCCAACGCCTTCCTTCTGGGCGCGATCACCCGCTTTGCCGCCAGCCATCCCGATGTGCGGATCGAGGTGGACA